>CALQIY020000090.1 GCA_943330755.2 Opitutus sp. GAS368
TCGCCGAAGCGAAGGCCAAGGGCTTCCTCGGCCAGAACATCCTCGGCTCGGGCTACTCCTGCGAAGTCGTCGTCCATCGCGGCGGAGGTTGCTACGTCTGCGGCGAAGAAACCGGCCTGATCGAATCCCTCGAAGGCAAGCGTGGCTACCCGCGCATCAAGCCCCCGTATTTCCCGGCCGTCCTCGGCCTCTACAACTGCCCGACGATCGTCAACAACGCCGAGACCATGGCGCAGGTGAAGCACGTGCTCGCCTTCGGTGGCGCCGAGTTCGCCAAGATCGGCATCCCCGGCGACAGCGGCACGCACATCTGGGGCGTCAGCGGCCTGGTGAAGCGTCCGGGCCTGTACGAGATCGAAGCCGGTAAGGCGACGTTCGGCCAGTTGCTCTATGACTTCTGCGGCGGACCGCTCGATGGTCGCACGTTCAAGGCGATCATCCCCGGCGGCTCCTCGACCAAGATCCTGAAGTTCGGCGAGCGTTTCAAGGGCAAGCTGCCCAACGGCCAAGAGTTTGACTGGGCGCTGGAGGACATCCCCCTCGATGCGAACAGCATCGCGGCGTGCGGCACGGGCCTCGGCACCGGCGGCACCATCGTCCTCGATGATTCCGTCGAGATGATCCAAGCGCTCTCGAACCTCAATGCCTTCTACGCCCACGAGACCTGCGGCCAGTGCACGCCGTGCCGCGAAGGCTCCCTCTGGCTCTCCCGCGTCTCCAAGCGCATCACGACCGGCGGCGGCCAGGAATCCGACGTCCCGCTGCTGCTCGACATCGCCAACCAGGTTGCCGGCCGCACCATCTGCGCCCACGGCGAAGCCGTCGCGTGGCCCGTCCAGTCCGCCGTACCGAAGTTCAAGGACGAGTACGTGGAATCGATCCGCAAGCGCGTGAAGGGCGAAGCCCTGCCGAAGCTGAAGTTGATTTAACCGGGAAGCGGTTAGCGGTTAGGGGATGGTTTTTTGCGGCTAAGCCGCTTGCCTCTCTGCATCCGGTAGGGTTGGCACTGCGTGCCAACCTAGCTGCCTCCTTACTACAGGGGACAAGGTGACAAGGGCTTGTGCCGCGGGCTCCGCCCGCTTGCCAACATCCCGGTTCCCGGTCCCCCGTTTCACCCTCTTGTTGGTACTGCGTGCCAACCCTACCCGCTACAAGCAGGACAGCACGTGGTGCTGTCCCTACCCAAAGCCAATCTATCCCCCATCCCCTTTCCGCAATCCCCTATCCCCCATCCCCTATCCCCCATCCCCTATCCCCTATCCCCTATCTTGTTTGCCTCCCCTCGGCCTAGGCCCTATCCCCAATCTCCTACCCCCTTTCCCTCGTCCTCCTATGCCCCGCTGGTTTCTCACCCCGATCCTTGCGCTCTGCGCGACGCTCGCCTCCGCGCAGGACGGCAAGTTGCTGTACGAGCAGAACTGCGCCGCCTGCCACTTGCCCGACCAGATGGTCGTCGGGCCCTCGCTCGTCGAAATCACCAAACTCTACGAGAAGAAGCCCAAGGAATTCGTCGCGTGGGCGGTGAAGCCCCAGAAGAAGCGCAACGGCGTCATCGAGATGCCGTCCATGGCGCACTTAGGTGAAGCCAACCTGCTCGCGGTCCACGAGTACATGCTCACTGCCTCCAAGGGCCTGAAGGAAAAGCCGGCGGTGACGAAGGACCCCCTCGCCCGCCCCGCCCGTCGTCCGGAAATCCAACGCATGTTCCTGCCGAACGTCGGCCCAGCCGCCATCGCCGTCGCGCTGCCGGGCGACCTCAACTATTGCTTCGATGCGGGCGACTGCCGCCTGCGCACGGTCTGGCGCGGCAACTTCCTTGATTGCTGGGCCTACTATAAGAGCAATGGCAAGGCCGTGGCGACCCTGCTGGGTCAGTCGCTCTGGCAACTGCCCCCCGACGAGTCCCTCCAGAAGCGCGTGAAGTTCCTCGGTTACTCGGTCGATACGACCGGGCTACCAACCTTTGAATACGAGCGCGATGGCGGCCAGTTCCGCGAAAAGATCGTCGCCGAAGGCAAGACGCTCGTCCGCCGCTTCGAAGTCACGACGGCCAAGCCGATCACCTTCACGCTGGACGATGCCACGACGAGTTCCGCCGGCATTGTCCGCAACAACACGCTGACGTTGACCCCATCCGAAGCCAAGTCGTTCACCCTTACCCTCCGCCTGCCGTGATCACCCCCTTGCTCTTCCTCGCGGCCACGCTCGCCGCGCCTAAGCCGACGACCGTCGCCAAACCTTCCGTCGACGGCTGGGACAAGGCCTTCGAGATCGCCAAGGTCGAAGTGCCGGCCGGCATCGACGATCAGGTCGGTGGCCTCGCCTTCCTTGAAGACGGTCGCCTGGCGGTCGCGTTCCACCGCGGCGAGGTCTTCATCCGCCAAACCAACGGCAGCTGGAAGCAGTTCGCCGAAGGACTCCACGAGCCGCTCGGCCTCCTGACGGATGGTAAAGGGTCGGTGCTCGTGATGCAGCGTCCGGAACTGACCCGCCTCGTCGACACCGACGGCGACGGCAAGGCCGACCGCTACCAGACGGTTTACGATGGCTTCGGCATGACCGGCAACTACCACGAGTTCGCCTTCGGCCCCGCCCGCGGCCCTGATGGCGCACTCTACATAGGGCTCAACCTGGCGTCCTCGGGCGCCGGCATCTTCAAGGAAATCCGCGGTACTTGGTCTGAGATCGGCAAGGCCACGCGCGAAAATCTAGCTGCGGGCAAGACCGGCGCCGCCGGCCGCATGTACGGCCGCGTGCCGTACCGCGGGTGCATCATGCGGATCGCGGACAACGGCCGTGGACCGGCCGAACTGTACGCAACTGGCTTCCGTTCGCCCGATGGCATCGGCTTCGATGCGAAAGGCCGGTTACTCGTGAACGACAACCAAGGCGATTGGCGCGGCAGCAGCCCTTTGCAGATCGTGACCAAGGGCTCCTTCAACGGCCACCCGGCTTCGCTGGTGTGGGCCCCGGGCTGGAACAAAGGCGACCCGCTGCAACTTCCCGTACCCGAACTCGAGAAGCTGCGCACGCAGCCTGGTGGCATCTTCATCCAAAGCGACCTCTCCAATTCGCCGACGCAGCCTGCCGTCTTCCCCGCCACCTGGGGCGCGCTTGCGGGCCAAGTGGTCTTCGGTGAAATGAACGCCGCCCGCCTCGTCCGTTTCGTCGGTGAGGACATCCGCGGCGTGCATCAAGGCGCGATGATCCCGTTCCTCGACACCAAGACGCTCCGCAACGGCAACCACCGCCTCGCCTTTGCGCCCGATGGCGCGCTGCACGTGGGCAAGACGCACCTCTCTTGGGCCGGCAACAACGGCATCGTCCGCATCCCCGCCCCGCAGGTGCTCCCCCCGCTCATCGAGTCCGTCCACCTGACCGCGACCGGCTTTGAGGTCCGCTTCACCGCCGCAATCGATAAGGCTTCCCTGGCGCCGGCCCTGCGCAGCTTCCGCTATAAATATCACTCCACCTACGGCTCACCCAAGGTCGATGAACTCCCGCTGGAATCCGCCTGGTCGCTCAGCGCCGACGGCAAGCTCCTCACATTGCCGCTCAAGGATATCCGCGAAGGCTTCGTGCACGAAATCAAGGTCGCCGGCGCCAAGTCGACCGACGGCCGCGAACTCCTCGGTCCCGTCGCTTATTATCAGGTAGTTAAGAGGTAGGGACAGCACCACGTGCTGTCCTAGGGTTGCGGGTTGAGGGGTAAGGGTTGCGGCGAGGTCTGCCTCGGGCAGGGGCAAGGCTTCGCCTTGCACTCATGTATAGGAGGGCGCGGTAAACCACGCCCCTACCCGTTTGCCGCCATTTCCCCAGTGCCTCTCGAAATCCGTACTCCGTACTCTGTACTCCGTAATCTGTAATCTGTACTCCGTAATCCGTACTCCGTACCCTGCCTCCACCTTAACGCTTTCGCACCTTTGCACGTTTGCACCTGCTTTATCTCATTTCCCCTTTACCCTCCCTCTCCATCCCCTTAGCAAATCCATCCCATGGAATTCAAGAACGTCACCGCGATCGCCAAGGCCAACGTCTACTTCGACGGCAAGGTCGTCTCCCACACGATCCTCACCGCCGATGGCGCCAAGAAGACCGTGGGGCTGATCTACGCCGGCACCTACCACTTCGGTACGGATAAGGCTGAGATCATGGAAATCACCGATGGTTCCTGCACGGTGGTCCAGGACGGCACGACCGAGGTCAAGACCTACGCCGCCGGCACGCACTTCTACGTGGCCCCGAAGTCCGGCTTCACGATCACCGTGAGCTCGGGCATCTGCCAGTATATCTGCAGCTTCATCGGTTAATCTGCGGCCTCGCCTAGGGCGGGGCTTGCCAAGTCGGCCCTGACTCTGAACCTTGGGGTCATGTCCGACACCATGGGTGGCCTCTCCAACATCCCCGCGCCCATCGCGCGCGAGAAACCATGGGTGCAGCTGAAGACGTTCACGTCCAAGCCCAATATCTTCCGGTCGATGGTCGGCGAGGTCTCGCCCGACGCCCGCCAAGGCGACGTCGTCTCCGCCTACGATAAGCAGGGTTCCTTCATCGGCTACGGCTTCTGGAACGCTGGTGCCCCCATCGCCCTGCGCATCCTCAAGGCCACCGCGGGCAAGCCGGATGATGCTTGGTTCGAGCAGGCCATCCGCCGCGCGGTCGCCTTGCGCAAGGACCTCCTCAAACTCGACGCCGACACCGACGCCTACCGCGTGGTCAACGGCGACGCGGACTTCCTCTCGGGCCTCATCGTCGACCGACTCGGCGACGTGCTTTCCATCGAAGTCTCCTCCCTCGGCGTGATGCGCCGCCTGCCCCGCTGGATCCCGATCCTGCATGACGCGGTCGGCACCAAGCGTGAAATCGTCCAAGTCGACCCGCATGTCGCCCGCATCGAAGGCATCATGCCGACCGATGTGCCGAAGTCGTCCGTACGCTTCGTCAAGATCAAGGAGTTCGGGATGATCCAGGAAGTCGACTTCGCCGAAGGCCATAAGACCGGTTTCTTCTGCGACCAACGCGACAACCGTCGCCGCTTCGGCGCCTTGGCCAAGGGCCTCAAGGTGCTCGACCTCTGCTGTTATTCCGGCGGCTTCTCCATCGCCGCCAAGCTGGCCGGCGCCACGGAAGTCACCGCCGTTGACCTCGACGAGAAGGCCATCGAGATGGCTAAGCGCAACGCGAACCTGAACAATGCGCGCATCGAATTCGTCCACGCCGATGCTTTCAGCTGGATCCGCCAGATGCAGAAGAACGGCAAGACCTGGGATCTCGTGCTTTGCGACCCACCCAAGTTCGTCGACAGCCGCGATGAAGAATTCGAAGCCGAAGGCCTGAAGAAGTACAACGACTTGAACGTCCTCGCCATGCAGGTCGTCGCCCCGGGCGGCGTGTTCGTCACCTGCTCCTGCTCGGGCCTCGTCTCGGCCGAAGCCTTCGAGGACCTCGTCAGCAAGGCCGCGCACCGCTACCAGAAGCGCCTCCAGATCTTCGACCGCACCGGCCCGGGCGGCGATCACCCCAACGTCTCCAACCACCCCGAGGGCCGTTACCTCAAGGTGCTATGGAGTCGGATTGGGTAGAGAGTCGAGGGCAGCATCGATCACTGAGTCGAAGGATGGGTCGTATGCTCATGCAACTGCATCGGGTAGGGTTGGCACTGCGTGCCAACCTAGCCGCACCCCCTCCCCTAACCGCCAACCGCTACCACCTTTCTCAGACTACAGCTCCTCGATGTTGGCCCGGAGCTCGGCGGCTTTCTTCCGGATGGCGGCCTGCTCGGCGGGGGGCATCTGCGCGGCTTGCCGCACGGCCATACCGACGCGTGGGTTATTCAGGAAACGGTCCTGATGTCGCAGCCAGAAATCCCAATAGAAGGCGTTGAGCGGACAAGCGAGCGGGCCCGTGCGGTCCTTGGGGTCATACGGGCAACCGCCGCAGTAGTTCGACATCTTTGAGACATAACTGGCCGCACAGCAGTAGGGCTTGCTGGCGAGGAACCCTCCGTCGGCGTGCTGGCTCATGCCGATGACGTTCGGCAGTTCGACCCATTGGAAGGCGTCGATGTAGACGCCGAGGTACCACCGTTCGACTTCCGCGGGATCGACGCCCGCGGTCAGGCAGAACGACCCGATGACCATGAGGCGCTGGATGTGGTGCGCATACGCAGTCTGCAATGATTGCCCGATGGAGTGCCGCAGGCAGTTCATCTTCACCTTCCCAGTCCAGAACCACGAGGGCAGCGACAGCGTGTGGCCGAGGCCATTGGCCGTGGCATAGCCTGGCATCTTGGCCCAATACACGCCGCGGATGTATTCGCGCCAGCCGATGATTTGGCGGACGAAGCCTTCGGTGGCGGCAAGCGGGTAGCGGACCGGGTCGCGGCGATGCGCCTCCGCGGCGGCGGTCGCGACTTCCAGCGGCGAGAGCAGCTTGACGTTGAGCGCGAAGGATAACCGCGAGTGGAACAGCCGATCCGAGGTCGTGTGCATGGCATCCTCGTAGTCGCCGAAGTTCGGGAGGCCTCGTTCGATGAAGGCGTCCAACTGCGCGAGGGCTTCGGCGCGGTCACACGGCCAAGGAAACCCTGCAGCGGAGGGTTCGCCAAAGGTCTTTACCCCGGCGGCTTGGATCTCGGCCCAGAGTGCTCCATGGTCATGGCTGACGTCCCAAACGGCCGGCGGTGGCGGGGTCCCCTTCCAGGGCTTGCGGTTCTCCGCGTCATAATTCCACTCGCCTCCCAACGGCGTACCCGCGGCATCCATCAGCAACTGGGTACGCACCCGCATTTTCCGGTAATAGGACTCCATCAACCAGCGCTTGGCGTCCTTCTGGAAATGGGCGGCGACGCCGGTGCGGGCATCGAGGAAGTGCTCGGACGAGACCACAGTCGTAGGCAGCCCGCAGTTGGCGGCGAAGGCCGCCAAGTCCTGATCGACCCGCCATTCATCAGGCTCTTGATACTCGAAGCGGGTCGCCCCGACTTCGGTGAAGACCGTTCGCAGGTTGGCGGCGAAAGACTGACGGTTGTCCGCATGGCCGATCCGGAAAGCCCGGACCCGATGGCCCGCAGCGCGCAGTTGTTCAGCCAGCCGCCGCATCCCAGCGAAGATGGCGATGACCTTCTGGGCGTGATGCGGGACGTAGTCGGTCTCGGAACGGACCTCCATGAGCACATAGACCACGGCAGGGTCGACCTGCCGGAACCAACGATGCGTCGGGTTCAGCTGGTCGCCGAGGATGAGCCGGACAGTGGCCATGCGCCACCAAGCCTGTCCAAAGCCAAAAGGCAAACCGCCCCGCCTTTTCTGAGGTAGGGGCGTGACTTCGCCCCCTTGTCCCCGTGTCACCTTATCAACGGGTCCCCTCGCGAGCTCAGCTCGCGCGGGTAGGGGCGTGGCTTCGCCGCGCCCTCCGCATGAGGAGTGCAAGGCAAAGCGTTGCCCCACCCTGAGTCGCCCAACGGCGAACTCCTAGGTTGGCACGCAGTGCCAACCCTACCCGCTACAGGCCCAACAGCTGACTCCTAGAACTTCCGATTGACCGCATCCTTCGTACGATGGAACCCACCCCAAACCCTTTCGTGCAGGGCGCGCGGCATGTAGGAATGGTCCCCGAAACCATCGAGGAACGCCGCGAAACAGGCATGGGCTTTTTCACGCTGGCCCAACGCTTCGCACAGTTCGGCGTGCAGCATCACCGAGGCATACTTAAGGCGATGGTCGAACGCCCCATACCGCTCGATGTTAACCAAGGCTTTTTCCATCAACGGGAGGGCCTCCGCGTACTGGCCCTCGAGCCATAGCAGTTCGCTCAGGTAGAAGTAAGGCAGGTAAGCCAAGTTTTGCATTTCAACATCGGCCCATTTCTTGAGCATGTACCGACAGCAGGCGCGCACCCGCTGGGCACATCCACGTCGCCGATGGACCTTCGCCATGGAGACATGCCCAAACACCGCGGTAGACGCATTGAATCCCTTCGCCGGAAGCGTCGAGAGGGCTCGCCACACCATCCTGCGGGCGACGGCAGGCGGGGCATAGGTGGACAGGTGCCACGTCAGCCAAGAAAGGTTGCTGGCATAGATCAGGTACGGCTGCCCTTCCAACCAGACGGCGAGTTCTTTGGCCCGACGGACGCCGAGCGCGACCTTGCCCGCCTTGAAGAGGTCGAGGACTTGCTGCAGCTTAACGGATGCCTGCCCTTCGTTCGAGACAAGCAGCTCCAGGTCCAGCTCATGGAGTTTGGGCCGCTTGAAGGATTCCGGTCCACGCAGAGGCCGACCGCCGTTCTCGTCGAATTGCCGGATCATGGGCGGAGGGCGCGTTGGACTGGACGTGAAGTCGTCATCAGGGGGAGCGGGACTTTGGGGAAGCGCTCGATCCACGCCATCGGAAATCCGGAAAAATATCTTCGATAATTATAA
>CALQIY020000091.1 GCA_943330755.2 Opitutus sp. GAS368
AGGAGGTAGGCGAGGTTGTCCGCAGGGACGATATCGCCGACGGCGACGACGTCGAAGGTCGTGCCGAGGTGGCCCTGTTCGACGAGGGCGCGGAAGACGAGACGGCCGATGCGGCCGAATCCGTTGATAGCTACTTTGGTGGCCATGGTGTGTTGAGAAGATTGGGTTTCGCGCGGGAGCGGAAAGGGATGAAAAAGGGAGACCCACCCGCCATTGGCAAGCGGAGAATGCGATTAGGCCCTAACAACCCAAACTCCACAGCCCAAAGGAGGAAGCGAAAGGCCACCCGCACGGATCTGCGGGGCCTCCGCGGAGGCGTGGCGGGTGCCCGGACGGGGCGAAAGGACCACCGGCTGCCAATCGGCGAGTTCCGGCAAGGGTAATTCGACCGACCGGCCATGGGGATTGCAGGCCACCAAAATACGGTCGGGGCCCAATTGGCCATCGGCGTTGAGGACGGCCACAAAGGCCTCCCCACCCTGCTGGAGGCTCACCTGCATCCAACCAGGCGAAACGGCCTGACGCGGACGCAGCCCCTTGCCCTGGGCCGACAGGCGGAAACGGATGAGTTGCGCCACGAACTCATGCTCACCCCGAAAAAGCTCCAAACGCTGCGGGTCGAGTTGGTTCAGGTCGCCGCGCCGCCAGGTATTGGCGACGCCGCGCTTGGTCATCAGGAAGTCCTGGCCGGCCGAAAGCATCGGGATGCCCGCCGAGCAAAGCAGGATCACATGCATCAAGCGGGTGCGCAGGATATCCGAGGCGCTCGGCTCCAAGGCATCGGCCCCCGGCTGTTCGGTGATGCGATCCAACCAAGCCATGTCGTCGTGCGACTGCGCATACCGCAAGCGCGCCGCCGGCCGGAACGCGCAGGCCGCCATCTGGTGCAGGAGGTCGGCCGCCCGCGCGTGACCGCGGACGTACGCCGGCAAGAACTCGCGGAACGCGTCATCCCAACTCGTCCAAGTCGTGTGGTCGAGGTCGCGCGCGATGTGCCCCCGGAAACTCCACGGCTCGGCGATGAGGATTTTCTCCGGACGCTGCGCGCGGAAATCGTCCTCGATCTCCCGCAACAATGGCGTGCCCAGCAACTCCGCCAAATCAAGCCGCACCCCATCGACGCCGAGCGTTTGGGTCCAATGCTGGAGCGACGCCAAGACCAGCCGACGGAACATCGGCGCCTCGGCGCGGACGTCGTTCCCGCACCCGCTCCAGTTCGAGAGTTCCCCCTTGGAATCCACGCGGTAATAGTAGCTCGGGTCGATCGCCTGCAGCGCGTTGGGCGCGCCGAAATGGTTCAACACGAGATCCATGATGACCGCGAGGCCCGCTTCATGGCAGGCCCGGACCAGATCGCGGAAGGCTTCGGTGGAGTTGACCGCGGACGCGTCGTCCCACGCATACGGCATCGCCGGAGCGAACGCCGAAATCGGCATGTAACCCCAATGGTATTCCTCGGGTCCACCGCGCTCGTAATCCGTGCAGGGCAGGAGTTCCAACGCGTTCGCGCCGAGCGAACGGAGGTAAGCGCCATCACGTCGAATCCACTGGGCGAGATCGCGGAAGCCCGGGATGCCCGTCGGCGCCGACAGGCCGAGCAAGTCACGGACGTGGGCCTCGACGATGACGAGGTCTTCGGCCGCGGGCGTGACGAAACCATCCTTGAAATCCGCCAATTCGGCGGGGCCGCAGACCACGCCCGCATCGAAGCTGAGACGCTTGGCCCACGGATCGAATGTGCGGCGTCCATCGACATCCAAGAGGTAGATCGCATCCGTCAGGTCTTCACCGACGAAGCCTTCCCAGGCGCCCTGCCCAGCGGCCTTCAGTTCGAGATAACCGGGGTGTGGCGCCACGGCGAGGTCGGCGGACACTTGACGCGAATAGCCCACGCTGACGGCGCGCGCGCGCGGGGCGAAGACCCGGAAAGTCGTCCCTTGCGCGGAGACGGTCGCCCCGAACGGCCCCGGCGGCTCGAGGACGTCGAGCGGATCGGACGCGAGCACTTCGCAGAACTCCACGAGGTCATCCTGCTCGAAGAGCACGCGGACCGGGTGTTGTTCGGGGGCCGCGCCCGTCGCGGTGAATCGATAGACATGCCGATTGGTCCGGGCGCGTTCCACGGTCAAGTTGCGGTTGCCGTGGGGGTCGCGCTGCACGTTGTCGGCGTCATGCGGCGGCTCCAACCAGCGACCGTCGGTGCGGATGAATTTGAAGGGCACCGCCGCCGCCGTCCCGAAGACCGCGCTGACCGGGGCGCTCACCTCGAACCCCTCGGCGCCGAGCAAACAAACCGCGTGCAAGGTCCAAGGGGTCATATCCGCGCTGTGCCCCCAGTTGTTAAACGGCCCCAGCACGCGCAGGCTATCGTCGGTCGCCTCGGGACAGAGCGGCTTCCACAGGAAGAAATGCACTTGGTCGCCCTCGATCCAGCAGCCTGAACGGGTGGCCCAAGCCTGCGCCTCGGCCCGCTCCAAAGTCACCAAGACCGCCGGTTCGTTCAGGAGCAACCTCGGGGGCGTCGCCGACGGCCAATCGCTCGCCAGGGCGACCAGGCCCGAGGCCTTGGTCTCCCAGCGTGCGCTGGCGAGCAGTCGGTTCATGGCGTCCTTGATGCGGCCGAAGAAATCCTTGGCGAGCAAAAGCGGGCTTCACTCCGAGCGAAACAAGGCTCACATTGCCGACGTGAACATCCAAGTTCTAGTCAGCGATTGGGAAGGCCACCGCCTCCTGGACACCGGCGACGGCCTCAAGCTCGAGGAAATCGGCGGCGTCCGCATGGTCCGCAGCGAACCCAAAGCCTGGTGGCGCCAAAGCCTACCACGCTCCGAATGGGCCAAGGCCGTCGCCGTCCACGAAGAAGGCGGTCGCGAAGGCCGCTGGAAGCTGAATGGCAACTGCCCGCGCGACTGGGAAACCAAGTTGGGCAAACTGAAGCTGCAGTTGCGCTTCATGGATAATTCCAAGCAGTTCGGCGTCTTCGCCGAACAATCGCCGCACTGGAAGTGGTTGTCCGAGCAAAAGGCGACCGGCGCCAACCGCCCGCGTCTGCTCAACCTGTTCGGTTATACCGGGGCCGCTTCGCTCGTCGCCGCCCAAGCGGGCTGGCATGTGACGCACGTCGATGCCTCGAAGCCTGCGGTGGCATGGGGCCGGCGCAACCAAGAGGCTTCGGGCCTGACCGCCGAGCCGATCCGCTGGATCATCGAAGACGCCCCCACGTTCGTGAAGCGCGAGATCAAGCGCGGCAACCAGTACGAGGCGGTCCTGATGGACCCGCCCGCTTTCGGCCGCGGCCCGACCGGCGAGTTCTGGAAGGTCGAACAAGACCTCGCTCCCCTCCTCCGCTCCTGCCGCGAACTGCTCTCCCCGCAGGCCCAGTTCATGATCTTGACCGTCTACACCATCGACGCGTCCTCGATCCTCTGCCATAACCTGCTCGAGGAATGCACCAGCGGTCTCGGCGGTAAGATCGACATCGGCGAACTGGCCTTGAAACAGGAAGGCAACGGCCGTCTGCTCCCGCTTTCCCTTTGGGGCCGCTGGCAGGCTAATCCAAAGGGGTAGACAGCCTTCTGAACCAAGTTTGGGCCACCGGCTTGGTTATTAAGTTTCCTCCCTCCAAGGAATCCCTCTAGTTTCAACCCGTGAGCCTAGTCCCCGACCAAGCCGCCTTCCGCGAGTTCGCCCGCACGAGCGATATCGTGCCCGTCTGTCTCGACCTGATGGCCGACTTGGAGACGCCGGTCTCGGTCTACGCCCGCCTGCGCAGCCAAGGCGCCAGCTTCCTGTTCGAGTCGGTCACCGGCGGCGAACACATCGGTCGCTACAGTTTCTGTGGTGCGGGCCCGGCCCTCACCATCACCTCCTGGGAGGACAAGACCGAGAAAGTCCACCGCGACGGCCGCAAGGAATCCTTCCCCACCCCGGCCGACCCGCTGGAACTCGTCAAAAAGGAAGTCGCCGGTCTCCGCGTCGCCCAAGTTCCCGGCCTCCCGCCGTTTGTCGGCGGCATGGTCGGCATGGTCGGTTACGAATACGTGCACCGCACGGAACCCACGGTTCCTCGTCCGGCCAAGGACCCGGCCGGCACGCCCCTGACCCACTTCATGCTCGTCGACCGGGTGGTCGCCTTCGACAACGCGCGTCAGACCCTGCGTCTCATCGTCAACACGCGCATCACGTCGCCCGAGCAAGCCGATGCGATCTGGTTGGCCGCCAAGCAGGACCTCGAAGCCCTCAAGGCCATCGTCACCGGCCCCCGCGCCGCCCACGCCGCCGAGTTGCCCGATGCCGCCGGCTTCGCCTTCGGCCAGTCCAACGTCAGCCAGCCCGACTTCGAAGCCGCCGTCCGCCGCACCCAAGAATACGTCCGCGCCGGCGATTGCGTCCAGGTCGTGCTTTCGCGCCGCACCGATGTCCCCTTCAAGGGCGAGCCCCTCGCCCTCTACCGCGTCCTCCGCCACGTCAACCCGTCGCCGTACATGTTCGTCATCGAGACGGGCCTCGGCTTCGACGTCGTCGGCGCTTCGCCGGAAGTCAACGTACGCCTGACCGGCCGCCGCTGCGAAATCCGCCCGATCGCCGGCACGCGCCCGCGGGGCATCGACGAAGCGGCCGACCGCAAGTTGGAAGCCGACCTCTTGGCGGACCCGAAGGAACGCGCCGAACACCTCATGTTGGTCGACCTCGCCCGCAATGACCTCGGCCGCGTCTGCGTGCCGGGTAGCGTGACGGTCCCAGCCTATGCCATCATCGAGCGCTACTCGCACGTGATGCACATCGTCTCTCAGGTCGAAGGCGACCTCTCGCCGAAGCACGATGCCTTCGACCTCTTCCGGGCGACCTTCCCCGCGGGGACCCTTTCGGGTGCGCCCAAGGTCCGCGCGATGCAGATCATCTCCGAACTCGAAGGCGAACGTCGCGGCGTCTACGGCGGCGCGGTGGGCTACTTCGGCTTCGATGGCGGTCATGACTCCTGCATCGTCATCCGCACGGCCTCGTTGCGGGCCGGCGTGGCCAGCATGCAAGCGGGCGCCGGGGTCGTCGCCGATTCGGTGCCGACGCTGGAATACGAAGAGACGGTCAATAAGTCCAAAGGCGTGCTCCGAGCCCTCGGGCTCGCCGCCGGGCTGAAGTCCTGACCTCCGTGCCCAAAGCCAAGCCCACGAAGAAGGACAAAGCGCTCAAGCCGTTGCCTGCCGTGGCCACGCCTCCGCCCCCGTCGGCCCCGGTCAACCTCGACCCGACCGAGCCGGGCGAAGCCTGGGAAAAGCTTTCCCCGGACGAACGCTCGCCGATCCGGAGTTACCTCGACCAGATCGGCAAGACGCCGTTGCTGACGCTGGAACAAGAAACCGCGCTCGCTCGCCGCGTCCTCAAAGGCGACGAAGCCGCGCGCCAGCACATGATCCAGGCGAACCTTCGCCTGGTGGTGCGCATCGCCAAGGACTACGACAATTTCGGCCTGCCGCTGATGGACCTCATCAGCGAAGGCAACTTCGGCCTGATCAAAGCCGTCGAGCGCTTCGACCCGGACAAGGGCGGCAAGCTCAGCACCTATGCCGCTTGGTGGATCAAGCAGGCCATCAAGCGGGCGCTGGCTTCCAACGGCAAAACGATCCGTCTCCCCGTCCACATGGTCGACCGCATCGCCCAGATGCGCCGGGTCTCCAACCAACTCGCCAAGGAACTCGAACGCGAACCGAACAATGACGAGATCGCCATGGCGATGGACATCCCGTTGTCGAAGGTCGTGCACATGAAGTCCGTCGCCAACCGCGCGGCCTCGCTCGACCAACCGGTGGGCGAAGACGGCGACGCGACGCTGGGCGATTTGGTGAAGGACGAGTCGGCCCGTTCCCCCTTCGAAAACCTCCGCGGCAAGTCCGACCTCACGGAGATCGCGGAGATGCTGGCCCACCTCGAGCCGCGCGAGGCGGAGGTCATCACCCTGCGCTTCGGCCTGAATGGCGAAAGCCCGCTGACGCTCGAGGAGGTCGGCGAGAAGTTCAAGCTCACCCGCGAACGCGTCCGGCAACTCCAGCAATCCGCGTTGATGCAGTTGCGCCGGATGATGACCGAGCGCCAGAAGCTCCTGACGCCGGAAGACGTCCGCAAGAACCGCATGGCGGACGCCCGCGCCGAGGTCCTCCGCGAGTTCTTCCGCTCCAAAGGGGGCAAGGTGCCGGACCGCCGCCCTTCCGACCGCGAAGGCCTTTAAGGCCGGTGGTCAGGATTAGGCTGGCCTGCCCTAGTGTCGGCGAAGGCCCCGCTCGTTTTTGAGCACCCATGGGCGGGAACCGGTCTGGCAGGGGACTTGCTGAACCTTGGGCATGCTACTGGACGACTACAAAGCGGCCGCGCTCTTCGACGAGCTGGTGGACGAGCAAGGCAAGGTGCGTCCGTATTATCAAGGCGTGGCCGATCGTCTGGCGGGCCTGAGCCAGGAGGAGCTCTCCCAGAAGATCCGCAGCCTCGAACTCCTGTTCCTCAAGCAAGGCATCACGTTCACCGTCTACGGCGACGACCGCGGCACCGAACGGGTCTTCCCGTTCGACCCGTTCCCGCGCGTCGTGCCGGCGCACGAGTGGGAGCACATCGAAGCCGGCCTCATCCAGCGCATCACCGCGCTCAACCTCTTCCTGTACGACGTCTACCACGAGCAGCGCATCATCAAGGACGGCATCATCCCGACCGAGGTCATCCATGGCGCCGCCCATTACCGGCCGGAATTCGTGGGCGTTTCCGTGCCCAAAGATGCCTACATCCATGTCTGCGGGACCGACCTGATCCGGGACCGCGACGGCCGCTACCTCGTGCTGGAGGACAATGGGCGCTGCCCTTCCGGGGTATCCTACGTCCTCGAAAACCGCACCGCGATGAAGCGGGTCTTCCCGCACCTCTTCGGCGGCGGCGTCCGGCCGGTCGACACCTACCCTTCCGACCTGCTGGCGACCTTACGGCACGTGGCCCCGCACGAGAACCCGAACCCGAACGTCGTCTTGCTGACGCCCGGGGTGCATAACAGCGCCTACTTCGAGCACTCCTTCCTCGCCCGGCAGATGAGCATCGAGATCGTCGAAGGCCGCGACCTCATCGCGCTCGACGGCTTCGTCTACATGCGCACCACGCGCGGCCTCCGGCAGGTGGATGTCATCTACCGGCGCATCGACGACGACTTCCTCGACCCGCAGGTCTTCCGCAAGGACTCCTGCTTGGGTGTGCCCGGCCTGGTCGACGCGGTCCGCCGCGGCAACGTGGCCCTCGCCAACGCCATCGGGACCGGCGTGGCCGACGATAAGGTCACCTACGCCTACGTGCCGGACATGATTCGCTATTACCTCTGCCAGGAACCCATCCTCGACCAGGTCCCGACCTACCTCGCATGGCGGCCCGACGACATGAAGTACATCTTGGCGAACCTCCCGAACCTCGTCGTCAAGGCCGCCAACGAAAGCGGTGGCTACGGCATGCTCATCGGCCCGATGGCCACGAAGGAGCAGATCGAGGAATTCCGCGCGAAGATCCTGGCCCAGCCGCGCAACTACATCGCCCAGCCCGTGGTCAACTTCTCCCAGCACCCCACGCTCGTGGACGGGCAGCTGGAAGGCCGCCACGTCGACCTCCGGCCCTTCGTCCTCTGGGGCGATTCGGTCAAGGTCCTGCCCGGAGGGCTCACGCGCGTGGCCCTCAAGAAAGGCTCCATCGTCGTCAACTCATCGCAGGGAGGAGGCAGCAAAGACACATGGGTGCTCGCCCACTGATGGAAGGCACCATGATGCTTTCCCGCGTCGCGGACCATCTCTACTGGATGTCCCGCCAGATGGAACGCGCCGAAAACCTCGCCCGGCTCGTGCGGGTGAGCGAGGAAATGCTGCTCGATGACGAGACCTTGGGCCGCGGGTCGGCCCAGGAGTACTGGACGCCGGTCCTCACGGCCACAGCCATGGAGGCGTCGTTCCGCACCCTTCACCCGCACCCGGTGCAAGGCGCCGCCGCCCGTTACCTGACCCTCGACCAGCGCAACCCCGACTCGATCGTCTCATGCATCCGCCAAGCCCGCGAAAACGCGCGCTCCGTGCGCGACAAGATCTCGGACGAGATGTGGTCCGAGCTCAACGCCCTCTACATGCTGGTGACCTCCGCGGAGGGAGCCGACCTGCTGGCGCGCTCGCCGCAGACTTTCTACGAGAAGGTGATCACGTCTTCGATGCTCTTCGACGGCATCACCGAAGCGACCCTGACGCGCGATGAGGGCTGGAACTTCCTGCAGTTGGGCCGGTTGCTGGAGCGGGCGGACATGACCAGCCGTTTCCTCGATATCCGCTCGCAAGCCATGGCCGAAGCCGATGCCGCGGTGGAACCCCTGCAATGGGGCGCCAT
>CALQIY020000092.1 GCA_943330755.2 Opitutus sp. GAS368
CTCGCGGAAAAGCTGGGCGCCATCGCCCGTCAGTTGGCCGCCCCCGGCCGCGTCGAAGCGCTCCGCCTGACCACCTTCGGTACCGGCTCCGACCAAGGTGCCGGCGCCATCGCCCGCTCCATCCAGCGTGGTTACCTCCGCGGCATCGTGGAAGGCGTCAATGACGTCAACGCCCCGAGCAAGCTGAAGGCCCTCGGCGTCGAAGTGCAGACCATCCGCTCTTCCGCCGAAGCCGACTACAAGGAACTCATCCTCGTCGAAGCCCTCCTCGCGGGCGGCAAGTCCGTCTCCGTCGCCGGCACCGTCCTCGGCAAGGCGCAGTCCGCGCGCGTCGTCTCCATCAACGGCCGCACGCTCGAGTTCGTCCCCGAAGGCAAGCTGCTCCTCATCGAAAACCAGGACCAGCCCGGCATCATCGGCGCCCTCGGCACCCTCCTCTCCAAGGAACGCGTCAACATCGCCAACATGGCCCTCAGCCGCACCGGCGGCGCCAATGCCCTCGCGGTCTACCAGCTCGACACCGCTCCGGGTGCCTCGGCCTTGGCTGAGATCCTCCGTAACCCGGCGATCGTCAGCGCCAAGTTGATCGACGCCTAAGCGATGCTGCTCGCCCTCGGGATCAGCGCACTCGCCGGATACCTCCTGGGTTCCGTCAACTTCGCCGTGCTCGTCTCGAAGCGCTACGGCGTGGACATCCTCAAGGAAGGTTCCGGCAACCCCGGCGCGACCAACGTCAAGCGCGTGCTCGGCAAAGGACCCGGCAACCTCGTCTTCGCCCTCGACGCGCTCAAGGGTGCGGCGGGGACAGGCCTTGGATACGTCATCGCCTACATAATCTACCTCCGTCCGATCTTCGATAAGTTACTGGAAGCCGACGCCGTCACTCACCCAAACAAGACGCTCCTGATGCATTTCCAGGACTTTCTCGTAAGCGCCTTCAATCCCGGGAAGTACGCTGACGTCGACGTCCTGTTCGCCATCGTCGCCGCCGGCTTCGTCGGCACGCTGCTGGGCCACTGCTTCTCCTGCTTCCTGAAGTTCAAGGGCGGAAAGGGCGTGGCTTCGACCATCGGCGGCCTGCTGGTGCTCCTGCCCGTCCCGATCGTGATCGGCGCCGCGCTGTGGGCCATCGCCTTCTACACGACGCGCTACGTCTCCGTCGCCTCGCTCGCGCTCGGCCTCTCCCTGCCGCTTTCCTGCTGGCTCCTGCCGCAGTTCACGTCGCTGCAGTTCGGCACCGCCCAACTCGTCTTCGCCGGCGCCATCGCGCTCTTCAACGTCTGGACGCATCGCTCCAACATCGGGCGCCTCGTCCGCGGCGAAGAGAATAAGTTTACCAAGAAAGCCTCCTGATTTTCATGTCCGCCCCTCGCACCATCGGCATCGGCATCCTCGGCTTCGGCACGGTCGGCCAAGGCGTCTGGAAGCACCTGTCGGAGAAACAGTCCGACCTGGAATCGCGCCTCGGCGTGAAGCTCGACCTCCGCAAGGCCTGCGTCCGCGACCTCAAGAAGAAGCGCGCGGTCAAGATTCCCGCCGGCAAGCTGACCAAGAACCCGCTCGAGATCATCGACGACCCCAAGGTCCACGTGGTCTGCGAACTCATCGGCGGCACCACCAAGGCCCGCGAACTCACCCTGCGGGCCCTGCGCGCCGGCAAGGTCGTCGTCTCGGCCAACAAGGCCCTGCTCTGCGAACATGGCCCCGAGATCTTCGCGGCCGTCCGCCAGCATGGCGGCCAGTTCCTCTTCGAAGCCAGCGTCGCCGGCGGCATCCCCATCATCAAGGCCATCCGCGAAGGCCTCGTCGCCAACCGCTTCGAGCTCATCGTCGGGATCTTGAACGGCACCTGTAACCACATCCTCACCCGCATGGGCGAAGATGGCCTCTCCTTTGCCGACGCCCTCAAGGAAGCCCAAGAGCTGGGCTACGCCGAAGCCGACCCGACGCTCGACGTCGACGGCATCGATGCTTGGCACAAGGCCTCCATCCTCGCTTGGCTCGCCCACGGCAAGTGGGCACCGCGCAACCGCACGCTCGTCGAAGGCATCCGCAACATCGGCCCCGCCGACATCGACTTCGCCCGCCGCTTCGGCTTCGCGCTCAAGCACCTCGCCGTCATCCGCCGCGACTTCAAGGCCAACTGGATGACCGTCGGCGTGTACCCGGCCCTCGTCCCCAACCGCGACATCCTCGCCCGCGTCACCGGCGTGAACAACGGCATCACCCTGCGCGGTGACGTCGTCGGTGCGACGACCCTGACCGGCCGTGGCGCCGGCGGTGACGCCACCGCTTCCGCCGTGATCGGCGACATCGTCGACGCCATCGCCGCCCTCACGGGTGCGGCCAACTCCGGCCTCTCGGCCGACAGCCTCGCCGCCCGCGAAAGCCAGGGCAAGAAGGTGCGCATGGCCGACCTCCCCGAGATCGTCTCCCCCTTCTACCTCCGCCTCTCGCTGCTCGACAAGGCCGGCGTCTCCGAAGGCATCTACCGCATCTTCTCGAAGCACAAGGTCTCCATCGCCCGCGTCATCCAGTACGAGCACCCCAACCAAGGCCGCGGCACCGTCACGCTCTCCACCTACCCGGTCGACGAGCAGAAGATGTCCAAGGTCTTGACAGAACTTGGCCTCCTCAAGACCGTGCTCGAGGAGCCGGTCGTGCTCCGCATCTTCTCTCCTGAATCCTAAACGGATGGCTCTCATCGTCCAGAAATACGGCGGCACGTCCGTCGGCAATGTCGACCGCATCCAAAACGTCGCGGCCAAGATCAAGGAACAGTGGTCCAAGGGCAACCGGCTGGTCGTCGTCGTTTCGGCCCGTTCCGGCGTGACCAATGACCTCATCGCCCGCGCCAAGGCCCTCATGCCCTTGCCGGATGAACGCGAGATGGACGTCCTCATGGCCGTCGGCGAACAGGAAACCATCGCGCTCACGGTCATGGCGCTCCATGCCATCGGCGTGCCCGCGGTCTCCCGCACGGGCGCCCAGGCGGGCATCTTCACGGACGACATCCATACCCGCGCCCGCATCACCCGCATCACGGGCGGCGACCTCCTCGAGCGCCTCGACGAAGGCAAGGTCGTCGTCGTCGCGGGCTTCCAAGGCGTCACCGACAAAGGCCAAGTCACCACGCTCGGTCGCGGGGGCTCCGACCTCACCGCCATCGCCGTCGCCGCCTCCATCAAGGCCGACCTTTGCCAGATCTTCACCGACGTCGACGGCGTCTACAACGCCGACCCCCGCATCGTCCTCGCCGCCCGCAAGATGCAGGAGCTCTCCTACGAGGAGATGCTCGAGCTCGCCTCCAGCGGCTCCAAGGTCATGCAGTCGCGCTCCGTCGAGTTCGCCCAAAAATACAACGTCCCCTTCGAAGTCCGCTCCTCCTTCAACGACCAACCCGGCACCATCGTGAAAGCCATCGACAAAACCCTTGAAGACGCGGCCATCGCCGGCGTCGCCCTCGACCGCCTGCAGACCCGCGTGACGGTCTCCGACCTCCCGGACAACCCGCAGGCCATCGCCGCCATCTTCGACGACCTCGGCGAAGCCGGCTTGAGCGTCGACATGATCATCAAGAACCTGGGCAAGGACGGTAAGTCCAACCTCACCTTCTCCGTGACCACCGACCAGTATGTCCGCGTCGAGAAGGTCGTCGGGCAGACCCTCAAGAAGCTCGGCAGCGGCTCCGTCCGCTCGGCCGGCGAGATCTCCAAGCTTTCCATCGTCGGCGTCGGGATGATTTCCCACCCCGGTGTCGCCGGTACGCTCTTCAAGGCGCTGGCTTCGGTCGGTATCAACAGCGAGCTTATCACGACCTCTGAGATCAAGATCTCGGTCGCCCTCGACCCCGCCAAGGCGGACGCCGCCGTCCGCGCCGTGCACACGGCCTTCGGCTTGGACAAGGCCTAAGGCCGACACTCCCCTCTTGCCCGCGGGTGTTTCTCCGACCAATGTCGGGGGAATGTCGCGAGCCGTCTCCGTCGCCCTCCTGTCCCTGGCCTTTGGCTGGGTCGGGTTGGGCTTCGCCCAAGACCTACCACCGACCCCGCTGAACAACCAGCCGGTCCTCCCTACGGCCGAAAACCCGCGGCAGCGCACCTTGCTGGAATTGGCCGATGAAGCCTTGGCCGCTGGCCTCTCGACGACCGCCGCCCAACTTTACGCGGCTTCGCTGACGACCCCCGGCATCACCAGCAAGGAACGCGAACGCGCCTCTCTCGGTCTCGCCGCCGGCCAGATCGAACGCACCAAAGCGACCGAAGCGAAGGCCACGCTCAAGGGCCTGCCCGAGTCGCCGCGCAAATCGCTTTACGAAGGCTTGATCGCATTGCTCGAGAACGACCTGCCCGCCGCGACCGCCGCCGCCGAGAAAGCCGACCCCGAACAATTGCCGAGCAATGAAGCCGCTTGGGGCCATGCCCTGCGCGCGCTTATCGCGACCGCGAAAGGCGATAGCTTGGGCGTGAACACGCACCTGGCCAACGCCACCCGGACCGCGGTGTCCGAAGAACAACGCCAACGGATCGAAGTGCTTTCCTTCCGGGCCTCGATCATCGCCGGCAAGGCCGACGACGTGACCATTTCGGTGCTCCGCGAACGCGCCAGCAATGCCAAGGGATCGCCGCTGGCTTTTGCGTTCTCGCGTAACCTCGCGCTTGCGCTCGCCCGCAAGGACCGGCGGCTCGAGGCCGTCAATGCCCTCAAGGAGGCCGCTCCGCTGCCCGATACCCGCCAAGCCGAAGCCGACCTGCTCTGTGGCCTGATCCTGGGCTACGATTCCGCGGAAGGCCGACGCTTCCTCCAACTCGCGGCGAAGAACCCGTCGAACCCCTCCGTCCGCTTGACCGCCCTGCGTGCGCTCGTGGCCGCCGCCGCCGACGCCAAGCCGAGCGACTCCAAGGCCATCGCCAATGAAGTCTACGACTTCTTGATGAAACGGCCCGAAGGCCAATTGAGTTTCGAGTGCCCGCGTGACCCCGCCATCCTGGACGCCATCCACTTGGCGCGGGCCCAACTCATGCTGGTTGCCGGTAACCGCGAGAAGGCCCGCCAAGCGGCCTCCGACCTGCTCAAGGACGTCCCCGCGAGTCCGCTCGCCCGCGAGGCCACCCGCACGCTCGCCCTCACCGCATGGGGGGACGGTTCCTATCGCCTGGCTTCGTCCTTCCTCAATACGCTCGCCGAAGGCAAGACGGGCATCCCCCGTGACGTCTTGCGCACCGTCTCCGCCGACTGCCTCTTCTTGGCCGCGGACTATGCGCTCGCCGAAAAAGCCTACGCCGCCATCCAGAACGAGACGGAAGGCGCCGACCTCGCGACCTCCGCTTTTCACCAGCGGGTGCTGTCCGCCCTCTCGACCGCCGGGGACGTCAAACTCTGGAACCACACGGCGGAAATCATCGAAGCCACGCAACGCAACGCCAAGGTACCGAAGGATCGCCTCTGGATCGCGGTCTGGCTCCTCGTCGAAGACGCCCGCAAAGCCAACCAAACCGAGGAAGCCGCGCGCCTCTTGCAGCGTTTGAATCCTTTGATCGCGCGCACCAACACCGACTACGCGCTGCGCTTCGACTGGCAACGCGCCCTGATCGCCCTGGCCAACCGCGACCCCAGCACCGCCGCCCGCCTCGCGGATGACATCGCCCGCCGCCTGGACGACCTCCCGGCGGATGCCTCCACCGACCTCAAGGTCAACGCCCCTAAACTCCGCGGCCACGTGGCCCTACTCAAGGCACGCACCGCCTTAGGGGCCGAGCCAGGCAAAGGGCTCGCCGACCTCGAAGCACTCCGTAAAAAATACGGCAAGGGCCCGGCCACCGCTTCTTCCTACCTGGTCGAAGGCCGCCACCTCGCCTCGATGGGTCGCCACGCCGAAGCGCAGGCCCGCTTCCTCGCCTTGGCCAAAGAATTCGCCGGCGACGCCACCTTGACCGAATTCGCGGAGCTCGGACTCTACGAAGCCGCCGAAGAAGCCGCCCGGCAGGCGCCGGTGGACGGCGAGGAAAAGCTGAAGGAGGCCGTTGAACTGCTCGAGCAGTTCATGGAGACCTACCCCCAAAGCCCCCTGCTCTTCCGGGTGGCCCTGCGCCGTGCGGAGCTGCTGCGTTCGCTGGGCAACTTCGACGGCGCCTTGCTCGTGCTCAATCGCCTCATCCGGGAGAAGCCCGACCACCCTTACCGCGCCCAAGCCGAAATGGCCCGCGCGGATTCTTTGCTCGGCCTCGCCGAACTCCGCCGCGACCGCAAGGGCGAGCTCGATCGCCAACGCGTGGCGATCGCCGCAGGCGCCTACGAAACCGTCTCGATCGCTTGGGCCCGCGACCCGGACACGCTCGCTGAAGCCCGCTACAAACTCGCGTTGGCGCTACTCGAACGGGCCAAAGCGGAATCCAAGAGCGACGCCCCCGGCACGCGCCTCGAAGCCAAGACTGTCCTCGTCCGCGCCCTCGCTTCGCTGCGCCAAAACGGCGCGACCGACGAGACCAGCTTTGGTCCCGCGGGGCGAAATTGGATCGCCAGCTCGATCCTCCTGCTCGGCAGCATGCACGAGGAGGAAGGCGACAAAGCCGAGGCCATCGCCGTGTATCGACTGATTCCGGAATTGAACCGCGGACTCCCCCCGGGCGAAAGTCGCCTGCCTGGACAAGGCGCCGCTGAAAGCAAACTTGCGAGCCTCCGCGCGAGCGGCAATAACCAGAAACCCCGATGAACGCCCCCTTCTCCTTCCCTGCCGATGCCGGGCCCTTCGTCTGGATCCTGCTCGCCCTCGCCTTCCTCGCGCTCGTCTTCGTGGTCGAACGTGCGATGTTCCTGCACCGCGGCTTGGTGCTGTCCTCCGACTTCATCGAAGGCGTCCGCAACAACCTCCGGGCCGGCCGTCCCCTCGAAGCCTTGGCCGCCTGCGAAGAATCGCCCGGCCCTGTCCCTCGCGTCGTGAAGGCCGCGCTCCTGCGCTCCGAAGGCACGGAAGCCGCCATGCGGGCCGCCGCCACGGAAGCCGCTTTGCTGGAACTGCCAGTCCTGGAGCGTCGCTTAGGCACCATCTCCGCCATCGGCCGCGTCGCCCCGCTCATCGGCTTGGCGGCCGCCATCTTCTCCGGTTTCCACCTCGCCAGTGCCTTGCACGACGGCAGCGTCTACGCCTCCGCCCAGGGCCTCTTCCCCGACATCCTCGCGGCCCTCGCCAACGCCGGGTTCTCGCTCGTCATCGCCGCGGGCTGCTCGCTCGCCCACCACTTCCTAGTCGGTCGCGTCCGCTCCATCGTCACGGAAATGGAGATCGCCGCCCACTCGGTGATCACGTTCGTGCAGCACGAACTCCCCGAGGAGAAGAGCCGTAAGGCTTGAGCCGATGCGCACGCCCCTTGGCATCCTCGAGAAGGTCCGACCCGTGGAACGCGGCGTCGATTTCCTCCCCTTGGCCTTGGCGCTCACCTGCGCGGCCTTGGTCGCGGTGCTCGCTTCGAACTTCGTCTATGCGCCCGGCATGTATGTCGGCTTCGACGAACGACTGGCGGCCACGACCCGCAACCTCACGACCCCCAAGACGAACGTCGGCGACATGGCTCGCACGGCCACCACCGTGACCCTGATCTCGGCGCGTGGCACCGGGGTCTTCGTCGTGGCCGGCCGCGTCGTCGACCGCGATGGGCTCCGCACCGAGCTCCAAACCTTGGCGAAGAACAAGGCGGCCCAAGCCCGCCCCGTCCTCGTCAAAGCGGACGGCGCCCTGACGATGCAAAGCTTCCTGACGGTCTGCGAACTGGTCCGTGCCGCGGGTTTCCCTGGGGTACTTATCGCGGCCGACGAACGTTGATTCGCGGTTGCCAGCGGACCGCAGAATAGCCCAATCTGCCGCTTCCGTGTCTGACCCCGTCACTCCAGCCCGCTCCGCCGTCGTCCCCCGCCATGTGGGGATCATCATGGACGGGAACGGACGCTGGGCGGCCGCCCGCGGCCTGCCCCGACTCGAAGGCCATCGCCGCGGGGCGGAACGGATCTTCGACATCGTCGACCACTGCATTGATGCCGGCATCGGCACCCTGACCATTTTCGCCTTCTCGGCCGAAAACTGGAAGCGCCCCTTGGAAGAGGTCAATGGGCTCTTCAAACTCGGTGAATGGATCCTGCGGGCTAACCTCTCGCGACTCTCGCGGCGGCAAGTTCGCCTCAAGGTCATCGGCGACCTCTCTGCGATGCCTGACTTCGTGCGCGTGCCACTCGAAGAAGCCATCGCCGCCAGCGCCAACCACCAAGCCTTTACCCTCGTCGTTGCGCTGAACTACGGTGCCCGCCAAGAAGTCACCCGCGCCGTCCAGCAGATCGCCCACGATGTCGCCGCGGGCAAA
>CALQIY020000093.1 GCA_943330755.2 Opitutus sp. GAS368
TGGGATGCTGCTCTGGTTTTCGAGGACGAGCCTAGGGCCGAGTTCAGTTATCCGGCCATCATTCAGTCGGCGGACGGGCTCGTGCATGTGACCTATACCTGGAAGCGCAAGCTCGCCAAGCATGTGGTCATCGACCCGGCCAAGCTGGTCGCGCGGCCGATGGAAGGATCGGCTTGGCCGAAGGCGGCTGAAGCATCTGGCCAGGCTGGCCTTGAGCGTCTGAAGTATAACCATCCTGGGCTTGTCGTGGATCTCGGCGTCGGCCTCTGGGCCTGGCCTTTGCCCATGGACGTCGATGGTGACGGCAAGTTCGAGCTCGTCGTCAACTGCCCAGACAAGCCTTCGAACGGCGTCTATGTCTTCCGCACCGACGCGGATACGTCAAAGCGTCCTTTGCCCGTCTTCAAGCCCGGCGTGCGTATCAGCAAAGGCATGCAGAACGTCGAGCTCAGCTGGGGCGCCGACGGTAAGCCGCGTGTGCTCTCTCCGGGCGTCGAATATCCTGACTTCGCGAAGACCGGCCTCGAGTCCGGTAAGAAGTTGCCCCTCCCGACGAACGTCCATCCCAATAAGGTGCGGGCGAACATGTGGAAATACGTCGACTATGACGGCGATGGCCGGACCGACGTGATTGTCGGCGTCGGTGATTGGACCGACTACGGATGGGACAACGCCTACAACGAGAAAGGCGTCTGGATCAAAGGTCCGCTGCGTGGCTTCGTGTATTTCATCCGGAACGAGGGCACTGACGAGAAGCCCAAGTATCAGTCGCCCGTCCGCGTCCAGTCAGCCGGCAAGGACCTCGAGGTCTTCGGCTGGCCCTCGCCCAATTTCGCGGACTTCGACGCTGACGGGGATCTGGATCTCCTTTGCGGCGAGTTCCTGGATGGCTTCACCTATTTCGAAAATATCGGAGCGCGGGCTGAGCCCAAGTATGCCGCCGGACGTCGGTTGACCGTACCGGCGAGCGTGACCACAGGCGCACGTCCGGCGGCGTGGAAGGCTACGCTCGAAGCCAAAGCCCTGCCGGGTTCGCCGCGTCCGCTGACCATGGACCTCGAGATGATCACTCCCGTCGCGTTCGATTGGAACAAGGACGGCAAGCTCGACCTCGTCGTCGGCGACGAAGACGGACGCGTGGCTTATATCGAGAATACCGGGAAGTTCACCGATGACCATACGCCGCTGTTCCTGCCGCCGAAGTATTTCAAGCAGCAGGCGGATGAGATCAAGTTCGGCGCCCTCGCGACGCCGGTCGGCTTCGATTGGGATGGCGACGGCGACATCGACATCATCTCCGGCAACACCGCGGGCTATGTGGCCTTCTTTGAGAACCTGAGCGGGAAGGGTGTGGCGTCGCCCAAGTTCGCCGCACCTCAGCAAATGCAGGCGGACGGCAAGACCTTGCGCATCATGGCGGGCCGCAATGGTAGCATCCAGGGCCCGGCCGAGGCCAAGTGGGGATACACCACGCAGACCGTGGCCGATTGGGATGGTGACGGCCTGCCGGATCTCCTCGTCAATTCCATCCTCGGTAAGGTCGTCTGGTATCGGAACGTCGGCACGCGTCAGTCGCCGAAGCTCGCCGCCGCGCATCCGGTCGAGGTCGAGTGGGAGGGCGCTCAGCCCGCGCTCGCCTGGGGTTGGATGAAGCCGCAGGGTAAGGCATTGCTGACCCAGTGGCGCACGACGCCGGTCGCCGTGGATTGGAACAAGGACGGCCTGATGGATCTCGTCATGCTCGATCAGGAGGGCTACCTCGCGTTCTTCGAGCGAGCCAAGGACGACGGCAAACTCGTCGTCAAAGCACCTCGCCGGGCGTTCTGTGACGAGAAGGGGCAGCCCCTGCAGCTCACCAAGGGCGTCGCCGGCCGGAGCGGACGTCGTAAGCTGTGCGTCACCGATTGGGATGGCGACGGCCAGGCTGATTTCTTACTCAACTCTTCCAGCGCCAATCTGCTACGTCAGGTCGGCACCAAGGACGGCAAGTGGCTATTCAAGGACGAAGGACCCCTCGTGAAGCAGAACATCGAAGGACACGATGTCAGCCCGACCACCGTGGACTTTGATGCGGACGGCGTACCGGATTTCCTCGGCGGCGCCGAAGACGGCAAATTCTACTTCCTCATGAATCCGCGATCTGCGACCAAGTAACTTACTGTTCTTTCGTCAGCAGAGCCAGTAGGTCGCGGAGCTCAGTGTCAGTAAGCGTTAGTGCCAGCCCGGGCGGCATCAGGGATATCTTCAGCTCTTCGTGGCTGAGGATCTCCTTTTTACGGAAAGTCTTTTCCTTGCCCGTGATTTCGCGGTAGGTCTCGACTTCGGAAGAGCGGAGTAGGATGCCGACAAAAGTGGTGCCGTCGGCCAGGCCTAACTGCGTCGGGAAGTATTGTGGGGCCACCTCGCGGTTCGGCTCGAGAATCGACTGCAAGATGCCGGCGCGATCGGCTTGGCGACTGATCAACGTCAGGTCGGGACCTACGACGTTACCACGGCCTTCATGGCGATGGCACGAGGCGCAGAGCGAGAGCTTCGGGTGGGTGAAGAGGCGGCGGGCGACCTCGAGGTCAGGCCGGCCGGGCAAAGCGTCCAGACGCTGAAGCCAGGCTAGGGTGTCGGTGAAGGCAGGGCGACCGATAGCGAGTTTCGACGCATCCAACAGTACTTCGACCAGTGTGGCGGAATCCGGGTACTTCAGGCGGACGTCATGCAGAAGGCGCTTATCGGCGTCATCGAGGGCCGAGTAGCGCAGGGCGCGGAGGGCCTCATGGCGGACTGTCTGGTCGGTGTGAGCGGTCAGTTTGCGGAGGAGCGCCAGATGTTCTGGGCGATCGGAGACCGACATACCGGCGATGGCGTCGCCGCGCAGGCTAGGCTCGGCTTTCTCGTCCGCTGCCACAAGGGCAAGGAGGGCGCGGGATTCGGGAGAGCGTCGGGCGATGGCGTTCCGAACGGCCTCGCGAGAGAGATCCGCGTCTCCGACCGCGATAAGTTCACTCATCATTCGTACCGTCAGGAACTTCGACGTCTCGGGCATGAGGCGGAGCGCGTAGCTGCGTAGGCGCGGCGCAATCGTCTTGTCGCTCACGTAGGTCGCGAGCATCTCCGCGTCGGTCACGCCCGCTTCCGGTTTGCCGAGGAGCGTGTTGCGTGCGGCGAGGGCCGCTTCGAAGACACGGAAGTCGATATCTTTGCGACGAAGCGCGGCCTCCACGTACGACATATGCTGCTTGAGGACGCCATCGGCGATCCAGCGAAGGCATTCGAAACGGATCTCAGTGGACTCGTCTTTGAGGCAGGCCTGCAGCCAGCGGTCGTCGGCGAGGTCGAGGCGGCGGAGGGCGACTAGGGTCAAGAGTCGTTCGTCGTCCGAAAGGGCGCGGAGTTCGGCCGGCACGCGTTTCGACCAAGCGCGGGCGATCGCGGCGAGGGCGGCGTCGGCCAAGACACGATCAGAACCGCGGGCCAGCCCGAGCAGTTCGGCGGCGGGTAGGGATTTCTGGCCAGAGCGGAGGGCGTCCGCGAGGAGCGAAGCCGCATTGGGTGCCTCGGCCGATGCTTTCAGCCAGGTAGCCTTGGTCCGATCGATCTCCAGTTTCCAAAGGCGTCCTTTGCCGTGGATCGGGTAGGAACTGAAGACCCAATCATTAAAGTAGAAAGCCCCGTCCTGTCCGGCCGCAAGGCAGGTAGGCCGGAGGAATTCACCGCCACGCACCAGCGGGATCTGCTTCGCCGTGTAATCGGCACCGGCGCGAGTGAGCGGGAAGTATTCCACGCAGTGATTACTCCAGGAAGGGATGAGTACGCCGCCGCCAAGTTCGACGACAGAGCAAGGGCCTTCACCGGAAGGGTGGATCATCCCGAGTGTGCCACGTAGTTCGCCATTCCAAGCAACGAACGGATGGATCGGCTCTCGGCCATAGACCCATTGAAAGCCGTAGTCGGCGCCTTCGTGAATACGCATGAGGCGGCAGGGCGGTCGGCTACCGGGGTCATTGTCGACCGCGAAGATCTCGCCGTCGGCGCGGACCATGATGCCGAACGGATTCCAGAAGCCCTTGGCGATGTGGCGGAGCTTGGCGCCATCAGGTTGGCAGGTGAAGACGCCCCCTTCTCCGCGACCGGTGAGCTTGATGCCATCGGGCCCGGCGAGGACCCAGTCCTTGCCGAAGTTCTCACCGAGGGAGAAGACCAGATCGCCGGAAGGAGCCCAAGCCATTCCCGACAGGCCGTTGTGCGGATAGTCCGTGACCGTCGTCAGCGTGGCCACGTTCTCTTCCTTGTCGGCGATGCCGTCGCCATCCGTATCCTTGATGCGCAGGATGCGGTTACGTTGCGAAAGGTAGACCCAGCCGTCTTTGCCCAACTTCAGGTTCATCGTCTGATCCGTCTTCGCGTAGAAGACCCGACGGTTCTTCCCGTACCGGTCGAAGACCAGGACCTCGTCGTGGATTGGGCCGACGTATCCCGCTGGGCGGAAGTGGGTGTGGCAAGAGACCGTCCACAGATTGCCTTTCGCGTCGACGTCGAGGCCCGTCGGCGTGGCCAGATCGGGGTGTTCGACGAGCAGGGTCAATTTGACACCTGGCTGGAGGATTTGGATCTCAGGGGGAAGGTCGGTCGGGACGATCGGAGCTTTAACCGGGTCAGCGGCCATCGCCAGGGCGGCGAAGAATAGGACGAATGGACGCATCGATATCATTTAAGTTCACGGTTCGCCACGCCGCCGGTGCCTGGGGCGAGGATGTTGTCGTGGAAGCGGAGGCCGCGGGGCGTCTTCGGGCCGTCCGGCTGACCGGCGATGACGACCGCGTATTGGTAGCGGGGGGCGCCGATGCAGTGCAGAAGGTTACCCTGGATGATCACGTCGGTGAGGGGCGGGTCGTCGGGCTGCTGGCCCGTATCAAACTTGAAGGGAGCGCGTTGGTCGCCCCAGATCCAGTGTGCGTCGCCGTGGCCGAAGTCGGAGATGATGTTGGCCGAGATCACCGATCCGCCGTCGGCGTTGGCCGTCTCGGGCTTGTCCGGCTGGCCGGGGTGGGCGGCGGCGCCGGGCATGAGTCCGATGGCCCAGAGGGAGTTCTTCACGAACTGATTGCCTGTGATGAGCACATTGCGCGAACCGTGCATCGCCTTCATACCCATGAAGCTGTTCGTGACGATGTTATGGGCCAAGATCACGTGGTCGGCGTGCAGGTCGATGCCTTGGGCGGCGTTCTCGACGTGATTGCCTAGGATGCGGGTGAGGTCGCTGGCCTCAGGGGCGGTCACTATGATACCGGAGCCTTGCTGCCAGTTATCGGTGTAACCCGCGTCCCAGGTCGCTTGGCTGAGGAAGGTACCCTTCGTCGGATTCTTCTTCGTCCAGATTCCCAGCTGATGCTTCTCCTTCATCTCCTTAGTCGGCCGGAACACCTCCTCGACGATCGTATTCCCCTCGATGAGCGTCCCTTGGCTGGCGGTGACCTGGATGCCGGTACCGTCGGTGCAATTGAAAGCGTAGCCCCATTCCAGGCTGCGGGTACGGTCGTCGACGGAGACCCGCATGTAGTTGCGGACCAGGCAGCCCGTGATGCGGGCGAAGCGACATTCTCGAAGGGCCAAGGCGCCGGTGGCCGATTGGTTATCGAGGATGCGGACTTGGTCGACGCGGAGGTAGGCGCAGCGGATGGCCAGGAGTCCGGACTTGCGGGCCACCGTCTTGCCTGGGGCGCGGGTGAGCGTCACGTCGCGCAGGAGCACATCCTTCAATCCCTCGATCTCGACGATCGGTTCGTCCGGGTTGCTCTGGATGATGCGTCCCGGGCCGCTGAGTCCGGCGCCATCGCCGCGGAGGACCAGTTTGCGCGAGATCGGGTAGTCGCCGGCGGGAAGCGTCAGCACTTGGCCCGGATGTGCGTCGAGGGCGGCCTGCAGGTCGGGGTAGTCGGCGACGTTAGCGGCGCGGGCTGAGATGGCCGTAAGCAGGTAGCAGGCGAGGGCAGGGAGTCGCATCGGGGTAGACCTAGGACATCACCGGCCTTATCGGGTTGCTAGATTAATGGTATCGGACAGCAAGGAGGTGCCTCATGAATCGCCGCGTCTTCCTTGTCGCCTTGGTCCTCTCCGTCGCCACGCTGGCGGCCCAGACGGCGGAGCGACCCCTGACCGTCGGCGTCATCGGGCATACCGGCCAGGGTAACTATGGGCATGGCGAAGACACCGTCTGGCTGAAGATTTCCCAGACTAAGATCGTGGCGGTCGCGGATGCCGACCCCAAAGGGCTGGCCGTAGCGGCGAAGCGACTCGGCGGCGTGAAGGCTTATGCCGACTACAAGGTCATGCTTGCCGAGGCTAAGCCCGACATCGCGGCCATCTGTCCCCGGCATATCCATGAGCATCGCGACATGATCGTCGCCGCCGTCGAAGCCGGCGTGAAGGGCATCTATGTCGAAAAGCCGTTTGTGCGTACCTTGGCCGAAGCCGATGAGATCGTGAAGCTCTGCGCCGACCGGGGCGTGCGTCTCGCCATCGCGCATCGCAATCGCTATCACCCCGTCGTCGATGTCGTGAAGCAGCTCGTCGCATCCGGTGAGATCGGCGAACTCAAGGAAATCCGGGTGCGCGGGAAGCAGGATCAGCGCGGCGGCGGACTCGACCTCTGGGTGCTTGGCGGACACGGCTTCAATCTCGCGACCCTGTTCACTGGGTCGGCTACCTCCTGCGAGGCGACCATCCTCGTCGAAGGCCGACCGGCGACCAAGGCTGACATCCATCCGGGCGACGAAGGCGTCGGGCTCATCGTCGGGGACGAGATTCATGCGCGCTATGAGACCAAGAGCGGTATTCCGTTATACTTCGATTCCAAGAAAGGCACTCCGGCCAAGGGTACGCCCTTCGGGGCACGTCTGATCGGCACCAAGGGGGTCATCTCGCTCCAGATCGACGAGGAGCCGCTGGCCATCTTGGAACGTGATGGTCAGAAGACCCCCATCACCACGGACGGCATCGGAAAGCCTGAGCCCATCAAGGACATCCGGCTCGTCAACGGAGGACACCATGGCGCCGTGCGTGATTTGGTCGCCGCCATCGCGGATAAGCGCGAGCCCCTCTGTGGCCCCAGCGCGGGCCTTGAGACCGTGGAGCTGACTATGGCCGTCTTCGCGTCGTTTGCCGCGGACGGCAAGAAGGTCATGTTACCGCTGGCTGACCGGCAGCACCCTTTGCGGTGAGCGGTTAGCGGATGGTCGCCTGGCAGACCATCTCGAGGATACGAGGGATGCTGTAGTTCTCGTAGGCGCCGTTCTTAGGCGGGGCCGGCGGGGTCGTGTGCGTGCCGAAGTTATCGGCCGGCTGAGGGATGCGCGTCAGGTCGGGGTTCCACTGGCCGTCCTTGCCGCCCAGCTTGTATATCACCAGGTCGAGAGAGGGCACGACGTAGAGGCAGAAGCCGCCGGCGCCGGTCTTGTAGAACGCGTCGCGCGGTGCGCCGACGATCTGGCCCGCTTGGTTGTGTTCGAACTGCAGGCTGAAGGGGAAGTGCGGGTTGTAGGGCAGGGACTGCTGGCAGAGCTTGATATAGTCGGCCGGGATGAGTTGCTGATCCTGCCAGCGTCCGCCTTGGGCAAGGCAGTAGCCGAAACGGGCGGCGTCGGTGGCGCGGAGGGCGATCGAGCCAGCGCCGTTGGCGTGGGCCATCGTCACTTCACCGCGGTAGAGGCAGAATCCCCATGGGCCCCAACCCATCGGCTTACCGAACTTCTCGTCGATGTAGGCGGGCAGTTCCTTGCCCGTCACGCGACGGAGGACCATCGAGGCGATGTGCGGGGCAGGAGACGAGTAGGAGTAGCCTTCGCCCGGAGCGGTCCAGAGCGGGACGCGGAGAGAGGAGCCGTCGACGTCACGGATGTCTTGTCCCTTGGAGGCCTTGAGCGGCTGGGCCGTACCCTTGATGACTCCGGACGGCGTGGGGCCTTCGCCGTTATGTCCGGACGTCATGCAGAGCAGGTGGCCGAGGCGGATATCGGCCTCGCGCGGATCGCGGAGCGGGAAGGCCTCGGGCAGGAATTCCTGGGTGTACACCTTCGTGTCGAGCCCCTGGGGAATCTTGGATTTGAACTCCTGCAGCATCACGCCGCAGGCGATGCTCGTGAAACCCTTGCCCGTGGAGGCCATGTCGGGGTTGGCGTTGCGGTGGGCTTTGCCGAAATACTTTTCGAAGACCA
>CALQIY020000094.1 GCA_943330755.2 Opitutus sp. GAS368
TGCAGTCCCCTCTTGACCACCCTTCCAAGGGTCGCTGACAGTCCGCGGAACACTATGCCTAAGAGGACCGATATCCGTACCATCCTCATCATCGGCTCGGGTCCGATCATCATCGGCCAAGCCTGTGAGTTCGATTATTCCGGCACCCAGGCGTGCAAGGCCCTCCGCGAGGAAGGCTACCGCGTGATCTTGGTGAACTCCAATCCGGCCACGATCATGACCGATCCCGAGACCGCGGACGTCACCTACGTGGAACCGCTCACGGTCGAATCCGTGGAACGCATCATCGCCAAGGAGAAGCCCGACGCGCTCCTCCCGACGCTCGGCGGTCAGACCGCGCTCAACCTTTCCCTCAAGCTCGCCCGCACCGGCGTCCTCGCCAAGTACGGCGTCGAACTCATCGGCGCGAAGGAAGACGCCATCGAGCGCGGTGAAGACCGCGAGAAGTTCAAGAAGCTCATGCTGGAGATCGGCCTCGATGTCCCGCGCTCGCGCGTGGTCAAGACCCTCGAGGAAGCCCGCGAGACGATCGCGCTCATCGGCGGCGAATTCCCCGTCATCATCCGGCCGTCCTACACCTTGGGCGGCACGGGCGGCGGCATCGCCTACAACCGCGAAGAGTACGACCGCATGGCCCAGGCCGGCCTCGACGCCTCGCCGGTGCACGAAGTCCTCATCGAGGAATGCCTGCTTGGTTGGAAGGAATACGAGATGGAAGTGATGCGCGACCACAAGGACCAGTGCGTCATCATCTGCTCGATCGAAAACTTCGACCCGATGGGTGTCCACACCGGCGACTCCATCACCGTCGCCCCGGCCCTCACGCTGACCGACAAGGAATACCAGCTGATGCGCGATGCTTCCTTCGCCGTGATCCGCGCCGTCGGCGTCGAGACCGGTGGTTCGAACATCCAGTTCTCGGTCAATCCGGCCAACGGCCGCATGATCGTCATCGAGATGAACCCGCGCGTCTCGCGTTCGTCGGCCCTCGCCTCCAAGGCGACCGGCTTCCCGATCGCCAAGATCGCGGCCAAGCTCGCCGTCGGCTACTCGCTCGACGAGCTGCAGAACGACATCACCAAGTCGACCCCGGCCTGCTTCGAGCCGACCATCGACTACATCGTCACCAAGATCCCGCGCTTCACCTTCGAGAAGTTCGTCGGCGCCGACACCACGCTGACTTCCGCGATGAAGTCCGTGGGCGAAGCGATGGCCATCGGCCGCACCTTCAAGGAGTCCTTCCAGAAGGCCCTCCGTTCGCTCGAGATCGGCGCCTGGGGTTTCGGTTGCGGCGGCAAGCATGGCGACGCGTCCTATCCCGACCTCACCGAGATCCGCGCGCGCCTCGCCCGCCCGAATCCCGAGCGTCCGTTCTTCCTCCGTTACGCGCTGCTCGCCGGCCTGACCGAGAAGGAGATCTTCGACCTGTCCAAGATCGACCCTTGGTTCCTCCGTCAACTGCGTCAGATCGTCGACATCGAGCTCGCGCTCAAGGCCGCCGGTAAGTCCGTCGGCGTCGACCTGCTGCGCCAGGCCAAGGAAGCCGGCTTCGCGGATCGCCAGATCGCCCACGCGACCGGCCTCACCCCGGCGCAAGTCCACACCCAGCGCAACGCCGCCGGCATCAAGACGGTCTTCCGTCTCGTCGACACCTGCGCCGCGGAGTTCGAATCCTTCACGCCGTATTTCTATTCGACCTACGGCGACGAATCCGAGGTCCGTCCCTCCGACAAGAAGAAGGTCATGATCCTGGGCGGTGGCCCGAACCGCATCGGTCAGGGCATCGAGTTCGACTATTGCTGCGTCCATGCCTCCTACGCGCTCCGCGCCGCGGGCTACGAGACCGTGATGGTCAACTCCAACCCGGAGACCGTCTCGACGGACTACGACACTTCCGACCGTCTGTACTTCGAGCCGCTGACGCTCGAGGACATCCTCGAGATCTACCGTACGGAAAAGTGCATCGGCGCGATCGTGCAGTTCGGTGGCCAGACTCCGCTCAACCTCGCCGCCGACCTGGAAGCCAACGGCGTCACCGTCGTCGGCACCTCGCCCGCCAGCATCGCGCTCGCCGAGGACCGCCAGCTCTTCAAGGATATCCTGATCGAGTTGGATATCCGCCAGCCCGTGAACAAGACCGCGCTCTCCGCCGAAGAGGCCTACCGGGCCGCGGAGGAAATCGGTTTCCCCGTGCTGCTCCGTCCGTCCTTCGTCTTGGGTGGTCGCGGCATGTTCATCGTCTACGGCATGGACGAACTGAAGTCGGTGGTCCGCGAGGCCTTCGACGTCGCCCCGGGCAAGCCGGTGTTGCTCGATAAGTTCCTCGAAGACGCCATCGAACTCGATGTCGACGCCATCTCCGACGGCGAGACCACCGTCATCGGCGGCATGCTCGAGCACGTCGAACACGCGGGCGTGCACTCCGGCGACGCTGGGATGGTGCTGCCCCCGCACACCCTTTCGCCGGCCATCATCGAGGAAGTCCGTCGCATCACGCACGCGCTCGCCAAGCGCCTCAAGGTGATCGGCCTGATGAACATCCAGTTCGCCATCAAGGACAGCACCGTGTTCATGCTGGAGGTCAACCCGCGCGCCTCGCGTACCATCCCGTTCGTCTCGAAGGCGATCGGTGTGCCCCTCGCCAAGCTCGCCTCGCTCTGCATGCTCGGCGCGAAGCTCAAGGACTTCAAGTTCACGAAGGAAATCCGTCCGCCCTATTGGTCCGTCAAGGAATCCGTCTTCCCGTTCAACCGTTTCCCCGGCGCGCCCGTCGCGCTCTCGCCGGAAATGCGTTCGACCGGCGAAGTCATGGGCGTCGACGACGACCTCGGCATGGCCTACGCCAAGGCGCAGATGGCCGCGCAACCGGCCTTGCCCACCACCGGCAGCGTCTTCCTCTCGGTCAAGGATCGCGATAAGGACGGCGCCGTCGCCGTGGCCCGCGAACTCGCGACCCTCGGTTTCAGCGTCTATTCCACCAGCGGTACGGCCGCGGCGATCGAGGCCGCCGGCGTCAAGGTCACCAAGCTCGGCAAGATCTCCGAAGGCTCTCGCCCGAACGTGCTCGACCTCCTCAAGAACGGCCAGCTCCAGATGATCGTGAACACCGCCGCCGGCATGCTCCCCCGTAAGGATGAGAATGCGATGCGCGCCGAGGCCGTCCTCCGTGGCGTCTACATGGCATCCACGATGAACGCCGCCCGTGCGGCCGTCTTGGGTATCAAGTCCCTCAAGGTGCGCCCGCTGACCGTGAATTCCCTCCAGGAACACGCAAAGGTGCTTCCCCCGCAGGCCTAATTCGGATACCAACCCTTCCCCATGAAACTCCCCGCCCTCGCCGCGTTGGCCCTCGCCGCCGCGTCCCTCCACGCCGCCGACGAAGCCAAGCCCGCTCCGGCGACCGCTGCTCCGGCCGCTCCTGCGCTCACCCCTCCCCCCGCACCCATCGTGAAAGACCTCACCCCCGAACAACAGAAACAGGCCTTCTTCCTCCAGGGATTCTTCCTGGTCCGTCAGGCTCAATGGGCGTCCATCGCCTCGGAGCTCGACCTTTCCGATGAGGAAGTGACCGCCTTGCTCGACGGCATGCGCGCCGCCCTCAAGAACGAGACGCCCAAGTTCAAGGCCGAGGAAATCATTCCTGGCGCCGAGAAGATGATCGGCGAACGCGTCGCCGGTAAGGCCAAGCGCTGGGGCGCCCAGAACGACGCCTTCCTCGCCAAGGTCGACGCCGACAAGGCATTCACGAAGACCGCTTCGGGCCTCCGCTACAAGATCATCACCCCGGGTACCGACCCTAAGCCCACCGCGACCAGCACCGTCAAGTGCCTCTACACCGGCAAGACGGTCGACGGTAAGGTCTTCGACTCCACCGCCAGCCGCGGCAACGCCCCGGCCGAGTTCCCGTTGAACGGCGTCATCCCGGCTTGGACCGAAGCCGTGCCCATGATCGGCAAGGGTGGTAAGATCCTCCTCGTCGCTCCCGCCAGCATCGCCTACGGCGAGAACGGCCAGGGCCCGATTCCTCCCAACTCCGTCCTCGAATTCGAGGTCGAATTGGTTGAAATCGTCAAATAAGACAAATCGCCTTAATTAGTGAGGATTCGCGACGCACCCCAAGGTGCGTCGCTTGCTTTATGGACGGAACAAACTACACCTACTGAGGTACTTACCCCTTCCATGCGCGCCTTTCTCCCCGCGAGTTTCCTCGTCGCTGCTTCCTTATTGGGAGCGGAGGGCGTCGTCGCGCCGGCTCCCGTGAACCAGGCAGTCGCTACCGCCCCCCAGACGGTCACCTTGGCGGCCGCCATCGACCAGGCGTTGGCCCGCAATCTTGGCCTCGTCATCACTCGCCTGGAGACCGCCCGCGCCTTGGATTTCGTGGAACAGGCCGAAGCCGACTTCGATCCGGTCTTTGGCTGGAGCAACCGCTTGAGCGGGGCCCAATCGTCGTTCGATCGGCAGTTCGGCAACCCGGCCGCGCGGGATTTCAGTTCGGATGTCAGCCTGTCCCGCAAGTTCAGCTGGGGCGGCACGTTGACCTTGGGCACGGGCATGACGCGGCTGTGGTCCGATGGCGGCAGCCTTAATTCGTCGGCCTCGAATTTCGACCTTGGGACCAGCTTGAGCTACACCCAGCCCTTGCTCGCGGGCGCCGGGCGGGCCGTCAACCTCTCCGCGTTGATTGCCGCCAAAGAAGGCGCCACGCGCAGTCGCCTCGCCTTGCGGGCCGCGGCCTTGGACCTCATCCGCGATACCGAAGTCGCTTATTGGAGCCTCGCCGGGGCGCGCACGTTGGTGGCGTTGCGCGAAACCAGCCTGCGCTCGGCGGAGTCCCTGCTGGAGCAGGTTCAGGCCAAGCGTCGGCTCGGCGATGCCACGGCCTTGGAGGAATTGCAGGCGGCCGCTGATGTGGCCAACCAGAAGGTCGCCGTCTTGAACGCCAAGCAGGCGGTGGACGGGGCGGAGATGCGCTTGCGCCGAACGCTCGGACGTGGCGATGCCGCCGAAATCGAGCAGGCGGTCCTCGTGGAAGCCATCCCGGCGGCGGCGGTCGCGGCTCCCGAGCCCTTCACGCAGTGGATCCGGCAGGCCGCCCAATTTGATTTCGACACCGCCATCCAGCTCTCCGCGTTGGCCCAAGCCAACTCGTCCTTGGAAGCCGCTCGGCAGAATGACGCCCCCCAACTCGACCTCACGCTTGCCGGGGCCAACGTGGGCCCTTCGGTCGCCGGATTGAATCAGGCGTACCATGGCCTTCGTGATGCCTCCGGCTGGAGCAACAGCATCAGCCTGACCTACCGCTTGCCGCTGGGCTCCCGCGAATCCGAAGCCGCGTTACGCTCCGCCGCGCGGGCCCGTCAGCAGGCCGAATTCCGTTTGGCGGATGTCCGCCAGAATCTGGTCTTCAACGCCCGCGCCACTTGGCGTGACCTCGAGGCCGCCCGCGCGCGCGTGGATTCCGCGACCTCGGCGCTGGCTTTGCAGCGCCAGTCCTACGAAGGCGAACGCGCCCGTTACGCGGCTGGCCAATCCGATATCTTGCGCGTCCTGCAGGCCCAAGCGGCCTTGGATGCCGCCCAACTGAACTGGATCCAGTCCTTGCTGGATGCCCGTTCCGCCTCCGCCCGCGTCGCCCGTCTCGACGGTTCCTTGCTGGCGCGGCACGGCTTCACGCTGGAAGGCGCCGAAGCGAAGGTCGGTGCCGGCCTCCCGTTGGACGAACCCTTACCTCCTTTGTCCGCAACCCCATGAGTCTTAAGAAGAACCTGATCATTCTCACCGCCGTCGCCCTCGTGGCCGCGGCTACCGTCTATTGGTGGCCCGAGGATGCCAAGAAGGCGGGTCGGCGCGCGGGTGGCGCCAAGGGTGGCGCCCCGCAGAACCCCATCGAATCCATCGTGGCCATCCGCGACATCGAAGAGACCGTCGATGCGGCCGGCTATGTCCGCCCCGTCATCTTCAGCGACGTCAAGGCCGAGGTCAGCGGCAAGATCCAGAAGATCCACGTGAAGGACGGTCAGGTCGTCAAGAAAGGCGCGATCCTCATCGAGCTCGATCCCTTGTTGGTCAAGGCCGACCAGGAGGAGGCCCGCCGCAACGTGCAACTGCAGGGACTCAACCTGGAGAAGAGCACGCGCGACCTGAAGCGGGCCGAGGCCCTGCGCGAGAAGGGTTTCGTGTCGGACCGCGAGCTGCAGGATGCCCGCACCGCCTATGAAGTGACGAAGCTGCAATGCGACGTCGCCCAGTCGCGTTTCGAGAAGGCCGAGGAGAACGTGCGCAAGACCGTGCTGGTGGCCCCGCATGATGGGATGGTGTCCGACTCGAACAACCTCGTGGAAGGCCAAGTCGTCATCGGAGCGCAGTCCATCAACAGCGGCACCCTTTTGCTCCGCGTCTCCGACGTCTCGGTCCTGCGCGTGGACGTGAACCTCAACGAGTTCGCCGCCACGCGCCTGTCGTTGGGCCGCGAAGCGACCATCACGTTCGACTCCATTCCCGGCCTGACGAAGAAAGGCCAGGTCACGTTCTTGGCCCCGTTCGGCACGCCGGACGTGAAGACCCCGGACCTCCGCGTCTTCCCTTGCCAGGTTTCCTTCGCGGCCGGTGACGGGGCTCGGCCGGGCATCAGCGCGAATCTCTCCGTGCTGGTGGCCCGCGAAGCCGGCTGCCTTTCCATCCCCGTGTCGGCGATCTTCGTCGAGGGTAAGGACCGCATCGTTTACGCGAAGGGCGAGTCGGGCGAGTGGGAGCGCCGCTCGGTGAAGTTGGGCCTCAGCGATGCCGGCTATACCCAGGTGAAGTCCGGCGTCCAAGCCGGCGAAACCGTCAGCCTGGTTCGCCAGACCGTTCAACGCTGAGCATGGGTTCCCTCGCGACCATCCGCGGTCTGCATAAGACCTACGTCATGGGCGACGAAACCGTCCATGCGTTGGATGGCGTCGACCTCGATTTCGACCGCGGCGAATACATCGCCATCTTGGGCCCCTCGGGTTCGGGCAAGTCGACCTTGATGCATATCTTGGGTTTCATGGATACGCCGACCAAGGGCAGCATCCTGTTCGAGGGCGAGGAAGTCTCCGACCTGAGCGCCGATCGGCGCGCTTGGTATCGCTCCAACCGCGTCGGCTTCGTCTTCCAGTCCTTCAACCTCCTGCCGCGCTTGAGCGTGCTGGAGAACGTCGCCTTACCGTTGCTTTACCGCGAGGACTACACCGAAGCCGCCCGGGAGGAAGCCGCGAAGATCGCGCTCGAACGCGTGGGCATGTCGCACCGCCTCACGCACCGGCCGACCCAGCTCTCGGGGGGCGAGCGCCAGCGCGTCGCCATCGCCCGCGCCATCGTCGCCCGCCCGGCCATCGTCTTCGCCGATGAGCCCACGGGCAATCTCGACGTGAAGAACGTCGACCGCATCCTCGACCTGCTCGGGTCCCTCCTGGCTGAAGGCATCACCGTCGTGCTGGTCACCCATGACCTTTCCGTCGCCGCCAAGGCCAAGCGCGTCATTTCCATGCGGGCGGGCAAGGTGCAGGAGGACCGCCGCCAATGAAGCTCCTGATCCGCATCCGCGCCGCCGTCATCAATGGCCTGCGCGAACTCCAGGCGAACAAGGTGCGTTCCTTGCTCTCCATGTCGGGCATCATCCTCGGCGTCGCCTCGCTCGTCGCGATGGTCACGGTCGTCCAGGGCATGGTCGGCAACTTCCGGCAATTCGTGGATGCCATGGGTGGCATCGAGAAGATCACCGTCGATAAGCAGGCCTTGCCCAAGGAGCAGGAGCACCTGGCCGAACTTTCCGAAGGCCTGACCATGCGGGATGTCGAGCAGATCAAGGCGACCATCCCGATCGTCCGTTATGTCTCCCCCGAAGCCCGCGTTGGTTTCGAGAAGCTCGTCTGGGAGGGGCGCGAGGTGAATACCATGATCAATGGCGTGACGCCCGACTGGTTGCCGGTCGCGAAGCGCTGGGTCGACCCAAGCCAAGGCCGCTTCATCAGCGACCTCGACATCCTGCACAAGACGGACGTCTGCGTGTTGGGGTCCTCCATCGTCGCCGAACTCTTCCCGCCCAACGTCGACCCGCTCGGCAAGGTGATCCGCCTGAAGGGCAAGCGCTTCGTCGTCATCGGGCTCCTCAATAACATCGAAGCCCAAGGCATGGAGATCCGTTCGGCCTCGGGCAAGGGCAA
>CALQIY020000095.1 GCA_943330755.2 Opitutus sp. GAS368
CGAGCTCACCGGCGGCCTCTACTTCGGCCCGAAGTCCACGACCACCCTCGCGGACGGCGACATCGAAGCCATCGACACCATGGTCTACCGCACGTCGGAGATCGAGCGCATCACCGACGTCGCCAGCACGACGGCCCGGGCCCGCCGCAAGCACATCACCCTCGTCGACAAGGCCAACGTCCTCCAGACCTCCGTCCTTTGGCGCAAGGTCGTCGCCGACCGCCTCAAGGCCACGGCGCCGGACATCGCCCTCACCGTGATGTACATCGACAACGCCGCCATGCAGCTGGTCCTCAAGCCGGCGCAGTTCGACGTCCTCCTCACCGAGAACATGTTCGGCGACATCCTTTCCGACGAGATGGCCGTCATCTGCGGCTCCCTCGGCATGATGGCTTCCGCCTCGCTCGGCGCGAATCAGAACCGCCACGGCTTCGGCTACGGCCTCTTCGAGCCCTCCGGCGGCACCGCCCCGGACATCGCTGGCCAGGATAAGGCCAACCCGTGCGCGCAGATCCTCTCCGCCGCCCTCATGCTCCGCCATTCCTTCGGCCTCGAAGCTGAGGCGAAGGCCATCGAACTCGCGGTCGAGAAGACCATCGCCGAAGGCATCCGCACCGCGGATATCGCCGGCGGCGGTAAGGCCGTGGGCACGAAGGCGATGGGCGCGGCCATCCTGGCCCGACTCTGAGCGTGGACGAGGAAGCCCGACAGCGCGCGGCCGAACGACGTCGGGAAGCCGTGTGCAGTCCGTTCATGCGGATCGCGCGTTTTCCCGTGGACGTCGCCCGTGAGCTCCTCGACGCCGGCTATTACCGCGTCGACCAGCTTGCGGGCCGATCACCCGAGACCTTGTTGTCTGAAATCAAGGACCGGAACAAAGCCGCCCTGCCCGCCCACTTTCTGCCCGCCCTGAAGATGGCCGTCTATTTCGCGGAATCCGACAGCCCCGACCCGAAGAAATTGTTTTTGGATCAGTGGCAGTGAAGGAAACGGCCAAGGGCGGCCCCGCGGAGGAGCAGCCCAATTTGCCTTCCACCCTATTCCTTCCAACTTCCCGACCATGGTCCCTTCCATCGTCGTACCAGTGATGACCCTCGGGAACTGCGTCTTCCTGCCGCAGCAGCTCCTGCCGTTGCGCATCTTCGAGCCGCGCTATCGGCTGATGCTCAAGGAAGCGCTGGCCGGCAACCGGATGTTCGCGGTTTCGCAACTCGATGAGGACAACCTGTCGCCGGACAACGAAGAACCACCCTGCCCCTTCACCTGCGTGGGGCGGATCGCGGGGCATGTGGAGTTGGAAGACGGCACCAGCCACTTGGTGCTGGAAGGCCTCCGGCGCGCCAAGGTGCTGAAGGTCCAACGCCGCAGCCCCTACCCACGCTTGGAGATCGCCCCGCTGGCGGAAGAGGAGATCGCGGACCCCTTCGCCTGCACGCGGGAAATCGCGCGCATCATGGCTTTCTCCGAGAAACTCATCGGTGAGCTCGGCGCCGATGCCGAGCCCCTCATCGAACGACTCCGAGGCCTCACGAATCAACCTGGACTCTTGGCGGACGCGGCGGCGGGCCACCTCATCACGGACACGCTCGTGCGCCGGCGCCTCCTCGAATGCCTCTCGCCGCAGCAACGCTTGCTCTTGGTTGCCGACCAACTGGCGCGACTTGAAGCCGAGCGGAGCTTGGGGGAACAAGGCCGGGATTTGGACCCCGGGATGAATTAATCCACGAGGGGACAAGTGGGCATGGTGACCTGGGGACAAGTGAAGCAACCACCCACACGATCGAACAACGGTGACCGCTACGGCTTCTTCACCTTGATGACCTTGAGCTCCGAAGCTTCGGGCCAAGGCGGCGGACGCGGACGGTCGCGGTTGGCGTCGAGCGACTCCCAGACCAAGCGATAGCTAAAGTCCGTCGACTCCGCCCCCAGGTCGCTGGCCTGACGTTTCTTCATGCCCTCGAAAGTGGACGCCACTTTCAATGCACCCGCGGGCACGAGCGGGCCCTTGGTGGCGAGTTTGGCATCAGGAATCGGTTGTAAGGTCTGGTCGTCGAGGATCCAGGTGCCGGCGCCTTTCGGGTAGCGATAGGCCAACTTGAGCTTACCGTCACCGATGGGTTCGACGGCGCCGACCTTGACCTCTTCGACGATGGTGCCACCCCCGGCGAATTCCCAGCGGTAGCCTTGCCAATCGCTGACCTGGATGATGGTCCAGCCCTCGGGGTCGCGCCGCGCCGCGTAGATCTGCAGGTCACCGTTGGCGTCATACTTATGATAGGTGAGGATGACGCGGGCCCGCGTGTCGAAGCCCAGGCTCAGGTTCGAATTGATGATGCCGCCCTTGGCGGGGACAGGATCGACGATTTCGCCGGATGCGAGCGTGATGGGGATCGTCAGTGCCTTGCCGGCGGAGTCGACCCAATGCACGAGGTCGGCGGACTTCGCATAGCTGAGGTCGTGGTTGGTCGCGCAGTCGGACGTATCCCGCCAAACCCAGCACAAGTGGAACAGGCCATCGGGGCCGAGCAACGGCGCGGTGCAATAGGCGTTCATCTTCCCCTGCCCGTCCGTCAACGGAGCCGCGAGCAGACGCGTCCACTTCTGCGTCGCCTCGTCGTAGACATTATACAAGTCATCACCGCTGCCGCTATGACCATCGCGATAGCGGTAGAGCAGCCGACCCGCCTTGTCCTTGATGAACAGCGGATAGGTCATGCGCTGTTCGCGTTCGCCGACCATCGGCGCCGCGGCGAGCGAGGAGATATCCCCGGCTTTCGTCGTCCGGAAATAAATCAACGGCACCACGTGCATGTTGCCGGACACGTGGAGCTGACCGGCGCGGTCGAGGGCGATCGTCACATAGTTATGCGAATCCCAGCCCACCGAGGTCGGGAGCTTGTGCTTGACCCATTTTTCCTGATCGAGCCGACGCTGGGCGACCGTCATCTGGCGGTTCGCGTCGTAGTAGGCCGCATACTGGTAGGGCGGAGCGGTGAGCAGGGCGAAGCCCACCTGGTGGCCAGCCCAAACCTTATCGACGGGCAGGACATCGGGCACTGGGGTGGCTGCAGGCAGAAGGCTGAGGCTACCGACCAGACAGAAGAATCGAAAAAGCATGAAGGATTTCTAGGTTAACTCAGTCACCATCAGTTAGTTAAATGTTCCAATGTCGCAAGGATTCCTGTCCTTTCCCCCTACTTTCGGGCGGACCCAAGGGCTTATCTCTTGCAAGTTGGAATCATTCCAACTCATTTCCTACTTAGAATGATTCAAAGCCTATCCGAGCACGACAGGGAGAAACTCCAAGATTCCTTGGCCCACAGCGGCCAAAAGGTCACCCCGCAGCGCGAAATCGTCTTTGCCGTCCTCTTGGCCAAGCGCGACCACCCTACGGTCGAAGACGTCTTCCAGCGCGCCCGTGAGTCGATGCCTGGGCTCTCCTTGGCGACGGTCTACAACTGCCTCGAGACCTTCGTGGGCTGCGGGCTGGTCCGCCAGGTCAATCACGAGCGCGAGTCCACCCGCTACTGCCCCAACCTCGCCCCGCACGCCCATTTCCGCGATGAGGCCACCGGGCACGTCCACGACATCGAACTACCGCCCGAGATCATCCAGAGCCTCCGCTCCATCCTGCCGCCCGGCTTCAACTCCGAGACCATTGAAATCAGTTTCCATGGCCGCTCCCAGGAATCCGCCCAGCGATCCACCTCCAACTAACTCCTTTTCCCTCCATGCCTGACTCCTTGGTCATCAAAAACCTGAACGCCTCGATCGGCGAACGCCCGATCTTGAAGGACTTCTGCCTCACCGTCCCGAAAGGCGAGGTCCATGCCATCATGGGCCCGAACGGTACCGGTAAGAGCACCCTCTCGAAGGTGCTCGCCGGCCACCCTGACTACACCGTGCAGTCGGGTTCCGCCTTGCTCGACGGCGAAGAAATCCTCGGCCTCGAGCCTGATGTCGTCGCGCGCGCCGGCCTCTTCCTCGCCTTCCAATACCCGAGCGAAATCCCCGGCGTCACCATCGCCAACTTCATCCGCGCCGCCATCGTCGCCCGCCAAGCCAAGGGGACGCCCTTTGACGCCAAGGCCTACTACGCCGAGCTTTACGCGAAGATGGACGCGCTCAAGATGGACCGGAAGTTCACGGCCCGCTTCGTGAACGAAGGCTTCTCGGGCGGCGAAAAGAAGCGCTGCGAGATCCTCCAGCTCATGATGCTCAAGCCCAAGTACGCCGTCCTCGACGAGACCGACTCCGGCCTCGACATCGACGCCTTGCGCATCGTGTCCGAGGGCGTCAACCGCATGCGCGGCCCGGACACCGGCTTCCTCGTCATCACGCACTACCAGCGTCTCCTCGAATACATCGTCCCCGACCGCGTCCACATCATGTGGGACGGCCGCATCGTCCACAGCGGCGGCAAGGAACTCGCGCTCGAACTCGAAGCCAAGGGCTACGATTGGGTGAAGACCGAACTCGCTTCGGCCTAAGACCATGGCTGAAATCGACGAAAACCTGGCCCAACGCGAAGCGATCGAAGTCGATCGCTCCAAAGGCGACTTCAAATACGAGGAGAGCTACGCCTTCGACGCGGGCATCGGCCTGAGCGCCGGCGTGGTCGACTACATCTCGAAGGTCAAAGCCGAGGAACCGTGGATCCGCGAGTTCCGCCAGAAGGCGCTCAAGATCTTCGATGGACTCCCGATGCCGACGCATTGGGCGACCACCGACCTCGACAACATCAAGTTCGAGAACATCCGTTACTACCTCGCCAAGGGCCAGAAGGCCGTGCGCACGTGGGAAGAGGTGCCGGACGACGTGAAGAAGACCTTCGAACGCCTCGGCATCCCGGAATCGGAACGCAAGTTCCTCGCCGGCGTCGAGGCCCAGTTCGACTCCGAAGCCGTCTACTCCCGCATGAAGGAGGAGCTCGAAAAACTCGGGGTCATCTTCTGCGGCCCGACGGAAGGCCTCCGCGACCATCCGGAGATCTTCCGCAAATGGTTCGGCAAGGTCATCCCGGCCGGCGACAACAAGTTCGCCGCGCTGAACTCCGCCGTCTTCTCGGGTGGTTCGTTCATCTACATCCCCAAGGGCGTCAAGGTCGCCCAGCCTCTGCAGGCCTATTTCCGCATCAACGCCGAGAACTTCGGCCAGTTCGAGCGTACGCTCATCATCGCGGACGAAGGCTCGGAAGTCACCTACATGGAGGGCTGCACCGCGCCCAAGTTCGAGACCGCCACCCTGCACTCGGCCGTCGTCGAACTCGTCGCGCTCAAGGGCGCGAAGATCCAATACGTCACCGTCCAGAACTGGTCGGCGAACGTCTTCAACCTCGTCACCAAGCGGGGCGTCGCGGAAGAAGGCGCCGAAGTGCGCTGGATCGACTGCAACATCGGCTCCCGCCTCACCATGAAGTATCCCGGCGTCGTGCTCCGCGGCAAGGGCGCGCGCGGCGAAGTGCTCTCCATCGCCTTGGCCAACGACGGCCAGCACCAGGACACGGGCGCGAAGATGATCCACGCGGCCGACGACACGACCTCCAACATCATCGCGAAGTCCATCTCCGTGGGCTCCGGGCGCTCGACGTACCGCGGCCTCGTGCATATCCCGAAGACGCTGAAGAACTGCCGCAACAACACCGAGTGCGACGCCTTGCTCATCAACGAGCATAGCCGCACCGACACCTACCCGGCGATCTCCGTCCGCGGCCAGAAGAACTCGGTCCAGCACGAAGCCAGCGTCTCCAAGGTGTCGGCCGAACAGATCTTCTACATGATGCAGCGTGGCCTTTCCGAAGGCGAAGCGATGTCCCTCGCGGTGAACGGCTTCGTCAACGACCTCGTGAAGGAGTTCCCCATGGAGTATTCCGTGGAGCTCAAGCGCCTGATCGAACTCCAGATGGAAGGGTCCGTCGGTTAAGATGAGCACCCTCGCCTCCCCGACCGGCAACCTTGACGCCGCCCTGCAACCCACCGACTGGGCGCGCCCGTCGGGCCACGACTGGTTCGATGCGCTCCGCCGCCAAGGCTGGGCCGACTTCCAACGCCTGCCGATGCCGACGCGCGACGACGAGAAGTGGCGCTTCTCCGACGCCCGTTCACTCTCACTCGCAGGCTTTGCGCCCGCCCCTGAACCCACCGAGGCCGTGGCCGCTGCGCTCATCGCCCGCTCGCACTTCGTCGCCCGCCCGGCGGCCCTCGTGGTCCACGTCGACGGCCACTGCGTGCTCCGTCCCGCCCTCTCGCCCGAGCTCACGGCCCAAGGCGTCCGCTTCGAGACCTTAGCCGACGCGTTGCGGCATCACCCCGCCCTGCTCCAGGAGCATCTCCTCAAGCACGGCGCTGGCCTGGGCGGCGCCAAGTTCCTCGCCTTGCACCAAGCTTGGCTGAAGGCCGGCTACGTCCTCTTCGTCCCCAAGGGCGTCGAGATCCGCCAACCGTTCGTATCCGTCAACTGGACCTCGACCGAGGGAGCCGCGGTCTTCCCGCACGCGCTCATCATCGCCGGCGAACACGCCGTGGTTTCCGTCCAAGACTACCACCTCGGCGCCACGGCCGACGCGCGCGCCTTGGCCATCTCCGCCTGCGACATCCACGCCGGCACCGGTGCCAAGGTTTCGCGCCTCGCCGTCCAAGGCTGGGGCAACCGCACGCAATCCTTCCAGGTCGACAACACCTGCGGTGGCCGTGACGCGCTCATCACCTCGGTCAACGCCGCCGTCGGCTCCCGCCGGGCGCGCCTCGAAAACACCGTGCGCATCGATGGCCCGGGCGCCGACGTCCGCCTCTACGGCATCAGCGTCGCCACCGGCGAACAGGAATTCGACCAACGCACCCTGCAGATCCATACCGCGGGGCAGGCGAAGTCAGACCTCCTTTTCAAGAACGCCCTGTTGGGCAAGTCGCGCACCATCTTCTCCGGTCTGATCAAGGTCGCCCCTGATGCCCAGCGCACCGACGCCTACCAGACCAACCGCAACCTCCTCCTCTCGCCCGACGCCGAAGCGGATTCGCTGCCCGGCCTCGAGATCGAAGCCAACGACGTGAAGTGCTCGCACGGCGCGACGACGGGGCAGGTCGACGAGAACGAGCTCTTCTACCTGCGTGCCCGCGGCATCCCGCTGGAAGTCGCCCAAGAACTCCTCGCCCAAGGCTTCCTCGAGGAAGTCATCGCGAAGGTCGAGGACGAGGAAGGCGCCGAGGCCCTGCGCGGGATGTTGAGCGCCAAATTCCACCAAGCATAATCCATGAGCGAAGACACCACCGGCCAACGCCACGCCCCCAGCCCGCACGACCGCACCCTCGCGCGCGATGTGCAGGCCACCGTCATTCCGGCCGGCGAACCCGCCGTGCTCCCGGCGGGCACCAAGGTGACCATCACCCACCGCCTCGGCGGCAACTTCACCGTCGTCTGCGATTCCGGCATGTTCCGCATCAAGGGCACGGACGCCGAAGCCCTCGGCGAGCAGGTGCCGACCGACGCCACCGAGAACGAAGGCAAGACCGACGCCTACGGCTCGGTGGGCACCGCCGAGCATCCTGGTCATAGCGGCAAGCCTTCCGACGAAGCCGTCTGGGAAAGCCTGAAGAAGGTCTTCGACCCCGAGATCCCGGTGAACATCGTCGACCTCGGCTTGGTCTACTCGCTGAAGGTCGACGCCATCGATGGCTCCGCCGACCGCCACAGCGTTGAAGTCGCCATGACCTTGACCGCCCCTGGTTGCGGCATGGGGCCGGTCATCGCTGAAGACGCGCGCAACCGCGTCCTCTCGGTGCCTGGCGTCAACCGCGCGCAGGTCAGCATCGTCTGGGACCCACCGTGGACCCAGACCATGATCTCCGAAGACGGCAAGATGCAGTTGGGGCTGATCTAAAGGGCACCAAAGGGGCCCATTGGAGGGGACAGCGTGTCCCCACATTTATCCTTCCACCTGTAGTCATTCGGGGGAATATAAGGAACCGCCGAGCCCCCCGGCGGTCATCCTTACCTTACCCCATGAAGTCGCTCCTGCGTTCCTCGTTCCTTGGCTTGGCCTTCGCTGCCCTGGCCGCCCC
>CALQIY020000096.1 GCA_943330755.2 Opitutus sp. GAS368
ATGGTGATGTCACCAGTCGCGGAGATCTGCTGGGCCGAACCGTAGAGACGCACGCCGCGGTCGCTGGCGGTGGCCGGCGTGCCGGGTGCGGGCTCGATGACGCCGTTGACGTAGGTCGCGCCTTGCAGCGTGATGCTGCCGTTGGTCGCGACGAGCGAGCCGTCGATCGCTTGGGCATAGTATGCCGCAGTATCGGTGGCGGAGAAGACGATGTTCCCGCGCACGGTCGACGTGACGTTCTTGAGCAATCGCAGCGCGGTGGTGGCACCATCGCCATAGGCGTTGATGATGACGTCACCGGTCGCGGTCAGCGTGGCGGTGTTGAAGGCATTGATGCCGTAGCCGCCGCCCGAAACGGATCCGCCGCGGTCGCTGTAGCCGGAAAGAAGAATGCGGCGGATGGTCGACCCGCTGCCGGCCGAGACCGGCCCCTGCAGGGAAAGCCCCGTGACACCGCTGCCGATGACCGTCACATTACCCAGCGACGAAGTGATGCCGCCGATAAGAGCGGAGCCCGCGGCGCCGACCACCCGGTCGATGCTCGCGGTCCGGACGAAGATATCGCCGGTGGCCGTCAACGTTCCGACCGCCGCCGAGGTGAAGCCATAGGACTGGCGGCTGGTGCTGGCGGTCCCCGGAGCAGGCGTGGCGACCCCGCCGACGAGCGTGGCACCCTGGATGGTGATGCCCCCGTTCGTGGCGGTGACCGGACCGTTGAGCTCAAGGCCGTTGAACGTGCCCGCTCCGGTCGCATGAGCCGAGAACACGATATCCCCCGCGATGGTAGACTTGACGAAATTATTGATGACGACGGCGTGGCCGGCCAAGGAGGCGTAGCCCGTCACCGCGACCGAACCCGTGGCGCTCAGCTTGCCACCGGCGGCGCCGTTGACGCCATAACCGCCGCTGCCCGTCCCGGTGATGGTCAGCGAACGGAGATTGCTGCCCGAGCCGGCCCGCACCTCACCGGCGATATTCATACCATAGGGACCGCTACCGAAGAGGGTGACATTTCCGTCGGTCGAGATGACGTCACCAGTGATGCTATCGCCGAGATAAGTGACGCTGTGACCGGAGAGCGTGATATTACCCGAGGCCAGCAAGTCGCCCGACCCCGTCGAGGTAAACCCTTGGCGGGAACCCGTGGCCGCGGAACCGCTCGCCGGTGAAGCAACGCCGCCGACCAAGCCCGCGCCTTGGATGATGAGATTACCGCCCGAGACCGTCACCGCATTGGCGAGATAGACGCCCGTCGTATAGACGTTGGGATTGGTACCGCCCGAATGGCCCGAAAGGATGACGTCGCCGGCGACGGTCGACGCGAGCGTCGAACCGACGTTAAGACCGTAGTCTCCCACATTGGTATAGCCGGTCAGCGTGATCGCCCCGGTCGCGCTGACCGCGGCGCTGGTGGTCACGGCGGCGCCGCTCGTGGCGGTGCCGGTGATCGTGAGCGAGCGGACGAAGCCCGGGCTGCCGACGGTGACCGCCCCGAGCAGGTTCACACCGTCGACGCCTTTGCCGCGGAGGATCACGTTGCCGCGGGTGGACACGATCGCCCCTTGGGCGTAGATGCCCGTATAGCTGGCCGAATCCGCGGCGACATTGATATCACCGCTGGCGTTCAACGAAGCAGCCGCGGCCAACGAAAGGCCATAGTTCACCCCCAGCGCTGCGGTGCCCGGCGCCGCCGTAGCCACGCCGCTCGTGAGGGTCGCACCCTGGACGACGATACCACCTCCCGTGGCGGTGATGGCCCGCGAAAGGCCGATGGCGTTGACCGCGACGGAGCGACCAGAAAGGACGATGTCACCGGCGACCGTCGAGTTGACGGCGCCGACCAGGCTCAAGCCTAGGCCGACGGTGATGCCGTAACCGGTCAGGGCGACAGATCCCGTCGCGTTCAACGAACCCGCGGCGGTCGTGACGATGCCGTGTCCCGCCGTGCCAGTACCGATGACCGTCAGGTTGCGGACCAAGGTGCCGCTCCCAGCAGTCACCGCGGCGCCGAGGGAGACGCCGCCGTCGCCCTTGCCGATCAGGCTGATATTGCCGGCGGCCGAGCTGATGGCGCTGTCGGAATAGACGCCATAATAGGTCGCCGCCGAGCCTTGCCCGCGGATGTCGATCTCGCCGGAGACGGCGATCGGCGCGAGCGACGCCATGAAGCCGTAATTGCCACCGGTCGCCGCCGAGCCAGGCGAAGCGGTCGCGACACCACCGACCAACGAAGCGCCCTGCACGGTCAGGTTGCCGGCGGTGACCGTCAGCGCCTTCCCGTAAAGATAAACGCCCGTCGAGCCAGAGCCGCCCTGACCCGAAAGCACGATGTCTCCGGCCACGCTCGAATTCAACAATCCGGAGAGATTCAAGCCACCGGCGGAGCTGGCGTACCCCGTGAGCGCAAGCGACCCCGTGGCCGAAAGCCCGGCGGCCGCGGTCGTCGTGACGCCCGAGCCGGTCGTGGCGTTACCTGCCAAGGTGATCGTGCGGAGCTTGGTGCCGGAGCCGGCCGACAAAGCAGCCAAGAGATTGACGCCGCCCGTGGTGCCACTGCCGGTGAGGGTGATATTGCCCGTCGTCGCGGTAATCAGACCCGCGGCGGTGGTCGTGATGCCCTGAGCGCCGGAGGACTTGCCGACGAGGGTGATGTCGCCCGCCGAAGTGCTCAGCGCGCCGGCGAGCGAGATGCCCGCCGAGGTGGTGGCCGTACCCGCGCCGAGTCCGACGGTGTTATCGAAATCGATAAGGCCCGTGAGCGAGATGCCGACAGCAGTGCTGATGGGTGCGCCCTTGGTCCGGATCCGTAGCCCAGTCTGGCTCGCGCCGGTGGCGCTGATGGCCGCATTGATGCTGATGGCCGAGGTATTGGTGCCGGCCGTACCGGCGTTCGGACCAGAAGCGGTGCTGTCAAGCGTCAGGACGGCGGCGGTGCCGGAATTATTGGCGAAGGTCAGCGCGCCACTGACGGTGATCGTGCCGCTACCATACACGGTGACGCTCGTGCCGGCGTTTATGGCCGTCTGGAGATCGGCAGCCTTGAGGTTCGTGACACCGACGTTCGCGAGGTCTCCAGCGAGCGAGCCGGTTGTGCTGGTGGCGTTGATGGTGACATTCGTCGGGTCGATCAGCCACGAACCTCCGAGGCCCGCCTGGACGACGCCGGGCAGTTCGAGCACATGGCCCGAGGTCTCGATTCGGCCGCCGAGCGCGCGCACGGTGCCGGCTACGGTGGTGACGCTGTCCGCGTTCGTGATGTCGGACCAGAGGACGGCCGTGCCGCCCTGCCCCGCGTCGATCGTCGCACCGGCTTCAAGCGTGGTGGTCAACGCCTGACGGACACTATTGGAGCCCTGCCAATCGCCGCCGACGAGGATGGCGCCGCCATTCGAGGAGAGAGTCGCGCCCGCGAGCACGTTGACGCTTTCCCCGGTCAACTGGATGGAACTGGCAGTGACCTTGCTGGAGACGGCGACGTTGTCGGCGTCGACCGAAACCTTGGCACCAGAAAGTTCAGCACCCGCAGCGACGCTCACGGACTTTGCGCCACGCAAGGAAATCGAGCCATCGGCATTACGCGCACCCGAGGCGGCACGGATAAGGCCAGAGACGTTGACGGACTGGTTGACGACTTCACGGGCGGCGGCGGCAGAAAGCACGACACGGCCGGCCATAATCTCACCCGCATGCTCGACCTGGGCCGAGAGGGGCTTCCCTTCCGCACCAACGAGCGAGGCCGACAAGCCTTCGCCAAGCGCGAACGTGATCAGGCCATCGCCAGCGAAGTCGACGGTCAAGGCCTTGCCGGATGCCAACGCCACGGTACCTAAGTTCGCAAAAATGGCGCCTGAGTTACGGACATACGGGGCCACCAAGGCACCCAGACCGGCGTCGGAAATCGTGAACGTACCCTCATTGACGACCGAGCCCGGCAAGTCCGTGGCAGCGGAGAACTTCAGCTGACCACCCGACAGGAAAGAATCCTTATCAAGGTCGAGCGTGGTGGCGATCAGGCCGGCGGCATCGACGGTCGAGCCCTTGCCGAAGAAGATACCGTTCGGATTGATCAGGATGATGCGGCCGTTGGCCGAGACCGCGCCGAGAATCTCCGACGGCGCCACGCCGACGACCTTGTTGGCGGTGACAGACGTCGCGGACGGCTGGTTGAAGCGGACGCTCTCGCCCTTCGCGACGGAGAAGTTATCCCACTGGATGAACGCACGCTCTGAAGTTTGGTTAACCGTGACGCGCGCGGTGCCTTGGCCCGACACCGTGGCGGTGCCGCCGGTGACGTTCGCGCCAGCGGGGTTGGCTTGCGAGGCCAGTGGATCGAGGGCGGCTGCGAACAGCAGCGTAGCCAACGGAATCAGTCGACGTTTAAAGGGTGAGGCAGAGGCCATATCGTTTTTTTAAAGTTTAGAAGCGGACGCCGAAGGAGGCGTTGAGTCGGTTGGAAGTATCGCCGGTATACCCGACGGGCAGGGAGACTGGGCGAGCAACCTCGACGAGGGCGTTCATGCCGTAGGGCATGGCCAAGCGGACGCCGAGGCCCGCCGAAGCGGCGTGACGTTCACGGGCTTCTTGTGGCTGCAGGTCGCCCTGCTGTCGGGTGAGGCCAGCGTCGGTGAAGACGTAGAACTGCGCGCGCACGGGATCGGCAAAACCGAGCGAGACCGGCAACGTGTAACGGAGTTCGAGGGAACCAAAGACGGCCTGCTCACCGCTCATCGAGCCTGAATCAAAGAACCGACCAAACTGCCGGCCACCAAAGGAGACCTCGGTGGGACTGAGCAGCGGGCTACCTAAGGAATACTGTCCCTGCGCCGCGAAGGAATATGAGAAGGCACCGGAGCCGAGATTGGCCAGCGGAGCCGTGCGCGTGAAGTCGAGCGATGCCACCGTGAAAGTCGGCGAGCCATTAGCACGTGAGTTACCCTCGGCACCCATCCAAGAGAGGCCTTGCTCGACGCCGAAGCGTACGAGGTTGGAGGACTGATCCGGCCGCGCAAAGTCATAGGTCAAGGCTAGGCCGAAAGTGCGGATACGGTCACGCGTGGGCGTGCCCGTAAGCATCGAGCTATCCGAATCCTGTGCACCCAGCGTGGCCTCCACGATCAACGTCGATGCGCGCGAACGGATGAGCGGCTTGGAAAGCGCGAGGCGCGAGTTGCGCGAGACGCCTTGGTATTCCAGCGGCACGAGCAGTGGATCAGTGGGGCGGCTATTCGACTGCGAGAACGTAAGGCCGAGACGTTCGCCGTCGTCCCCGACCAACGAAGACAGACCGGCGGAGATGCTTTGGTAGGCGTTACCGCGTGGGCTATGGTAGTAACCCAAAGTGAGTTCGTCGGAGCCATTGAGTTGGCCGAAAGTCGCATACGATACGCCGACGACCTGACGATCGAGAGCGCTCGGCAGGAAGTTGTTCCAGCTCAGGTCGAAAGCGTCCGGGTCGCGCGTGAAATCCACCTGCAGGTCGGAGCCGCCGACGACGGTGGTCGAGGCAGACAGGACGGAGCCGGCAGACCAACCGGGAAGGTCGTCCATGAGGAGGACGTTGCGCTCGAGCAGTTCGGTGCGGAGTGGCTGCGACGCCTGCAAGCGCCGGAACTGCGCTTCCACGGCGGCACGAGCCCGCAGGCGCGGGGCGAGTTGGCTGACCTGCACGCCACTCACAAAGCCCTCGACCACGACGATCTTGACCACGCCGTCATTGATGTCCTGTTCAGGGACGACGCCGAAGCAGAGCGCATAACCGGCGTCGGCATAAGCCTTGGTAATCGCATTGGCTAAGGTGAAGACCGCCTCGATCGTGATTGTATCGCCGGCTTGATGTGGCCAGAGCGCACCGAGCTGCTCAGACGAGAGCGCTTTATTCCCGGCAAACTCGAGCTGCTTAAATTTAAACGCGAGCGTCGCCGCCTCCTTGGGCGCCAGCTGCCGATTATTGAGTGAGACCTCCGTACGCGGCAACGATTTCGGCTGCGGAGCGGGCTTTAAGTTCTGGTCGATGCGGGCGGGATCGAGCGTCGGTGCGACCTGAGCGAAAAGCGGCAGACCTGAGAGGAAAAACAGGGTGGAGGCCGCGACCAAGAAAGGACGACGGACCGCGGAGATTTCCGGGCGTAACATATCGGCGGAATGCTCCTTTATATATCAACAAAACAAAAGTTCGCTTGTGGCCTGTAATCTTGGTCAGAAATAAGAGAGTTGGGCCGCGAGGTAGGGGCGGGGCCGCGTTGCTGCGTTCGCCACAGGGCGAACCCAGCCAGGGGCACGGTTCATCGTGCACTCCTCTGACGGAGGGCGCGGCGGAGCCACGCGCTACCGAGTTCGCCCTACGGCGAACTCCTGGGTTGGCACGCAGTGCCAACCCTAACCGCGGCAAAAGGCCAGCACCTGGTGCTATCCCGACGCCCTACCCCTGACCGGGCCGATAGAGGCGCCCTGTTGCCACGTCTTCTCGTAGACGATCCGGTAGGCCTCATCCTCGACCTTATCGGAACGGATCCAGATTTCCGCTTGCTGCGCGATGCTAGCAGGGGAACTCAGACAGCAAGCAATGGAGGGCGAATACTGACGCGCATGGCTTATGCCGACGAGGGCGACGATCGAGACGTCGCGGGGAAACTCGAGGTTTTGCTTGGCGAAGAAAGCGATGGCCGGCAAGAAGTCCGTCCACTGCGGGAAGAGCACCGCGGTCGCACCATGCTCAATCCCGCGCCGGAGGAATCGCCCGAGGTTCTCGGTCGTCAGCGGCTGCGGCGAACGTAGCACATCGATGCGGACGCCTAACCCCTGCTCGATTTTTGCGATGGCCGCCATCGAAGACTGCATCTTGTTCTTCCGATTGAGGAAGGGCATCAGGAAGTGGCGATGGCCCAATGGAATCAGGCGTTTCAGCGCGATCTCGACAAGATAGCCGTAACGGACGCCTAGGCTGGTGATCCGCTTCGAGCGCAGGGAACCGAACAGCGAGGCGATTTTCGCCTTATGACGGGAGACGCCAGCGAAGACCGAGGCATCCGGAGTCATCAGGATACAATGCGTTGGCCGGGACTTCGTCATCTCGGCATGAGCCGCCTTACGACGAGCCGCACCTTCTAAATGGCTCAAGTCGACGAAACGGAAACCGTCACCTTTGGCTTTGAGCGTCTCCCCGAGCTGCTGTATGCCCATGGCAATGGAAGCGTCGTAGGCCAGGAGCGGCAGATTCGAAAGCACCAGCACCTCATTTCTGCCTACAGCCCGCTGGGACCCAGAAACCCCCGGCGCCACTTCCACCCGTCGCTTCCCGCCCCGGCTGAGTAGGACCTTACGCTGGAGAAGTAAGGCGATGGCCTTCTGCACCGTAGGGAGACTGACTTTGTGCAGACCAGCCAAGTCTCTCCCCGAAGGCAGCAACCCCTTCCAACCTTCCACGCGGATTTGGCTTTCAATCGCATCCGCCAGATGCTCAAAAATCGACTTTCTTTTGAAATTTGGGGGTAACATGCCAATTATTACGGCTAAATTCACATTTTAACTGATAAATAGCCATAGCCATTCTGAATTTAAAGATTGGTCAGATTATTACAAGTTAAGAGAAAATAAGGGGACTGCGGACCGGGGAACAGAGCTCAAAGTACGGTAGGGTTGGCACCGCGTGCCAACCCTACCCGAGACCTCTAGGGCAGCACGCAGTGCTGCCCCTACCCGAGGCAGGCGGCCAAGGGCCGCCACATAACCCCTTGCCCCCCTGTCCGCTGTCTAACCTGACCCCTTTTTCCCCTTTCCCCTTGCGGCAGGAGGGGGGTGTCCTAACTTGCGGTTAACTTTCCAGACGCATGGTCACGGACAACAAACCTTCTTTGGTCACCCTCAACGTCGATGGCGTCGAACACCAGGTCCCCGCGGGGGCCAATCTGGTCGATGCGCTC
>CALQIY020000097.1 GCA_943330755.2 Opitutus sp. GAS368
GCCCTTCGGGCTCACCGAAAGAGTTCTCATCCTTCCCCTCGCGCTCACGCGCGGAGAGGGAGGGATTGATTCCGCTTCGCTCCAGGGCTCCGCCCCGATGCCTGCGGCATCGCCTGCTCGGCCTAGCGGCCTTCGCCGAACCCAAGGGTTCTCATCCCTCCTCACGCGCTCACGCGCGGAGAGGGAGGGATTGATTCCGCTTCGCTCCAGGCCTGACGGCCCAAGGCCTGCGGCCTTGTCTGTTCGCCCTCCGGGCTCACCGAACGAGTTCTCATCCCTCCTCACGCGCTGACGCGCGGAGAGGGAGGGATTCGAACCCTCGGAGCCTTGCGGCTCGCCTGATTTCAAGTCAGGTGCAATCGACCACTCTGCCACCTCTCCGTGCAAGGGATTAGAGGCGAGCCTCGGATTTGCCTCAAGCGGATTCGGTGTGTTACCCTTGAGTTATCGGCGAGTTTCCCTTCGCCATCGGGTTCCGTCTATGAAGACGGGCATGAGCACCTGCGATCGCGTGGAAGAACTGGAAGGTCCTTACGGTCCTTTCGCCATCGGCGAACGCGCCATCCAACGGCTGTGGGCTTCCGGCGAAGTCACCGGCCCGATGGCCTCCGCCAATGGCAAGACCATCGCGGTCCTGACGCCCGGCGACTGGAATCGCGGGGCAGGGCCCGACTTCCTTGGAGCGGAACTGCTCATCGACGAGCGCCGCGTCCGGGGTGACGTCGAAATCCACCTACGCTCCAGCGACTGGCAAGCCCACCAACATGACCGTGACCCCAACTTCTCCGGTGTCGTCCTGCACGCGGTCCTGCTGCCCGGCGTCAAGGATGTGACGACCACGTCGGGGCATCAGCCCGAAACGGTCGTGCTCCTCCCCTACCTGCCGCGCGACCTCGAAGACCTCGCCGAAGAAGATGCGTTGCTCGAATTACGCGGCCGGGCCGGGGAGGTCGCCCGCAAGGTGCAGGCGGCCGAAAGCACCATCCTGCCGGGCTTGCGCCGGCGCGCCGTGGAACGTTTCCGCCGCAAGGCCAAGCACGCCAAGGCCCGCGCCAAAGCCATCGGCTGGGAAGCGGCCTGCCACGAGCTGGTCGTGGAATCCCTCGGCCATGGCGGTAATCGCGCCCCGATGTCCGAATTGGCCCGCGCCCATTCCCCGGCCGAGATGGTCCTGCTCGGCCTCGATGCGCTCTACATGGAAAAGTGCGGGCGCTGGCGGCTCCGGGGCTTGCGTCCGGCCGGACATCCCTACCGGCGCTTGGCGCAATACCTGGAACTGAATCGCCGGCAGCCCGATTGGCGCGAACGGGTGCGTCACTGGGGCACCGAATTGGAACAGTCGATCCTGACCAGCCATCGGCGACGCCTACACGATGGTATCCTGGGCTGCGTTTTTCCCGACGGTCGGGCCGACACGCTCTGCATCAATGCCTTGCTGCCTTTGCTCCATGCCTCCGGGGAGGACTGCGAGCGCACTTGGATCGAATGGCCGCCGGGCAACCACCCCGAGGATATCGAGGAAGCCCGGCGTGTGCTCGGACTCACCGGCGTTTCGCGCAACTTCGAAGTGCAAGGTATCCTCGACGTCATCCGCCGCAGCGCGCCCGACGCGACGCCGGCTTAGGCCATCATCTTGCGGATCTTTTCCAAAGAGACGGCCAGCCGATCGACTTCTTCGAACGAATTGTAGAAGGCAAAGGAGGCCCGCGCCGTCCCCGGGATGCCGAGGTGCTTCATCAGCGGCATGCAGCAATGATGGCCCGTGCGGATCGCGATGCCATCCGCGTCGAGCAAGGTCCCGATGTCATGCGGGTGGCCGCCTTCGATCAGGAACGACAAGACGGCGACTTTCTCGGGAGCTTCACCGATGAGGCGGAGGCCTTTGATGGCCCGGAGGCGCTCCGTGGCCGCGGCGAGCAGTTTCTGCTCGTGCGCATGCGCGTCCGCCTGCCGCGGCATGAAATACTCCAACGCGACGGCCAAGGCGATGGCGCCGGAGATGTCCGGCGTGCCCGCTTCAAAACGCTCAGGGGCCTCGCGGAAGGTCGTGCCTTCGAAATCAACCTTGCGGATCATGTCCCCGCCAAACTGGTAGGGGGGCAACGTATCGAGCAGCTCCGGACGGCCCCAGAGGACGCCGATTCCGGTCGGACCAAAGGTTTTATGACCCGAGAACGCGTAGAAGTCGCAGCCGAGCGCTGGCACATCGACCTTGAAATGCGCGGCGGCCTGACAGCCGTCGATGAGGACCGTGGCGCCCACCGTCTTGGCGAGGCGGGTCATCTCGACCGCCGGGTTGACCGTACCGAGGGCGTTCGAGACGTGCGCGAAGGCCACCAGCTTCGTCCGGGGCGAAAGCAGCCGACGGAAAGCGTCGAGGTCCACCTCGCCGCGCGGAGTCACGGGAACGACTACGACCTTGGCCCCGCTGCGTTCGGCGGCGACCTGCCATGGTACGATGTTCGCATGGTGCTCCAAGGCCGTGAGGAGAATCTCGTCCCCCGCCCGTAGATGGGTCCGGCCCCAGGTCTCCGCGACGAGGTTGATGCCTTCCGTGGCGCCACGCACAAAGACGCAACCACGGGAGTCCTTCAAGCCAAGGAAACGGGCGACGACCTCACGCGAGCGCTCAAAGGCCTGCGTGGCTTCCTCGCTCAGCAGGTGCACGCCGCGATGGACGTTCGCATTACCCTTCGAATAGTAGTCGACCAAGGCCTGGATGACGACCTGCGGCTTCTGCGAGGTCGCGGCGTTGTCCAGGTAGGTCAGCGGACGGCCGTGCACCAACCGCCCGAGGATCGGGAAGTCTTGGCGCAAGGTCGCAACGTCGAATGCCATGGCGGCGAACGTAGGAGGGACCCTGCGGGGCGCAACAGGGAAGCGACGATTAAGGACCCGTCGGGAGGCGCACGGCGCGGCGAATGTAGGTCGGCACGTCGACGTCTTGCCCGTCGATGAAGGTCAAAGGCGTCCCACCGAACAGACCGCGGCGCATGGAATCTTCGGTCGCGAAACCGAAGATCTGCTGGTTCTCCTCGCCGGGCTTAGCGCCCTTCCCTTTTTTCACGGGTTTGGGCGCCGGGGTCGAGGCACCCAAGACGGCCACTTCGACGCGGTCGCCGAAGTCCGGGACGACGCGGGCGCACAGCAAGGTCGAGGTCTCCCCGCCGAATCGCATGCGGACCGCGGCCACGGCCTCAAAGGCCTCCGTGGCCGAAAGCGTCGGACCACCCGTCACCGCGACGAACAACGAAGCGGCTTTGGTCGTCGCGCCGGGCGCGTGGGCGAGCGGACACTCGTTGGCGGCCCGAGCGGCGGCCAGCGCGGCGCCGGTCCCTTGACCACACCCGTAGGTGAAGAGCGTCGGTGAACCAGGGGTCGCCAAGATCGAACGCACCGCCGCGGGGTCCGCCGGCACCAACGCGCCCGGGACGAAGGTCCCCGCTAAGGCGCGCAACGCCCCACCAACCCACTCATCGGCGGCGGCGAAGGATTCGGACAAAGGCGCGTCCTTGGAAACCTGCAGAAGCAAGAGGTCGTTTTGCACCGCGACCAAGCCATGCGCCTTCGCGCCCAACTTATCGAGGGCTTCGCTGGCTTGGCGTTTGCGGCGTTCACCTTCATGGGAGAAGGGAATCGTGGCGTAAGCCAAGACCGTGGCGCCCGCGTCCGTGGCGACGGTCGCCAGAAAGGCCGCCGCGCCACTCCCCGTCCCGCCGCCGAGACCGGTGACCAGCACGACCAGCGCGTAGCCGGTGAAGAGCCGACGGAGTTGGGGCTCTTCGGATTCCGCCGCCGCGGCGCCGACGGCAACCTCGCCACCCGTACCCATGCCGCGCGTCTGGGCGCGGCCCAGCTGGAGCGTTTCACGACCGTTCGCTTGAGCCAACGCCGAGGCGTCGGTATCGATCAAGGCGACTTTGACTTCGGCGGGGAGGCTGGGGGCAAGCCGAGCGACGATGGAGCACCCCGCCCCACCGAGGCCGACCAACAGGATGGCGCGGTTGGGTTCCATCTTAGAAGCGGAACATGTCCTTCAGCCAGGCGAGCGTGCCTTGGGGGCGACGGACGGGCGGAGGAGCATCCTCGATGGCGGCCTTCATCATGCCGATGACGCCCGCGTATTCGGGTTTACGGTAGGCCTCCTTCTCGAACTGCGGGATACCGACGCGCGTCGGGAGACCGAGGACGTTCGTACTGGCTTCCGCGGCATCGGCGAGGTTGGCCGTGCCGCCGGTCAAGATGGCGCCGGAAGGCAGGAAATTCTGGTCGAGCTTCACCGCATGGCCCGGGAAAATCTGCTCCAACTGATGGAGCACGTCCTTGCGGACGAACTCCAGCGTTTCCTGGAAGCGCAACGCGGCGACCTGCGTGATGGTGCCCCGGTTGAACTGCTGGTCCCCCACGCCCTTGTCGCCGTCCTTCCAGATGGTCTGGTTGGCGTCGGTCTCGCGGTGGAGCGCCGAACCGAAGCGGACCTTGAGGTCCTCCGCGGTGTCGCGGCTGATGCGCAAGGCCACGCTGAGGTCGTTCGTGAGGTGCTCGCCACCGACCGGAATGGAACCTGCGCAAAGGATATGGCCCTTGAAATAGAGGATCCAATCCGTGGTGCCCGCGCCGAAATCGACGACCAACACCCCGCCCTGCTTCTCGGCTTCGCTGATCAACGCGCAGGCCGCCGCGTGGGAAGCCAGGATGAAGTCGCGCACATGGATGCTCATCGCGTTGATCATGTTCACGCGGAAGCGGACGTTGCCTTCCTCCATGGTCACGCGCCAAAAGTTCACTTCGAGACGCTTCCCCTGGAGACCCACGGGATTCTCGACGCTCTTGCCGTCCAGCATCGTCGGCTGACGCATGTAGAGAATCGTGGCGCGACCCGCCGGCGGCTCGAGACGCTTGGCGGAAAGCATCGCCTCGTTGAAGTCCCTGGCGGTCACCTTGCCATCGTGGGCGGGGACGGCGACGAAACCCTTGACGCGCTCACCCGCGACGGAAGGGCCGGCGATCGTGAGGTAGACCTCTTCGATGCCGCGCTGCGCGACCCGCTCGAGGTCGTTCACGGCTTCATGGACGCAGTTATGGAGCTTCTCGAGGTCGACGACGGTGCCCTTGACGACGCCCTCCGTCCGGCGCTCGCTGAAGCTGAGCATGCGGGCCTTGCCGTCGATGATCTGGCCGACGAGGCCGACGGTCTTGTGGGTCCCGATGTCGATGACGGCGATCAGGGAGGGAAGTGGCTTGGATTTGGTCATCGAGTGGTGGCGGGCACGAGGCGGGGTTCAGGGACAGGACGCGCAGAGGTGCGGTTCTGGATGGAAAGTTTGAGCACGTACGCCGGGGCGGTGATGCCGGGGCGACGAAGCAGGCCGTCGAGGTCGAGCCGCGACAGGATGGCGAGTTCGTTGCGCCAGTTGGCGGTCGAGAAGACGATCTCGGTCAGCACGGGGCGATCGGCCGGCTGCGAGGCCCGCCGGACGGCGACGCGGAGATTGGAGCCGGGAGAATCTTCCTGGGCCCCGAAGCAATCGCGGAGCGAAAGCGCGCTCCATTCGCGGTACAGATTCGGGTAGGCGGATTGCGCGGCGAGCAAGAACGGTCCCGCCACTTCAATGCCTTCAATCGTCGCCTTGTCGCCGCTGCCGCTCGTCCGATAGTCGATGATTTCCGGCAAGTTGCGGATGGCTTCCGAAGGGTAGCCCGCCCCGGAGAACTGCACGCCTTCGGGGCTGACGAGGCGCACGACCATCGGCCCCGAACCCGGCAGGCTGGCGATCTTCGCCACGGCCTTACGTTCGCGCAAAATGATTTCCAACGAGCCATCCCCGCGGCGGCGGACGTCGGCGCTGGCGATCTGCGTATCCATCTCGAGGTCGGCCTTGATCGCCGCCACATCCTTGGCCGCCCCATCCTTCCCTTGGGCCACGAGGCGCTGCAAGTCGGGGACGGGGTAAAACCCGTCCGTCTTATAACGCAGCGAGCCATTCCCCACGACCACGGCGGTGGTGTCGTCGATGGAGACCCACACGATGCCACCCAACGTGGCGAAGAAAATCACGGCCAAGACGAGCGGCAGGCGCGAACGCGCGGCGCGCTTGCGGCCCAGCTCATCGCCCGGCATGCGGCGCACATCCTGGGGAATCAACTGCCGCCATTCGCGGTCGGCGGGGCCCATGAACGCATCGCGACGCGGGCTGAAGAACTGACGGAGGCGGGTGAAGAGGTTCATGTTCAACGGGTGCTGCGGGCGGCGGCGCGGGCGAAGACCGGAGCGGTCATCCGCTGCACGAGCGCGGGAAAATCAAGCCCCGCACAGGAAGCGCTCTTGGGCATCAGGCTGGTTTCGGTCATGCCGGGCATCGTGTTGATCTCCAAGAAATAGAATTGCCCGTCGGGTTCAAGGAAGAGGTCGGCCCGGGCGAAATCGCGGCAACCACAGGCCCGGAAGAGCGCCTCGGCCGCGGCTTGGATGCGCGCGGTGAGTTCACCGGGGACGGCGGCGGGATAGATGTAATCCGAGGAGCCCTTGGTGTATTTGCTTTGGTAGTCGTAGACGCCCTTGCGGGGGACGATCTCGACGATCCCCATGGCTTGACCGCCCAGGATGCCGATGGACATCTCGCGCCCCTGCAGGCGACGTTCGGCCATCCACTGCCCGGTCGCCGGAATCTGGGCCAAGGCCTCGGCGATCGCGGTTTCACCGTCGACCACATACAACCCGACGCTGCTGCCCTTATCGGCCGGCTTGAGCACGACCTGCGGACCAAGCTGGGCGACGAGGGCGGCGGCCGTCGGCTTGGCGGCCCCCGCAAAAGCGACCTCGGGAATCGCCGGAACGCCCGCGCGGCGCATGGCCGACTTGGTCGCGACTTTATCGAGGCAGAGGCGACTGGCGGCGGCTTCACAGCCGGCGTAGGCCACGCCGCGAGCGTCCAACTCGGCTTGGACGGTCCCGTCCTCACCGTAGTCACCGTGGATGACGGGGATGACGATGTGGCGGGCGGCATCGAGCCACTCGGGGAGTTCGTTGCGGTCCAGTTCCACCAAGCGGCAGCCCGGCAAGGCGCCGGCGACGGCGCGACCGGAGCGGAGCGAGACTTCGCGTTCAGGGGAAACGGCTCCGCAGAGCACGACGGGCTGTAAAGGCTGACTCATAGCAAATCTTTCCATTCGCGCCCAAGGGCGACGATTTCAGGGTGAAGGACACGCCCATGGCGCGCCTGGACGGTGCGACGGACCTCGCGCATCAAGGCGAGGATGTCCGCGGCGCGGGCATCGCCGAGGTTGACGATGAAATTGGCGTGGATCGGCGAGACGGTCGCCGCACCGACGTGCGTACCCTTCAGACCACTGGCTTCGATGAGCCGGCCCGCCTTGTCGTCGTCGGGATTGCGGAAGACGCACCCGGCGCTCGGATCCCGCGGCTGGGAAGCGCGGCGCTTCTGCCCCATCTCTTCCATCGTCTGGCGTATCGCCTCGGTGGTCGCGGTTCCGCGGGCCCGCAGCACCGCGGACAAGACCACGGCGCCGTGAAGCTGGGGGCAATCGCGGTAAAGGGCATCGAAGCAATCCCGACGCGCGGCGCGAACCACACCCCGGGGCGAAAGCCATTCGACGGACTCGACGACGTCGAAGATCCAACCGCCCATCGCACCCGCGTTCATCCGGAGGGAACCGCCGAGGGTCCCGGGAATCCCTTCCAAGAATTCAAACCCGGTGAGGCCGGCCTTGGCGGCGAAGCCGCAGAGTTCCTTGAGCTTGGCGCCGCCCCCGACGCGGAGACGGCCGTCGCCGAGGTCGGTCACCTGGCCCCAGGTCTCGGCGGGAAGATGCAAGATCAAGCCATCGTAAC
>CALQIY020000098.1 GCA_943330755.2 Opitutus sp. GAS368
CTCGGGCGAGAAGGTCGCCGGGCTGCAGGTGGTCTGGCCGTCATAGACGAGGTTCTCGTAGATCTCGTCGGACATGATCCAGACGTTGGCCTTCACGCAGATGGCGACGAGGGCTTCGAGCTCGGCGCGGGAATAGACGGCGCCGGTCGGGTTCGACGGGCTGTTGATGATCACCATGCGCGTCTTCGGCGTGAGGGCTGCGGTCAACTGGGCCGGGGTGATCTTGAAGCCGGTGACGTCTTCGGCGTTGACGACGACGGGCGTGCCGCCGGCGAGCTTCACCATCTCGGGGTAGCTGACCCAATACGGAGCGGGGATGATGACTTCATCGCCGGCGCTAATGGTGGCGAGGATGGCGAGGTAGCAGGACATCTTGCCGCCTGGGGAGACGACGACGTTGGCGTCGGCGATACCGGTGAAGCCGCGACGGGTATAGTCTTCGGCGATGGCCTTACGGAGGGCGGGGATGCCCGGCGTGGGGGCATACTTCGTCTGGCCCTCGGCCAAGGCCTTGGCGCAGGCGTCCTTGACGAATTGCGGGGTATCGAAGTCGGGCTCACCGACGCCGAAACCGACGACATCCTTGCCGGCGGCCTTGAGGGCCTTTGCCTTGGCATCGACGGCGAGGGTCGGGGAAGGGGCTACGTTGCGGGCCCAAGAGGAGAGAGCGGGATTCGACATGATTGGAACCCTGCAAAACGAAAGGCCTCCGCCCCGCTTGGCAAGTCATTAGGCGACCCTCACCCCACCCGCCCGACCACCCCTGGGCTTAGATATCGATGGCGTCGTCCTGCTTAGGCTTCGACTGCCCATCCGGACCCGATGCCTGTTGGGCCGCCGGGGCGGTCGAATAACTGATGAACCACGAACCCACCGAAATCGCCAAGGAAGCCAACCACGGGGACACCAGCGCCACCTCGGAGGCATTGAAGAAGGCGCCGCAGACCAACTTGAGCATCAGCACGTTCGTCAGGTAAAGCAGGCCGAAGGTGATCAAGCCGGTCATCAGCACCTTCGGGAGGCGCAACACCACGAACAAGGGCAACGACAAGAGCAACAGCAGGACCAGGACGAACGGACGCACCAGCAAATTGACCAAGCCAAGCAGCAAGGCGATCAGCAGGATGTTCCAGAACACCCCCCAAGCATCCCCCGCGATGCTCAGATAGCCCAAACGAACCGCGATCAGGATGCTGAGCGGCAGGGCGAACAGGCGGGCAAGAGCCAAGATGAAGCGGAGACCGGCGGACATGACTAAACATCATACCACAAGAATCCGCCCCGTCCAGCGTCAAGCGGACGCCCGCACCCCACCCCATCCCGCGCTCAGCGGGCGTGGCGGATATCTTCGCCTGAGAGGATGAAGATGACCTGCTCGGCGATATTCTTGGAGTGATCGCCGATGCGTTCCAGGGCCTTGGAGATGAAGATCAGTTCGACGTGGGAAGCGGACACCTTGGCGGCGTCGCCGGAACGTCCGAACAAAGCCTCGTAGTTCTTGCGGTTGAGCGTGTCGATCTCGGCGTCGCGCTCGAGGACGAGGCGGGCCTTGGCGATGTCGCCTTCGATGAAGCTATCCAGGGCCAAACGGAGCACCTCGCAGGCGATGATGCCTTCGGCGGGGACGTGCAGGAGGTCCTTGAGCGGGCCGCGTTCGGAGATGACCATGGCGCGCTTGGCGATGACCGAAGCCTCGTCGGCGATGCGCTCGAGGTCATGGCCGATGTCGCGGGCCGCCAACAAGAGGCGGACATCGCTGCCCATCGGGCCGAAGAGCGTCAGGTAACGCATGATTTCGCGGTCGACGCGCTTCTCCAGGTCGTCGACGCGGTCGTCCATGCCGCGAACCTGGAGGGCCAGGGAATCGTCCCCCTGCTCCACCGCATGCAGGACCATGCGGGTCATGTCGAGGGAGCGCTCGCCCATGAGAATGAGGTCGTCGCGGAGTTGACGGAGTTCGTCGTGAAAGTGGCGTTGCATGGAGGTGTTTGCTTGGAAGTGGCGGGAAGGCTCAGCCGAAACGGCCCGAGATGTAGGCTTCGGTCTGCGCCTGCGAGGGATTCATGAAGATCTTCTCCGTCGTGTCGTACTCGATCTGCTTGCCGAGGTAGAAGAAGGCCGTGCGGTCGGAGACGCGGGCGGCCTGTTGCATCGAGTGGGTGACGATCACGATCGTGAACTGTTCCTTGAGCTCGTGGATGAGCTCCTCGATCTTGCCGGTGGCGATCGGGTCGAGGGCCGAGCAAGGCTCGTCCATCAGCAGGATCTCCGGGCGGTTGGCGATGGCGCGGGCGATGCAGAGACGCTGCATCTGGCCACCCGACAGACCCAGGGCGCTATCCTGGAGGCGGTCCTTCACCTCATCCCAAAGCGCGGCCTTCCGCAACGACGTCTCACAAGCCTCGTCGAGGATGGAGCGGTCGCGCACGCCCATCACGCGGAGGGCGAAGACGACGTTCTCGTAGATGGACTTCGGGAACGGGTTGGATTTCTGGAAGACCATGCCCACGCGGCGGCGCAGGGAGATGACCTCCAAGCCCGGATCGTAGATGGAACGGCCGTTGATGGTGATGTCCCCCTCGTGACTGATGCCATCGACGAGGTCGTTCATGCGGTTCAGGTTGCGCAGCAAGGTGGACTTGCCGCAACCCGACGGGCCGATGAAAGCGACGACCTGGCGCTCGGGGATGTCGAGGGAGATGGCGTCCAAGGCCTTCTTCTGGCCATACCAGAAGCCATAGTCGCGGATGCTGATGTAGTCCTTGCGGCCTTCGCGCTCGGCAGAGGGGCGGACCTGGATACGAGAAGTGGCGGGGTTCATGGTGGCGGGCATGCGAACGTTGAAAGAGTTTAGAAAGAGGCGCCCTTGAAGCGAGCGCGCAGTCGGTTGCGGATCCAGATGGCGCCGATGTTCAAGGCGACCACGAGGGCGATCAGGAGCAGCGTCGTCGCGAAGACCATCGGACGGGCGGCGTCGGAGTCGGGGGACTGGAAACCGAGGTCATACACGTGGAAACCCAAGTGCATGAATTTACGGTCCATATGCAGGAACGGGGCGACGGTGTCGAAGGGCAAGGTCGGGGCGAGCTTCACCACGCCGACCAGCATGAGCGGGGCGACTTCGCCGGCGCCACGGGCCATGGCCAGGATGACGCCGGTCAGGATGCCGGGCGCCGAGGCGGGCAAGAGAATGTCGCGGATCGTCTGCCACTTGGAGGCACCCGCGGCCAAGGAGGCTTCACGCATGCCGCGCGGGACGGCGGCCAAGGCCTCCTCGGTGGCGACGATCACGACCGGCAAGGTCATCAGCGCCAACGTCAGGGAACACCAGAGCAAGCCGCCGGTACCGAAGACCGGCGTGTTGTTGTTGTACTTCAATTGATCGCCGAAGAAGAGCTGGTCGATCGAGCCACCCAAGACATAGACGAAGAAGCCCAAGCCAAAGACGCCGAAGACGATCGAAGGAACCCCCGCGAGGTTGTTCACGCTGATGCGCACGATCCGCAGGATGGCCCCCTGCTGGGCGTATTCGCGGAGGTAGATGGCCGTGATTACGCCGAAGGGCGTCACCATCAAGCTCATGAAGACCGTCATCACCAGCGTGCCGAAGATGGCGGGCATCAAGCCACCCTCGGTATTGGCTTCGCGCGGTTCGTCGAAGATGAACTCCGCCACCCGCGAGCAGAACAGCTGGCAACGCCCCCACGTATCCAAGCGGTTCGGGAACCAGCCGCGCACGACCTGCGTCAGGGGGATCACCACATCGCGACCCGCCGAATCCCGGCTCGTCAGGGAGGCGACGGCCCCACCCTTGACGACCTTCTCCGACTCCGCGAGCAAGGCAGCGTACCGCCCTTCCAGCGCGGTGATTTTAAGACGTAACGCCGCAATCTCCTGGGTCAGGCGCAGATCCTCGGCGCGGCGAAGGGCCACGCGCGCGGCCTCCATCTCGGCGTTGACGTCGCCGATCTGGTGACGCGTGATCTCGACCAGCTTCTCGCGGACGGCCGACGCGGCGGCGACTTCCGCCTGGAAGGCCGCTTCAAAGGCGGAATCCGTGATCGCCAGCACCTGGCCATCGGACTTGCGCAAGGACTGCGGACGCACGAAGGCGGGGCCATTCTCCACCCGCTCCAAGCCGAGGATGTCCGCCGGGAAGGTTTCGGCCTTCACCTTCGCCTCATCGACCCAGAGGTAGGAGTTGCCGTTGAGTTCCCGGAGGCCGACTTGATACTGGCGCTCATACTGTGGAGCGTTCGCCAGGGATCCCGGACGGATCCGGCGTTGGGCCAGCTGGCCGATCACCGTGCGGCCGTCATCAATCTGCGCCACCGGCACGTGGGGCGCCCAGAACACGCTGACACCATTGAGGATAACCAGCGACAGCAAGCCGATGACCATGCCAAGCCCGACGATCAAGCCGAGGCCCGTGAACCAAACCCAGGCTTCGCCCCGGGGTGTGCTGCTATCGGAAGAGGGAGACGACATGGCTTAGACGACTTTATAGCGCTCGCGGAGGCGCTGGCGGAGAACCTCCGCCAAGGTGTTGATGACGAAAGTGAGCAAGAAGAGGCAGCATGCCCCCAAGAAGAGCGCCCGGTAATGCGTGTGACCGACCGCGGCCTCCGGGAGCTCGACGGCGATGTTCGCGGAAAGCGTCCGCATCCCGCTGAAGGGGTTGCTGTCCATGACCGCGGTATTGCCGGTCGCCATGACGACGATCATGGTCTCGCCGATCGCGCGGCCGAAACCGATCATCACGCCGGAGACGATACCCGAGATGGCGGTCGGAACAACGACGCTCCACACGGTCTGCCAGCGGCTGGCGCCCAGCGCCAAGGAGCCTGAAATCAGGGAGTTCGGGACATTCGACAGCGCGTCTTCGGCGATCGTGAAGACGATGGGGATGACCGCGAAGCCCATCACGAAACCGACCACCAACGAATTGCGGGAATCGTACGTCTCCCCGGTCGTCTGGCGCCACCACTCGCGGAAATCCGCGATGGGCAAACCCGAAGCGGAGTCCTTGACGGTGAACAGCGCCGCCTCGACGGCGGGACCGGCCTGCCAAGCCGCCCAAGCGCACAAGGCGAGGAAGGGCAGCAGCCAGAGGAACTCCATCCCCGGGGCGACTTGGCGCCGCAGACGTTGCGGTAGCGCCGACCACAGGAAGCCCGCGGACAGCGCGGCGGGAGCCAGGATACCGATGGCGCAGAAAAGCGAGACCAAGCGGGGATCGACGAGCGGGGCGAGCCAAAGACCGGCGAGGAAGCCCAAGACCACCGAAGGCAACGAGGCCATGATCTCCATGACCGGCTTGATGACTTGGCGGTACTCCGGCCGAAGGAACTGCGAAACGTAGACCGCCGCCGTCAGCGCGATCGGCAAGGCGAAGAGCAACGCGTAAATCGTCCCTTTGACCGTGCCGTAGAAGAGCGGCACCAAGGAATACTTCGCTTCGAATTCATCGGAGCCGGCGCTCGACTGCCACGTGTAGGCCGGCTCGGTGGCACCTTCGTACCAGATCTTCCCGAAGAAGGCCGACCAGGAGGATTCCGGGTGATGGTCGACGACCGTCCAGCGATGCAGTTGGCCGTCGGCCGAAAGCGCGGTGAAGCGATCGTAATTCCCGGCGAAGGCCACCTGGGTGATGGCGCCCTGCGGAGCCGCCCCTTGCCAGCGGAGCGAACCGGTCGTCATATTGATAAGCCGCAATTCCCCCGCCGCGACGGCCAGGTAGCACTTATTGCCTTCGGCCGCGTAGATGCCAGCGCCGGGCCCGGCCAGCCGCTCGCCATGGTGGATCTTCCCCCAGCGGCGCAAACTTTTGCCGTCGGGTTGGAGCTGCGGGTACATCGACCAAATCTGCTGCTCACCCGAGCGCCCCGTGAACACCACCGAGACGTTGCCGAAAATCATGCCGGCGGCGGTGATCGCCGCATCCGGAGAGTCCTTGAAGGGGACAAACGCCTGCAGGAAGGCGAAGCCCTTGCCATCGTCCGCGTAGGTGCGCACTTCGCCCGTTTTCCCGATGATCAAGAGCGACTCGGCGGTGGAAGGCAGCAAGACCTTCGCCACGGAAGGGGCATCAGCCGCCACCACGAAGGGCTCGCTTTGGGTGACTTTGGCTTTCCCGCCCAAGCCCTTGCGTTCCGTCAAACGGACGGCGGTCAGCAACGGCTGACCGGCGACTTCCTGACGGACCAACATCAGACGTGCCTGCGGACTCTTCGCATTCCAAACCTCCAAACAAGGAAGACCCGGGCGACCGACCTGCATGGGTTCAAGCGCGGTCACCGTCGGCTCGACGGTCCGCTTGCCCGCCGCATCAAAACTGGAACGATAGACGACGCGCAGCTCCTGCACCGCGCCATCCGACAAACCCAGGAAGACCTGCCCGGCCCGGGGATAAGTCCGCACCGCGGTCACCGTGCGGCCACCGAGTGACGGCACCCACTCCAGCGCGGTCGAACCGTCCTTGGCGCGCTGGAAAACGACCTTACCGTCCGCGAGGACTACGTAGGGGATGTCGCCGTACTCATCCTCGCCGAAGGCCACGGCCGTCGCCGGAACCTTCAGGACTCCCACGGAAGCCACCTTGGCACCCGTGAAGAGCGGGAAGACCTGGAAGATCAGGAAGGCCAGCATCCCGAAGACGGCCAAGACGACGCCGACGCCACCGACCCGGATGACACGACCCATCCAGCGGTCCGTGGCGAGCGTCCAGGCACTGACGGTGAAGCGCGATTCCGGCGCGGGTTGGGCTTTTTTGTCGGATGTTTCCATCGGGTGACGTTCTTGTGTCTAAGGGTCTAACAAAGGGGAAGGCGGGGAAGACCCCGCCTTGGAGGACCCGAGACCGTACCGTCGTGCTTTTAGAAACCGACCCCGAAGGGCGTGGTGACGACGATACGGTTTCGAGACCAAACTTATTCGGCGCTGTAGTACTTGAGGGAAGCACGGCCTTCGGAAGCGACGTCCGCAGGCAGCGGGTAGTAGCCGTCCTTGATCGTGATTTCCTGGCCCTGCTTCGAGAGCACGAAGGTCATGAACTCGCTGGTGAGCTTGTCCATATCCTTGGAAGGAGCCTTGTTCACGTAGACGTACAGGTAACGGGCGAGCGGGTAGGTACCGTTGAGGCAGTTCGCGTAGTTAGCTTCGACGAACGGCGAATTGTCTTCGCCGGCGAGAGCGAGGGCCTTCACGCCGGAGGTCTTGTAACCGATGCCCGAATAGCCGATCGCACCGAGGTCGGCGGCCACACCTTGGACGACGGAGGAAGAGCCGGGCTGTTCCTTGATCGAGCTCTTGTAGTCACCGTTCTTCAAAGCGGTGTCCTTGAAGAAACCGTAGGTGCCGGAGGCCGAGTTACGACCGAAGGCGGAAATCGTCTTGCCGGCAAAAGCGCCGGTCAACTTGGCGTCACCCCAGGTCACGACGTCCTGGCCACCGCGCTTGCGGGTCGAGGAGAAGATGCCGTCGACCTGAGAGAGGGAGAGACCCTTGACCGGGTTGTCCTTGTGGACGAAGACCGCCAGGGCGTCGATGGCGACGGCGACCTTGGTCGGCTTGTGGCCGAACTTACCGGCGAAGGCGGCGACTTCGGAGGACTTCATCTCGCGGCTCATCGGGCCGACCTGAGCGGAACCCGAGGTGAGGGCGACCGGAGCGGTGCCCGAACCCTTACCTTCGAC
>CALQIY020000099.1 GCA_943330755.2 Opitutus sp. GAS368
GTCGAAAGCGCCGTCACCCGCCGGACAGGAGAGGGGTGGACCGGGTTGGGCATCATCACGGATAAGGGGTCATTGTTTCGCCGGCGGCTCGCGTTGTCGGTGAATGGCGCAACGCCCGCGCGGGGCGCCGAACTCAAAATCGCCGGACATCTCTCAGCCTTACCACCCAACGCCACCGGCTACGATGCGTGGATCGCCTCCCAAGGGGCGACGCTCACGCTCCGCGGCGGAAAAACATTGGGCGTCCTCGAACCACCCACGCGCTTTGCGCGCTGGTGCCAAGACAGCCAGAAGCATCTCGAACAATGGTTACGCACCTTGCCTTGGGACGACCCCGATGGCGGCGCCCTGCTCGCGGCGACGATGCTGGGGCGGACGGCACTGCTGCCCGAAGATGCCAAAGCGGCCTTTGCCGCCACGGGCACGCTACACCTCTTCGCCATCAGCGGGCTCCACATCGCCGGCATGGCCGCCGCCTTGATCTGGGCCGCGCGGCGACTACGCCTCCCCGAGAAACCCGCCGGCATCGCCATCCTCGCCCTGCTCTGGCTCTACGTCGAGGTCACCGGGGCCTCCCCATCTTCGCTCCGGGCTTGGATCATGGCGGTCTTCCTTTGGGCCGGCCAAACCGGCGAACGCGCCACGCCACCCGTGCAGTCGCTCGCCCTCGCCGCCGCCGCCACGTTGCTCTGGAGCCCCGAGGCGTGCAGTGATCCGGGCTTCCAACTCAGCTACCTTGCGGTGCTCGCGATCCTGCTCGTCGGGGTGCCGGCGGCCGAGCAAATCGCCGCGCCCACCTTGGCGGAGCGGTTGACGCCGAAAGACGTGGCTCCTGCTTGGCGGCGCTGGGGCTGGAGACTACGCCGCGCGGTCCTCGGCGGTCTCTGCGTTTCGTTGGCGGCGACCATCGCCGGCGTGCCGCTCACGCTGACTTATTTCCAGAGCAGCAGCTGGGGCGGCGTCTTCGCGAACCTCGTGCTCGTCCCGCTCTCGGAAATCCCGCTCGTCTTGGGCATGGCTTCGCTGCTCTTCTGCCCCTGGCCCAGCCTGCTCCCGCTCGCGGCCTGGATCAATGGCTGCGCGGCCTTGGTCTTGGACGCCATGAGTGGGTTCACGCAGGCCTTCGCGCAGATACCCGGCTTGGTGCTCACGGGTACCGTCCAACCCGCCGCCACCGGCCCGGCCTGCGCGGCGCTGCTCGTGGCATGCTTCCTCGCCCAAGCCGAAACGAAAAGCGCCCCGCGACTCCTCGGCCTCCCGTTGGCGCTGGTGATGCTCTGGTTCTTTCTGTTCGTCTATTGAATGAAAATGGTGGGCTTGCCTTGGCCCATCGTCAGCCAAATGTCCCGGCATGCGCTTGCTGCCCACCCTCGCCTCGCTCCTCGGCCTCCCGCTCGCCCTGCTCGCCGCCGAAGCGCCGCCACAACAGTGGAGCGGCATCTACCCGAACCTCGCCTATTTCAACAATGAAGGCGAATGCGGCACCGGCGCGGTCGTCCCCTGGGCGGACCGCCTCTGGGTCATCACCTATGGCCCGCACCTGCCTTACGGCTCGAGCGACAAACTCTACGAGATCACCCCCGACCTCCAGCAGATCATCCGCCCCGAGAGCGTCGGCGGGACGCCCGCGAACCGGATGCTCCACGTGGAGTCGAAGCAACTGATCATCGGGCCATACTTCATCGACGCCGACCGCAAGGTGCGCGTGATCCCGCCGAAGCTCATGCCCGGGCGGCACACGGGCAACGCCCGCCACCTGACCGACCCGACGAACAAGGTCTACTTCGCCACGATGGAGGACGGCCTCTACGAAGTCGATGTCCACACGCTCGCGGTGAAAGGCCTGATCAAGGAGATCAAGAACGTGCCGAAGCCCGGGCAGACCGAGGAAGTCAGCCCGGCGACCATCACTTCGACGCTGGCCGGCTACCACGGCAAAGGCCTCTACTCGGGCCAAGGTCAGGTCATCCTCGCCAACAACGGCGAGATGGGCGCCAAGGCCCTGACCGACCCGACCATCGTGAGCGGCGGCCTCGGCTCCTTCAACGGCACCGGCAACTGGTCGCTCGTTCGGCGCAACCAATTCACCGAAGTCACCGGGCCGGGCGGGCTCGCGGGCAACGCGAATCCGGAGAAGGATCCCATCTGGACGATCGGTTGGGATTTCCGCTCCCTGCTCCTGATGGTCATGGAAGACGGCAAGTGGACGAGTTTCCGCCTCCCGAAACCGAGCCACTCCTACGATGGCGCCCATGGCTGGAACACCGAATGGCCGCGCATCCGCGACATCGGCGAACCCGGCCAACGCCTCATGACGATGCACGGTTCGTTCTGGACCTTCCCGGCGGGCTTCTCCGCGAAAAACTCCGCCGGCCTCGCGCCGCGCTCCAATTACCTCAAGGTCATCGGCGACTTCACGCGCTGGCAGGATCGCCTCGTGTTTGGCTGTGACGACACCGCGAAGTCGGAGTTCCTGAACAAGCGCCCGGCGAAGGGCACGCTCGCCGGCCCCGGTCAATCGCAGTCGAACCTCTGGTTCACCCCGCTCGACGCCACCCTGAAACTCGGCCCCGCGATCGGCCGCGGGGGCGTCTGGGTCGATGAACCCGTCAAGGCCGGCACGCCTTCGGATCCCTTCCTGTTGGATGGGTTCACGGAGCGGACGCTCTGGCTCAGCCATGATGGCACGGCGGACACCAGCTACTCCGTGGAAATCGACCAACAAGGGAACGGCACCTGGACGAACTGGAAGACGTTCGCGCTCGCCGCCGCTGCCCCCGGACTCTGGATCGACCTCTCGCCGCAACAGGTCAGCGGCGCTTGGATCCGCGTGACCAGCTCGCGCGATCAACAGAAAGCCACCGCTCAATTCCAATACGCGAACGAAGACCGTCGCGGCACGGAAATCGACCCGATGTTCGCGGGGCTGAGCTCGGCGGAAACCGCCACGAGCCGGGGCGCGTTCTTGCTCACGCGCGGGGCCAACCTGCGCACGCTCTCGGTCCTCCCGGCCACGGTCACCGCGGAGCAAACCGCCGTCGGCGCCGCCTACGAACTCACCGCCGACATGAAGCTCGTGAAGCAAGCCGACGCCAAGGTCACCGACTACGTCGCCAAGAACACGGCCATCCCGGCGGGCATCGTCACGACCGACGCGGCTTCGGTCATCTTCGAAGAAGGTGGCCAACGCTGGCGCCTCCCGCGGGCCTTCCCGATCGGCGATGCCCGCAACGTCGCCCAAGATCGCCTGCTCGCCCGCAACGCCCTCCGCAAGGCGCGGGAAGTCTGCACCGAGCGCGACCTCCTGCAGGCCCACGGCACGTTCTATGAACTGCCCGCGCTCAATGCGCTGGGCGCGATCCGGATGCGCCCCGTCGCCACCAGCGGCTTGGCGATCCACGACTACTGCTCTTACCGCGGACTGCTGGTGCTCTCGGGCCTGCAGGAAGGCGCGAAGAACGACGCCCACATCATCCGTTCGGAAGACGGCCAAGCCGCCGTCTGGGTGGGCGCCGCCGACGACCTCTGGAAGCTCGGTAAGCCGCGCGGCTTCGGTGGCCCCTGGCTCAATACCACGGTCACCGCCGGCACCCCCTCCGACCCTTACCTGATGACGGCTTACGACGAGAAGACCCTCACGCTGCGCAATCATGGCGCCAAGGCGGTCCGTATCGCGGTGCTGCTCGACGTGACGGGGGACGGCAAGACGGTCCCCTACCGTGTCCTCGACGTGCCGGCCGGCGGCGAGGTGGTGCACGCCTTCGCCCGCTCGCTGAACGCCTACTGGATCCGCTTCGTCGCGGATACCGACGGCGTCTTCTCCGCGCAGTTGGAATACAAGTGACCTTGCGGGGGGTGGGTAGTTTACCTTATGTGTCGGAATCATGAGACCCCCCCTCGTCGCCCTCCTCCTGGGACTCGCCACGTTAGGTGCGGCCGATGCGCCCAAGGCGCCGACCGACGCCCCCGCGACGCTGCTGGCGCAGACGGACAAGCTGGTTGGCACCGATGACATGACCAAGGCCGCCAAGGCCTCGCTTTGGAAAGTCACCAAAGGCAAGTGGGAGCGGAACGACCTGGGCACCACCGGGGCCGAACTCCTCGCCGACAAGCACAACGCGATCATGCGGCTTCCCGTGAAGCTCGAAGGGTTCGTGGTGGCCTTTGACGTTCGCCTCGATGGAGCCGCGAGCTTGGCCTTCACCATCAACAACGCTAAAGAACAATTGGCACGCGTGATCGTCGCCCCGACCTACGTCAGCCTCCGCCGGGATGACTACGATGGCAGCGGCCCGGAGAAAGCGTTCACCTTGTTCACGCAGCCCATGCCGAACGATGCCGGCACCTGGCATTCCGTGGTCTTCGAGATGGTCGGCGATACGGTGGTGCTCACGGTCGACGGCAAAATCAGCGGGTGGGGGGCGGACCCCAACTACGCGAAGGACATCCGCGCCAACCCGAGTTTCCACATCGACGGCGCCACGGCGACGATCCGCAACTTCCGCCTCTGGACCGCCAAGCCCGAGCCCAAGCCCACTTGGGCCGAGAAAAGGGGGGCGCTCCCGCGGCCCCTCGAAAAACCCAAGAAATAGCCGCCGCCCTGGGCCGACCCATCTCCCCGCTTGCACCAGCGGGCGGACTCGTCACCTTCGAACCTCACCGTTTCATGGACGAGCCCTTTGACAGCATCGAGGCCGCCCTCGCCGATATCGCCGAGGGGAAGCTCGTCATTGTGACCGACGACGAGAACCGCGAAAACGAAGGCGACTTCGTGATGGCCGCCGCGAAGGTCACCCCGGAGGCGGTCAACATGATGATTCGCCATGCGCGCGGGCTCATCTGCGTGCCGACGGTCGAGCATCAGCTCCGCCGCCTCGGCATCTCCCAGATGGTCCCCGAGAACCGCGAATCCCAACGCACGGCCTTCGCCGTCTCGGTCGACGCCGCCGAAGGCATCTCGACGGGCATCAGCGCCTACGACCGCGCCAAGACCATCGCGATTCTGGCCGACCCCGACTCCAAGCCGGAACAACTCGTCCAACCCGGCCACATCTTCCCGCTCATGGCGCGCCCCGGTGGCGTGCTGCAGCGCGCCGGCCATACCGAAGCCGCCGTCGACCTGGCATCGCTCGCGGGCCTGCATCCGAGCGGCGTCATCTGCGAAATCCTCAATGAGGACGGCTCGATGGCGCGCCTGCCGGAATTGCTCGAACTGAAGAAGCGCTTCGGGCTCCGCATGGTGTCGATCGCGCAGCTCATCGAATTCCGCCACCGCCGGGAACGCTTGGTCGAACTCGTCGCCGAAAGCCCCTTCCGCTCCGCGTGGGGCGAATTCCAACTCCGCGTCTACCGCTCCCTCCCGGACGGTCGCCAACACTTGGCCTTCGTGCTCGGTGCACCGACCAGCGCGCCGACCCTGGTCCGCGTCCAACGCGAGAACCTGCTGGGCGACCTTTTCCGCGGCCAAGCCTTCGGGGCCGGGGACTCGCTCGCCGCCAGCTTCGCGGCCGTCGCCAAGGCCGGCACGGGCGTGATCGTCCACGTGGCCCAGCCCGGTGGCGGCGTGAAAGCCGACGGTGAAGGCATCCGGCTCGGAGCCATGGACTCGCGTGACTACGGCATTGGCGCCCAGATCCTTTCCCACATCGGGCTCCGGCAGATTCGTCTCATCACGAATAACAGCCGGAAAGTCGTCGGATTGGGCGGTTACGGGCTGGAAATCGTGGAACAGGTGCCGTTCTAGGCGGTTCGGGCGTTTCCTCTTGAACGCAAGGGCGGAAACCCTTGCATCAGCCTTCCGTTCTTCCACCGCCATGAGCCAAGATAAGCCCAACTACGCAAAGGTCGACGGTGCCGACCTGCTCATCGCCATCGTGGCGGCCTCGTATAACCAGGTCCTCGTGGATGCGCTCATCAAGCAGACGAGCAAGGGGCTCAAGGCCGGCGGCGTGAAGGAAGCCAACCTCCGCCTCGTCAAGGTGCCCGGTTCGGGCGAAATTCCGTACGTCACCAACATGCTCGCGCTGTCGGGGGACTACGACTGCATCATCGGCCTCGGCGTGGTGGTCGCCGGCGACACGCCGCACCACGAGATCATCGCGCACTCGACCGCCAAGGCGATGCAGGACGTCGCCCTCCGCTCGGAGGTCCCCGTCATCAACGGCATCATCGTCACCAACACCCGCCAGCAAGCCGAAGAGCGCTGCACCGGCGCCCTCGACCGCGGCACGGAATTCGCGCAAGCCGCCTTGATCATGGCCCAGCATCGCCTCCAACTCGGCGAGCGCCTCGACCAGGTCGAAGCGGAAGAACGCGCCAAAAACGGCGGCCACGAACCCTTTGCCCAGAACTGATGGAAACCGACCCGCATTCTCCGGCCCGCACCCGGATCCGCATCCGCATCAAGGGGCCCGACTTCCGTCTGGCCGACCAAGCCGCGGCGGATGTGGCGAACAGCGTCACGGCCACCGGTGTCCGCGCGCTCGGCCCGCTCCCTTTGCCCTCGACGCTGGAAGCGCTGCGCTCCTCCAGCTCCTACGACGAACTCCGCTGCCATCACCGGCTGCTCGAAATCATCGAGTCGAAGCCGCAGACGATCGACGCGCTCCGCCGCATCAACCTGCCGGCCGGCATCGAAATCGCCGTGGTCGCCCCCGAAGATCCGGTCGCGCCCGCCGAAGCCACCCCGGGTGAAGCCCCGGCCAAGCGCAACCGCCGCCGCGACAGCCGGGTCGCCGCGATGCAGTTCCTCTATTCCTGGGAAGTCCAACGCCAGGGCGACATCGTCACGGCGCTGTACGATTTCTTCGGCGAGCAACCGCAGCCCCGCGAATACTACGCCTTCGCCGAGGAACTGATCCACGGCGTCATCCGCGACCAGGCCCTGATCGACGAAGTCATCGTGCGCTTCGCCCAGAATTGGGCCTTTGAACGCGTCGCCAAGGTCGACCTCGCCACCATGCGCCTCGCCATCTTCGAACTGATGCGGCGCACCGACATCCCTCCGGTCGTGACGATGAACGAGGCGATCGACATCGCCAAGGTCTTCTCCACCGAGGAATCCAAGCGCTTCGTCAACGGCATCCTCGACCGCTACGCGGCGACGTTGGGGCGCGACCCACGCAAGGCCGAAGGGGCCTAAGGCCATGGCGGGCGGTTTCTTCGAGAGGCTCAAAGCCGGGTTAAGCCGCACCGCGGAAGCGGTCGCGAACCTGTTGGCCCGGCCGATGGACGACCAGGCCGCCGAGGAACTCCGGGAACGGTTGATCTTGGGGGACTTCGGTCCCGCGACCGCCGAAGAGGCCGTCGCCGCGGCCAAGGCGGCGTGGAAGTCCGACGCCGGCCTCCGCAAAGCGGGTCCGGCCGAAGCCGCCGCCGCCGTCCTCGAAAAGGCGCTCGGCGCCAGCGGGCCGTGGACGCCGCCCACCGACCGTAAGCCGATCGTGATCATGCTGCTCGGCGTCAATGGCGCCGGCAAGACGACGACCGCCGCGAAACTGGTTTCGCTTTGGAAGCAACAAGGCCAACGGGGATTGCTGGGGGCCTGCGATACCTTCCGCGCCGCCGCCGGCGAACAGCTGGCGACCTGGGCGGCACGCCTCGACACGGAAGTCGTCGGTGGCGCCGCCGGTGCGGATCCCGCCGCCGTGGCGTTCGAC
>CALQIY020000100.1 GCA_943330755.2 Opitutus sp. GAS368
ACTAGGAAGAATTACTTCTTCTTAGCTTTGGTGGCCTTCTTGGCGCTCTTCTTAGCAGCAGCCTTTTTCTTTGCCATAGTTTTTTCCTTATTTTGGATCGTTGTTGGGTTAGAGGGCAGCGCCTGAAGCGCCACCCTGACGATTCGCCCCACGCTTACCCGGGCGTTGCGCGCCTGACGGGTGATGCGAGTACGGAGCTCCGACGGTACGCGGAAAGAAACTTGGCGGGATCGAGTAGACTCGAGGGCCGGACGAGCATCGTCATAGCAGTCGAGCGCATGACGGATGACTTCACTGAGAGTCGCGAGACCGGCCCGATGCTGAAAGGCGACCGCATCAGAGTGGAGCTTCGGGGGAAGCGACACGGTGATCAGGCTTTCGCTGGGGGTTTCGGTTCGGTTCGTCACGTTGCGGTTAACTCTGGGTTAAGGTGTAGGCATTTGTCGCGACTGCGCAAGAGGAATTTTTGCGATCGACGTCGAACGACTTCCGGCGCTCGCGAATTCATCCGCGCCGAAATCGTAAACGCAGATTCACTACATCGATTTTACCTCGTATTCATCGTAGCAAGATTGACGCGTGCAAATTCCGAGCGTAGAAGAATCCCATGCAAGACGAAGCTCCCGGTGAATGGAAAAAAATTGCGGTCTTGGCGACGACCTGCGGAGTTTTGGGTCTCGCGGCGCTCGCGTGCGGTCACTTTTTGGCGCCGGCCGGCGCGTGGGCCTGGTGTGCGCCAACGCTCCTCGCGCTCGCATGCCTCGCCGGCGGTTGGGATGCCGCCGTCGACGCCTTCGCGGCGCTCCGCGAGCGACGCGTCGACGTCCACCTGCTCATGTTGCTCGCCGCCGGTGGCGCCTGGAGCGTCGGTCACCCGGAGGAGGGCGTCCTCCTGCTCTTCCTCTTCAGCACCGCCGGCGCCATCGAGCATTACGCGATGGATCGGACGCGGGGAGCCATCGACGCCCTCCTCGATAAAGCCCCTAAACAGGCCCGTTTACTGGGTCCAGACGGCCTCGAGCGGGTCGTCGCGGTCTCCGCCCTGCAGCCGGGCCAGGTTGTCCTGGTGCTGCCCGGCGAACTCGTTCCCGCGGACGGCGTCGTCGCCGAAGGCGAGAGCGGCATCGACGAATCCAACCTCACCGGCGAAGCCAAGCCCGTGGAGAAGCGCGCGGGGGCGAGCGTCTCCAGCGGAACCCTCAACGGCTGGGGTCGGCTCGTGATCCGCGTCACGAAAGCGGAGAAGGATAGCGCCCTCCACCGCATCGTCGCCCTCATCCGCGAGGCCCAAGAGAGCAAGGCCCCGGCCCAACGCGCCATCGACCGATGGGGCGATACCTACGCCCTCTTCACCTTAGGCGCCTCGGCGGCCTTCTTCGGCCTGCAACTCCTGCTGGGGCGGGCCGCGATGGGCAGCGAAGACTCGGCCCTCTACCGTGCCATGACCTTGCTGGTCGTGCTCAGCCCTTGCGCCTTGGTGCTATCCGTGCCCTCCGCGGTCCTCGCCGCGATCGCCAGCGGCGCCCGCCATGGCATCCTCTTCCGCGGAGGTGCGGCCGTGGAACGACTGGCGGACGTGGACTGCGTCTGTTTCGACAAGACGGGGACTTTGACGGCCGGAGAGCCTGCCGTCGCCGCCCTGGAGGTCTTCCCCGCGAACGCGGATCGCCGGAGAGCGCTGAATGCCCTGCTCTCCATCGAGGCGAACTCGACCCACCCCTTCGCCCTCGGCATCGTGAAAGCCTGCCAAGCGGAAGGTGCCACCGCCCAAGCCGTCGCCGGACTCTCCAATGCGCCCGGGCAAGGCATCGCCGGCACCGTCGAGGGCACGCGTTGGAGCGTGGGCTCCCGTGAATTCGTCGGCGGGCACGACCTACCGGGCGCCCCCGTCGCCGCCGGCGCCATCGTCAGCGAGGTCTGGGCTTCCGATGGCTCCGTCCAAGTGCGGGCGACGCTCGTCGACGCCATCCGCCCAGCCAGCGCCCCCACCCTCGCCGCCCTCCACCATCAAGGGATCCGGACCGTCATGCTGACCGGAGACCGTGAAGAAGCGGCGGCCGTCGCGGCCCAGCAGGTGGGCATCCAAAGCTACCGGGCGGCCCTCACGCCGGACGCCAAGATGCAGGCCATCCGCAAACTTTCGGCCGAAGGCCATGTCGTCGCGATGGTCGGGGATGGCGTCAACGATGCCCCCAGCTTGGCCGCCGCCGACGTCGCCATCGGCATGGGCGGACGCGGGAGCGACGCGGCGCTGGAATCCAGCGACGTCGTCCTGACGGATGACCGCATCGAACGGCTGCTGACGGCCATCGACCTCAGCCAAGCGGCCCGGCGGGCGATCCGCGTGAACATCGTGATTTCGGTCGGCGCCGCCTTCACCATGGCCGCCATCGTCATCTTCAAAGGGGCCCCGCTCACCTTGGGCGTAGCCGTCCACGAGGGCAGCACGGTGATCGTCTGCCTCAATGGACTGCGGCTCCTCGCCCACCGGGCCCGCCGGGGCATCTGACGCCCCGACCGGCGCCGGCTTAGCGGAAGTCGTTACCCGCCTCATCCATCAGCTTGAACGTCTCCACGTGGAACGTGGCGTCGTGCTTGAAGAGGAGGCGGACGTTGCAGGACTTCTCGAGGTCGATGAAGAACTCCTTATCCTCGAGCTTGATGCGGTCGAGGTTGATGGGGTGGAGGACGATGCGGATGACGATCTCGCCGGCGACCTTGCGCTCGGTGCGGAGGCGACGGATCAAGCCCAAGAGCTTGCGCTGGACCTCCACGGAGACCGTCCGGGGGTTCTTGACGATGCCGCGGCCTTGGCAATGCGGGCAAGCGGTGTACATCGAAGTCGTGTTCGACTCGGTGTGACGCTGGCGGGTCATCTGCAGGACGCCGAGCTGCGAGATCGGGAGGATCTGGTGCTTCGCGCGGTCGTTCTCCATCGCTTCGCGCAAGGTATCGAAGACCTTCTTGCGGTCCTTGGCGTTCTTCATGTCGATCGTGTCGATCATGATGAGGCCGCCCAAGTTACGGAGCTGGATCTGGCGGGCGGCCTCGGTCACGGCCTCCAAGTTGGCTTGGGTGATGAAGCTGCCATCCTTGCCTTCCTTGCCGCGGTGGGAGCCGGTATTGACGTCGATGGCCGTGAGGGCCTCGGTTTCGTCGATGACGATTTCGCCGCCGCTCGGGAGCGGGACGCGCCGCTGGAAAAGCTGCTCGATTTGACGCTCGATGTTGTAGCGTTCAAAAACCGGGATGGGGTCGCTGTAGAGCTCGACGCGGGAACGGGAGCGCGGGGAAATCTCCCCGACGAGGTCCTGGACCAGCTTGAAGTCGCCGGGGTTGTCGACGAGGATACGGTCGACCTCCTCGGTCAGGAAGTCGCGAACCGTGCGCTCGATCAGGCCGGGCTCTTGGTAGAGGAGCACGGGCTTGCGGTCGGGCGCGTTGATCTTTTCGACGATGGCCTGCCAGCGCTTGAGCAGCATGTGCAGGTCGCGCACGAACCAGCGGGCCTGCTTGCCTTCGCCGGCGGTGCGGATGATCACGCCCATGCCCTCGGGAATCGTCAGCGAACGGAGGATGTCCTTCAGGCGGTCGCGCTCGGCGTTGTCCTCGATCTTCCGGGAAACACCGCACGCACCGCTGAACGGCATCAACACGAGGTAGCGACCGGGCAAGGCGATGTTCGTCGTCGAGCGCGGGCCTTTGGTGCCGATCTGGTCCTTGACCACCTGGATGACGATGTCGGAGCCGCCGGGGAAGAGCTGGGGGATGTCCTTGGCCTGATAGCGGGCCTTGCGCTGCTTCTGCTCGGCGGATTCGTTGTCGCGGATGAACTCCACCTGCGAATCGTTGGCGGCCGGGAGCATGTCCCAGTAGTGCAGGAACGCGTTCTTCGGCTGGCCGATGTCGACGAAGGCCGCCTTGAGGCCCGACTCGAGGTTCTGCACGCGGCCCTTGAAGATCGCGCCGACCATGCGGTTCTCGCCCTTGTGCTCGATCTCGAACTTGTCGAGGACGCCGTTCGTCAGGAGCGCGACACGCTTCTCCAACGTCTCGGCGTTGATGACGAGCTCGCGGTACGTGTTGCGATCCTTGGAGAAGTGTTTGACGATCCGCTGCAGCAACGGGAGTTCCTTGCGGCGGCGCGCGGCCTCTTCGGCGAGCTTCTGCTGATCCACCCCACCAGTCGGCGTCGTGCCTTCTTCGGGGGAATCTTCGGTGTGATCTTCGGGTTCGGTGTTTTCGGACATCTCGGAATTAGGCGGTAAGGCCGGTTGCCGGAGAGCCTTCATGTTCGCCGCCACCAGCCGAATGGCGGTGGACGCTCTGGACTAATCCAAGGAGCAGGAAGCAGCTGAGCACGAAAGACCCCCCGTAGCTGAGGAAAGGTAGTGGAACGCCTGTGACAGGCATCAAATCGATGTTCATCCCGAGGTTGATCACGACGTGCGTGCCCAGGATGGCGGCCGCACCGAGGGCCAACAGGGAACCAAAACGGTCGGCCGCGTGCACCGCGGTGCGGACGACGCGCCAAAAGAGCAAGGCGAAGGCGGAAATCACCAGGAAGCCGCCCGCGAAACCGATCTCCTCGGCCATGCCGGAAAAGAGGAAGTCGTTATGCGCGGCCGCTTCCGGCAGGTAACCGAAACGCGCCTGCGTCCCCTGGCCGACACCCTGCCCGGTCAAGCCACCACGACCCACGGCGATGACGGCTTGCTTGACGTTCCAAGTGGCGCCGAGGCCCTTCGGATCGACGACGGCGGGGGCGACGAAAGACATCAAGCGCTCGCGCTGGTAATCCTTCAGCAGGACGAACCAAGCGGTGGCTTCGTGCTTGCCGCGAACGGCTTTGGCGGGATCGCGGTCCTCGGGATTGGCCTTGGAATACTCGGTGACTTTTCCCGAGTACTCCACGAGGTCAACCGCCACGACCGCCGCCAACAGGAGAGATGCTAACCCCGCCACCATGAAGAACCTGGAACTCAGGCCGGCGACGAATAGGAGGGCGAATGACAGCGGCAGGTAGATGAGTGCCGACCCTAGGTCAGGTTGCACAAAAATCAAGCCAAAGGGCAGTAGCGCGGCCCCTGCCACCTTGAGGACGGTCGGCCAGGTCGCCCGGAAAGAGCCGATGGGGTCGCGGGCCAACAAGGCCGCGATGAAGACCAAGGCGGAGACCTTGGCGAACTCGGAGGGTTGAATCGAAAACGGCCCGAAATCCATCCAACGCCTGGCCCCATTGATGCTCCGGATGAAGCTTCCAATGTCTTGCTTGAGGAGGGCGCTCACCGCGACCGGCAAGAGCAGCAAAATCCCCACGATATAGACCAAACGGGCATGGACCCGGAGCCGGCGATAATCGAGGGAAGACACCACCCAGTAAGCGATCCACCCGACCACCAGGAAGACGACCTGGGACCGGGCATAGGACGTCTGCCGATAGCTCCCGGCAGAATCGATCGCGATGACCCCCAGCGTGCTCAAAAGCGCGATGACCACCACCTGCGTCCAGTCGGTCCGCCATGAGAAATTGGCAAATTTATCCCACCAGAGGGAGGCCGCAGAGCCTTCTTCTTGGGTACGGAGTGACATACCTCCCAAACAACCGCCTAAACCCCAAGGTGCAAGGCGAACCTCCCGAAAGGGCTTGCGGACAAGGGACTGGACGCAAGGGTAACGGCCCGTGGGCTTCCCGCCCGCACCGCAACCATGGCCGAGGCCGCCGACCAAAGTATCCTTGCCGCCGTGGCGTTCTCGTCGGGCGCCATCGTCGCCTACGCGGTCGCCAAATGGCGCGAATCGACCTTGGGCGCCCTCCGGGAGACGCGCTTGCGGAACGAAATCGAACTGGCGCGCCGCGAAGCGACGGTCGAAGCCGCCGAGCTCCACGCCCAGGCCCAAGCCGAGCAACGCGAGGCGCACCGACTGCTCGCGGAGGCGAAGGCCGAAACCCAAGTCGCCGAAAACCTGAAGGCCGCGAGCCTCCGCCAACGCGACTTCCTCTCCAAGGAAACGCTCCGGCTTTCCGGGCTGACGCCGGAAGACGCGAAGCGCCAAGCGATGGCCGACCTGCAGAAGCAGTACGAGGCCGAAGCCCGCCGCCTGCGCCACGAGGTGCTCGATCGACCCGAGCAGGACGTCGCCGACGAAGCCCGCCGCATCTTGCTCGCGGCCATGCAGCGCCTCACGACCCAGACGACGCAAGACGCGACGGCCGTGTCCGTCGACATCCCTTCCGAAGACATGAAGGGGCGCCTCATCGGCCGCGAGGGTCGCAACATCCGCACGTTCGAACAAGCCACGGGCGCGACGCTGATGATCGACGAAACCCCCGGCATGGTGCTGGTTTCGTGCTTCGACCCCGTACGCCGGGAAATCGCGCGCATCGCCCTCGACCGCATCATCAAGAACGGCAATGTCGCGCCGAGCCTCATCGAAGACCTCGTCCGCAAAGCTTCCGACGAAGTCGTCCGCCACGCCCAACGCCTCGGCCGCGACGCCGTCCGGGACCTCGGCCTCCCGCCCATGGATGGTCGCGTGGAGGAATTGCTGGGGCGCCTCCATTTCCGCCTGTCCTCCAACCAGAACACCCTCGCGCATTCCATCGAGGTCGCGCAGCTCTGCGCGGTGTTGGCCGGCGAACTGGGGCTCGACCCGATTCCGGCCAAGCGCGCCGGCCTCCTGCATGATTTAGGTAAAGCCATGGAAGCGGAAGACGGCGGGAGCCATGCCCTCATCGGCGCCGCCCTGCTCCGCCGCTTGGGCGAAGAACCGCGCGTGGTCAATGCGGTCGCCGCCCACCACCGCGAGGTCGAAGCCGAGAGCCTTTACGCTCCCTTGGTCATCATCGCCGACGCCGCCTCGGGCTCGCGTCCCGGCGCCCGTTCCTCGACGCTCGAAAGCTATGTCCAGCGGGTCAAGCACCTGGAAACCCTCGCCCTCGGCTTCGAAGGAATCCGCGAGGCCTACGCCTTCCAATCCGGCCGCGAACTCCGGGTCATCGTCGATCCAGGCCTGGTGGATGACTTTGGGGCGACCGAACTGCTCCGCCGCCTGCGCATCGCCATCGAGGAAAAGCTTTCCTACCAAGGGACGGTCAAAATCATCCTCATCCGGGAACAGCGGTTCACGGACGAGGCCCGCTGACCGGCGATTAGGCCCGGGTCTGGGCCGGGCGGTCGCTCTAGTGAACATAGTTTCACCTTTTTGGGCCGGGCGGGGACTTTCTTATTGTTAACTGGGAAGGGATGTTTTATTCACAGCGGTTCTGAGACACCCGTCTCGGCTACCAACCGGACCTCCCCGCCTTCCTTCGAAGCGACGGGGATTTACCGGAGACCCGGCCTTTCTGCCACAACGGCGGAAACGGCCTTCACCAGGCGACCGAACATCCGGTCGCCACACCAAGAGAAACCATGAGCCAAGAAAACCCCGGGCAGGACGACACGTCCACCCACACCCCCGCCCCTACGGCG
>CALQIY020000101.1 GCA_943330755.2 Opitutus sp. GAS368
CAAGCTGAAGGCGACACCGCCGAAAGGCTACATCTCCTTCGCCGATCAACTCGCCTGGCTGAAGCGCACCGAGGAAGAGCACGCCATCGACATCACCTGCCTGCGCGTCGGCTCCTCCCGCATGCTGCACCTGCCCGGCGAGTTGTTCGTGGAATACCAGCTCGCCGCCAAGGCGATGCGCCCCGACCTCCACGTCGCGCTCGCGGCCTACGGCGATTACGGCCCCGGTTACATCGGCAGCACCTGCGCCTACGAGCAAGGGGGCTACGAAGTCGGCCCGACGTCTTCCAACGTCGCCCCGCAGGTCGAGCCGGTGCTCATCGACGCGATGAAGCAGCTGCTCGAGGCCAAAGACGCCCCGTCAGCACTCCCTGCTCCTGCCGCACGAGGCATCCCCAAGCCAATCGCGGTTAAGGATGCCGCAGCTGTTAAATTCAATCGCTTCGAACTCAAGGACGCCAAGTTACTCAGCGTCATGCGCGTCATCCGTGCCAAGGCCTATAATCAGGGCGAGCTGATCGACATGGTCTTCATCGACCCTAAGGGCGAACTCGAAGGTCGCGTTGTCACCTTGACCCTAACGGAAACCACCGTCGGACAAGTGATGCAGACTCTCTCCCGTGCCGCTGATTTCAAATACACCATCAAGGGTAATACCATCACCGTCGAACCTAAGTAAGCCTGCCCGTCCTTATTCTACATTTAGATGAAATTTCTCCTGCCCGCTTTCCTGATCGCTTTAAGCACGATTACGCCGCGCCTTGAAGCCCTCGAAGCGGGCACGGCCGTGACCGATGTCACTGACCGCACGATCCCAGTCCATGACACGCTCCACGCCAAGGCCCTCGTCCTCAAGGAAGGTGACCGTACGGTCGTCCTTCTGACCATCGACGCGGTCGCGGTCGGTGAACTCGGCCGCATCAAGTCCGACTTCCTGCCGCAACTCCGCACCCGCATCGCCAAGGAGCTGGGCTTGGCGCCCGAAAATCTCATCGTTAATGCGAGTCATTGCCACGGCATCCTGCGTCCCGATTTCCCGGAACTCTGCTTCCAAGTCATCAAGTCAGCCCACGCTCAACTGGTGCCGGTCCACGCCGGCGTCGGCAGCGGACAGGAAACCGGCATCAGCGAGAACCGCCGACTCCACATGCGCGACGGCAGCGAGGTCGACATGCGTCGCACCTACTCCCTGCCCAACGACCAAGGTATCGCGAGCGTCGGCGCCATCGATCCGCAGATCGGCCTGCTCCGCCTCGATCGCCTGGATGGACGCAACCTGGCGCTGGTCTACAACTTCGCCTGCCATCCGATCATGAATCCGCCGAGCAGCGGCAACTCGGCTGACTTCCCCGGCGTCACTTCGGCCATCATCGAGGAACAGCTCGGGGGCACTGCCTTCTTCATCCAAGGATGCGGCGGCGATATCAATCCCGTCCATTACAAGCAAGTCACTCAGCCCGCCGATGCCACCCCACTGGGTAATCAGCTCGCCATCAGCGTCCTCCGGGCCGCCCGCCAGATCAAGACCCGGACGGATAGCCCGCTTCGCTTCGTCCGCCAGAACATGCTTCTACCCCGCGGTGCCGACCTGACCGCCCGTATCGCCAAGGTGGAAGCGGAACGTCTCCGCCTGACCCAATCACTCCGGGCTAATAACCTGAACTTCAAATCCTTCCTGCCGTTACTCCTGCAACAGAAACTAAATCCAGACTACCCTTCCCAATCCGCTCAAACCTACCTGCATGAACGCTCGGTTGGTAAAGACGGCCTCGCTAAGCTGGATGCAGACAATCGCTTAGCCGTAGAAGCCTACCTCGGTAATCTCGCGATCATGGAGCAAATCACGCGTCTGAATACGAATCTAGGCCTCCTCAAGATGCACCTCGCCCATAATCAGAAGGCGATGGAAAAGCCGCTCGACGTCGAGCTCACCGCGCTGCGTGTCGGCGACTTCCGTCTGGTGACCTTCCCAGGCGAGCTGACCAGCGAGATCGGCATGAACATCAAGCAGGCCGTCGGACAGCCGGGCGCCTTCGTCGCCGGCTATACCAACGGTTATATCTATTACGCCCCCACCGCGAAACAGCGCCTGAACACGGACTACGCCCAGGAAGACTGCGACTGTCTCGTTGCCCCCGAATGGCAGAAGGCTTTTGAATCCCAGGCCCTCGACCTGCTCAAGGGCCTCTAATCTCCCTCTATGCGCTCCCTCCTCTCCTTCCTCGCCACCTTCAGCCTCGCCCTCGCGGCCGACGCCCCTGCCCCACTGGCACCGATCAAGGCCGACGTTCCTTACGCCGGCACGACGGATTTCCGCCAAACGCTCAATGTCTACGCGCCCGCCCAGAAGCCTTCCAAGCCCGCCCCGGTGATCTTCTGGATCCACGGCGGTGGCTGGCAGGGCGGCGAGAAGACCAACGTCCAACTTAAGCCGAAGTTCTTCACGGACCTCGGCTACGTCTTCGTCTCGACCAACCATCGTTACGTGAAGGCCGTCCCGATGAACGAGATTTTCGCCGATGTCGCGAAATCGCTCCGCTGGACGCATGACCACGCGGCCGAATTCGGCGGCGACCCTAACCGCATCGTGATCATGGGACACTCCTCGGGCGCCCAGCTAGCCGCCTACCTGGCCATCGACGAACGTCCGCTGAAGGCCGTAGGTCTGTCTCTGGCGATGTTCAAAGGCTGCGTCCCGGTCGACGCCGATACGTTCGACATCCCGGCGGTCATCGAACTAGCGACCAACAATCGCCAAGCCGCCGGTAAGCCCGAACCGAAATACGGCCACCGCGAAATCTTCGGCGGTAAGCCTGAACTCTGGACCGACTACTCCGCGACCACCCACGTCGCCGTCGGCAAAGGCATCCCGCCCTTCCTCATTCTCTATGACGCGGCCGCCGCCCTCACGCCCGACCAGGCCAAGCGCCTGGAGAAAGCACTGACCTCAAAAGGCATCGCGGCCAAAGCCTACGGCGCCCAGAACACGAACCACGGCAAGATCAACGCCGACCTCGGCCTGCCCGACGATCCCTCGACCGCCGAGCTACTTTCGTTCCTCAAGAAGGCACTCAAGTAAGGTCATAGCGGCTGGCGGTTAGCGGTTGGCGGATAGACCGCCACATGGTGGCAGCAAGGCAGGGAAACCAAGCCTCCTGCTCCATGCTACTTGGACCTAACCGCCAACCGCTAACCGCTACCACCTGTCACAGGCAGGATCGGGACCGCGTCACGACATAGCAATCCTACCGGAGAGATGACTGAGTCGATGACAGATGTCTGAATCGATGCCCTGATCACCCGATCCCGCCACCTGCCACCCGGAGCTGCCACCCGCCACCCGGACCTGGGCACCCCCTACACTCAATACTCCATACTCTATACTCTCATTTTCGGCCAACTGGTCAACCGATCAACTAGCGCGATCATCTACCCTCTGCCCTCCGTCATCTGTCATCTGCCAATGGGCTGCGTCCACGCCATCTCCACCTCGCCCCCTAGCGGCGAGCTCTTCATCGGCTTCGTAGACGTCACACGGGCTCGCACGTAAAGTTCGTCACCCTTGAGGACGTACGCAGCTTTCGGACCCTTGACGGCGGCCAGCACGACCCCGACGTCCGCGCTATACCTGCGTGTGACCCTCGGCTCGCTGCCGTCGGCGGCCTTCACGGCCAAGGTCTTGCGGTCGTAACCCTTCCGGGTGCCGATGAATTCGACCACATACTCGACACCGGCCTCGGCCTTGATCTCGAGCGCGATCCGCCCATCGGAGGACTGCAAAGCCTTCAACTCAACCCCGGTCGAAGCGTAAAAGTCCCCCTTCTCCATGGCGGCGACCAGCGCATTGGCGCTCAATTCCTTGGCTTTGACCATGACCCATCCGCGGCCCGAGAGACTGGCCTTGGGCACGGTACTGTGGTAATTATGGGAGTCATCGGTGGCCAAGCCGTACATGACCGGCTTGCCAAGATGACCCAGACGTTCGGCAAGGACGATGTCCCAGACGCGCTCGGTGCCGGCATGCAGCTCGTCCCCAGGGTTATTGACGGTGGGATGACCGTTATAGACCTCGAAGAACTGCTCGTGATCGATCTGCATGAGCTCCTCGGCGGTGATCGCCCACTTGAAGTTCGGGTGATTGAGGTGCGCGAACATCGGTATGCCCGTCCGCACCCTCTGCGCATGGACGGCCTCGAAGGCGTGCTGGAGCGCTTTGATGATTTGCGGGCTGGTCGTGGTATCGAGAGACTTATCCGGCAGGATCAGCTCTTGGATGTTCGTCGCGTTCACATGGACGTTCTTATCTGTGATCTCCTCACTCGGGATCAGCAGGAATCGACCCGGCTCCTCGAGCTTCGTCTTGATTTCCGACAGGGTCCGGAGGCGGACCTCCTTTTGCTCACCCTCTCCGCGGGCGACGACCCACTCCTTGCCGAAGCGCTGGAGATACTTGTCCAGGGAGACGGCGCCGGTCTTGGACTTATGGACCTTCAGCCACTTGTCGTGATCGGCGATGATGTTGTGGTCCGACAGCGCCAAGAAATCATAACCATGGCTCTTATACCAATCGGCGACCATCTCCGGGAAATCATCGCCGTCACTCCAAAAGGTATGGGTATGCAGGTTGCCCTTATACCACTTCGCCTCTTCGGCGGCGGACAAGACAGCGGAGGCGGCCAGGCCGCAAATGGCGAGCAGACGAAACAGGGGCATAAGGTGAGAAAAGCAGAATAGGGGACTGAATCGAGGGCTGAATTGAGGACTGAATGGACAAGCCATGCTAGATGACACGTTGGCCGGCAATGCATCGAGGTAGGGTCAGCACTGCGTGCTGACCTAGCCCATTGCGCCTCCGCCTCACTCTTGCCAACTGGCCCACTGGTCAACCGGTCAACTAACGCCCCCATACTCGATACTCTATACTCGATACTCTGTCGCCCGTATGTTTCATACGGGCGACAATGCCCCCCACCCGCCACATCGCCGTCCTCGGCGGAGGAGCCGCCGGCTTCTTCGCGGCGATCACGTGCGCGGAGGCCCTCGGCCAGGCCGGCAAGGTCACCCTCTTCGAAGCTACGCCGCACCTGCTCGCCAAGGTCCGCATCTCCGGCGGCGGCCGCTGCAACGTCACCCATGCCTGCTTCGAACCGGCCGAGCTGGTGAAGAAATACCCACGAGGGGGACGCGAACTCCTCGGGGCCTTCCACCGCTTCCAGCCGCGCGACACGATCGAATGGTTCGGCAGCCGGGGAGTCGCCACGAAGACCGAGGAAGACGGACGCATGTTCCCGACGACCGATGATTCGGGCACGATCGTCGATTGCCTGATGTCCGCCGCCGCCCGCGCCGGCGTCACGATCCGTGTCTCCACCCCGGTACGCTCCATCGTCAAGGAGGCAGAGGCCTTCCGCCTGACACTCGGCAACGGCTCGGTCGAGGCGTTCGATCGGGTCATCGTCGCAACAGGGGGCAACAAAGCTTCCGGCGGACTAGCCATCGCGGAATTCTTCGGCCATGCGATCGTCCCACCGGTCCCCTCGCTCTTCACCTTTCACATCACCGACCCCCGCCTGACCGACCTGGCCGGCGTCTCAGTCGAGAACGCCGTCGTGACCGCCCCCGGTACGAAACTCAAGACCGATGGTCCGGTTCTCGTCACCCACGCCGGCCTCAGCGGTCCCGGTATCCTCAAACTGTCCGCCTGGGGCGCCCGGGAGTTCGCGGATAAAAACTACGCTTTCCCGATCTCACTTAACTGGACCCCGCCCCACACCCGCGACTCACTGGTGAAGGCGCTCTCCGTCATCCGCGAACAGAACGCCCGCAAGCAGGTGACCACCTTTAGCCCCGTCGCGATGCCCCAGCGCCTCTGGGAACGGTTCGTCATCGCCGCCGGTATCCCGACGACCACCCCCTGGGCCCACGTCAGCAACCCGGCGCTGCAAGCCCTCGCCACCCAGCTCACCGCCGCGGAGTTCAAGGTCGACGGTAAGAGCATGTTCAAGGACGAGTTCGTGACCTGCGGGGGCGTGAAGCTCTCCGAAGTCGACTTCAAGACGATGGAAAGTCGGAAAATCTCAGGGCTGCACTTCGCCGGCGAAGTCCTCGACATCGACGGCGTCACCGGCGGCTTTAATTTCCAGAACGCCTGGACGACGGGATATCTTGCGGGGATGGCGTGCGCTAGATGACGCACTGATGACTGAGTCGATGGCAGATGACAGAGGCCTGCATCGATGACTAAGTAGAGGGCTGTATTGAGGGCTGAATAGATGATGCCCGTCACCCGCTACCTGGCGCTGCCACCCGCCACCCGTATCGTCATGTCCCCCTATACTCGATACTCCATACTCGATACTCCATACTCGATACTCTCGCATTCCACTTTTGCACCTTTGCACAGGAGCGGAGCACCGATTTGCACGTTTGCACGGCATCTTAACCCCTTGTCCCCATGTCACCTTGCCAACATGTCCCCTCGGAATAATCCGCTCCGCGGATTATTCCGAATTCAAATGCAGCTTCGAAGAATACCCGTGTTCGCCGAGCGAGCGGCTCGAGACGAGCAACTTGATCTTCGGCGCGCGGCCGACGACGTAGGCGTCGACGGATTGCGCACCGAGCGTCAGTTCTGCCAACTCCAAGCGCTCCTCGGTCACCGGACTCTCACCGGTGCGGGCTGGCGCCACCTCGATCAGCGCGAGCACCGTGATCAACACTATCTTCAGCACCGGAACCAGTGAAGAGTAGTTCATGCGGGTAAATGTATCTTAAAGAACGCCCGCCGCACCTATTTGTTTACGAATAGGCGAAACAGCCTATCCATACGGTCGGCTAATGCTGAGCGTCCGACTCATAAGTTTCTTATCACCCAGGTAGGGCGGGCACTCCGAGCCCGCCGCAGACTCGCATACCCACCACCGACCTCCCTCCGCTGCGTTCTGCCTTGGGTAGGGCGGGCTCTCCGAGCCCGCCGTCCGCAGACGAACATACGAAACCCCACGACCCTCCACCCTCCGCTCGATCATGCCTTGGGTAGGGCGGGCTCTCCGAGCCCGCCGTTCGCGAACGGACACGCGTAGCCCCATAGCTTCCTACCCTCCGCACGGTCAACGGCGGGCGCGGATAGCCACGCCCTACCCACTGTCCCCCGCCGGAGCCTTCGGCTCCGGCCACAAAAAAACCCGCCACTTTCGTGACGGGTCGATGGGTCCCGGTTGCCCGGTACCGGAAAAAGAAGCCGATTAGGCGTTCTTCTTTTCCTTCTTCTTCTTTTCGGTCTTCTTCTCTTCCTTCTTCTCGCCAGCAGCGGCGACGGCGACGGAGAGGACCTTGGACTTCACGTGCTTGTCGACGTTGACTTCGACAGACTTGCCCTTGAGGTCGGCAGCCTTGTCAGCGCCTTCGGTTTCAGGGGTGAGGGTGTAGGTCACGTCAGAGCCGGCGAC
>CALQIY020000102.1 GCA_943330755.2 Opitutus sp. GAS368
AGGGTTCGGGGGACCTCGTGCAAGCGGAAAGTGCGTAGGTTTTAAGATTTCTTTACTCGGGTGCCAGCCAGCCCCTCCCCCTCCCCGTTTTTGGGCGAGACAATTGGGGGAGGGTTTCCCATGATGCCCGTCCTCGTATGTCCCCCCCCCGCCCGTTCCTCGTCTTCAGCTTGTGCGCCCTTTGCTTGCAGGGGTGGGCCCAATCCCCTGCCCTCCCCCCCCAGGCCACCCCAGCCGCTACCGCGGGCAAGGATAAGCCCGCCGCCCCCATCAACAGTAAAGAGGAGGTCGACGCCGAATTTATCATTCTGGCCGGCCTGCCCATCACCAAGGGCAAGGAGGAGATTCTCCGCTACAGCCGACAAACCTATGTGAAGTCCGACCTGATCAAGGACGTCGTCCTGCGCCAGTGGGTCCGCCTAGCCCTGTCCCGTATCGAGGATCAGCCTGATAAAGCGGCCTTTATCCGCGAGGAGCACCTCATTAAGGTGGGAGAATACTTCCTGGGCCAAGCCCAAGAAGCCCAGCAGGCCAACCGCATCGACGAGGCCTATAAACTGGCCCAAATCACCGTCCGAATCAGCCCGGGTAATGCTAAGGGTAAGTTGTTCTTTGCCAACCTTTTGCACAGTAATTTCAACCGTACGGATGATGCAATCCAGACCCTCCGCCACGGGCTGGAGTTCCTCAATATCAATGACCCGCTCGGCCGGGACTACCTCGATCGCTACTTCCAGTTGCTGCAGCTACGCGAGCGCGATGCCGAGGTCATCGAACAAAGCCTGAGTTTACTGCAAAAAGGCAAGGACCTACCCCCGCCCACGCGCCAGACCATCGCCCTTTCGGCCGCGACTTCGCTCTACTGGGTCGGTCGCTACGCAGAGTCTGTTAACCTTATTAATATCAACAACTTAGATGCTAACGTTGGCGGGCTCCTGCTCAAGGCCAAAGCCCTCTTCGACGGTGGCAAAACCCAAGAGGCGGTCGGGTTGCTGGAATCTAGGACATCCCAATTCAATGGGTCGGCCAAAGATGCGCTCTATGCGCAGCAGGCCCGGTTCCAAATCTTGCTCGGTAAACCCAAAGTGGCTTTGACCGTCACCAACGAACGCATCGCCATCGAAGAGAAGGCGCCCTTCCCGCATATTCAGCGGCTCATGTTGCTCGATCGCCTGAACCTCAAGGACGAGTACGACAAAGAGCTGCAGTTGATCGCCGAACGGTTTGCCGGCAACGCCGGAGCCATGATCGCGCTCGCGAATTTCGCGGCCGAACGCGGCTACGACGGCCTCACATCAACCTTGGCGGAAGCATCCGCCAGCCGCGGGTTCGAGCGTTCGACTTTCGCCGCGCTCCACCTCGAAGCCTTGCTCAATGGACAGCGGCCGGAACAGGTCATCGCGCAATACCAGCAGGTGAACGCGGCGGACCGAGGCTACTTCTCCTCCAACCAACCGATCGTCAACGCCCTGCTCGGCATCTCCTACCATGCGCGCGCGAAGAAGGACGATGTCGCCGCCAAGAGCGACCGCAACATCGGTGACCGCTATCTCAAAGAGTTCCTGACGGCGAAGAACCTCGGCCCGGAAGCCTACCGCTCCGTCGGCAAGCACCTGAAACGCATCCGCGCCACGGAGGCGGCCGTCCGCGTCCTCGAAGCCGGCGTGCAGCTCTTCCCGCGCTACGCCCAACTGCGTGCCGACTATATCGGCGCCCGCATGCTCGCAGGCCAAACCGATAGTTACGGCACACGCAAATCGGTCGCCGACGAACTCGAGGAACTCCTGAAGATGCGCCGCCCGTCTCCGCTCATCTGGCACGAGGCCATGGCCTGGCTGCGGAGCGAAGCGAAGCTCACCAAGGAACAGGCCGAGCGGCTCGAACGCGCCATCGCTCCGTTGGCCCGGCCCGACCTCGACCAAGAAGCGCTCAACGGTCGCTAAGCCGCATGAGCCTCGCCGCCAAGCGCGCCCAGTTGATCGCCGAACTCGAACCGTTCGGCGACCATCACGAGCGCTTCCAATACATCATCGACCGCGCGAAGACCGCCCCGGGCTTGGACGCCGCGCTCAAGCTCGACGCCTTCCTCATCGAAGGCTGCACCTCCAACCTTTGGCTCGTACCCACGGTGGAAAACGGGGTCTGCCGCTTCCGATGCGATGCCGATTCACTCATCACCAAGGGCATCGCCGCCTTGGTCTGCGAACTGTACGATGGGGGCTCCCCCCAAGACGTCGCCGCGACCGACGCCAACTTCCTCGCCGAGGTCGGCGTCACGCAGCACCTCTCCCCGAATCGCCGGAATGGGTTGACGAACTTGGTCGGTAAAATCCGCGCCTTTGGCCAAGTGGCCAGTCGCCCCGCCCCATAAACGGGGAATTTCCTCGAAAGGGATTTGCACCCTCGGCGTCCGCAAGTCTGATGGAGCCATGCAAACGTCGGCCAGCTTGACCTCCCCCGACCCCGCTTCCGAGAAACCGGATGCGTGGCTGAAATGGCTCTGCTTCGCGACGTTGGCTTGGGCCGTGTTGGTGCTGCAGGCGGGCGGGTTCACGACGAGTATCCGCGCGGGCATGGCCTTCTTGGATTGGCCACTTTCCAATGGCTCGATCAACCCCCCGGGCTGGCTGACCGAAATCGACAAGTTCGCCGAGCATTCGCACCGCTTGGCCGCGACCGGACTTGGCCTGCTCTGCCTCGCGATCGCAGGCATGCATTATCTCCGCGAACCTCGCCGAGGGGTCCGCCTCGCGGCTTATGCCTTAGCTGGCCTCGTCATCCTCCAAGGCGGCCTCGGTGGCCTGCGCGTGCTCCTCGATCAATTGAACATCGGCGGTGACGGCAACCTGAAGGCCGTCAGTTTTGCCATCGGCCATGCGGTCAACGCCCAGCTCACCATCGCCCTGCTCGCCGTCGTCGCCGCCAGCCATACGCTCGCCTGGCGGCGCGCGAACCCGGCGCAACCGCGGGAACGGTTCGCCGCCAAGCTTGCCGTCGGCGCGGTCTTTACGGTCATCATCTTCGGGGCGGTCATGCGGCAGAACCACTTCACGTCTTGGGTCACGAGCGGAAGCCTCACCGAACTCTTCCTGCCGGCGGGCGACGGCCTCCCCTGGTTGATGAACTTCTTCCACCGGGCAGGCGCGCTCGTCGCTGGTCTCGCCGTTCTTTTCTTTGCCGCTACCGGCGAACGCCGCGCCAGCCGCTGGGTCCCCCTGGCACTGCTCTTGGGCGCCCAAATCTCGCTGGGCGTGCTCAGCATCCGCTTGCCGCTCAACCCGCACGTGCGCACCATCCACCTCGTCGTCGGCGCCGCCTTGTTTTCGACCCTCTGCGCCCAAGCCGCCCTCGCCCACCGAGCCGGGAAAGCCCAAGCCTGAGCGGTGCGCTCCGATTTGCCTTTAACCCGTTGAGGAAAGTCGCCACGACAAGTGCATGAGCGAACGCGCTGGATCTCTTCCTGCCGCCCTCTGGGAGTTAACCAAACCCCGGTTGTCGTTCCTTTCCGTCCTGACGGCACTGGCAGGGTATTTCTGCAGCAATCCCCACGGGCTCACCGAGGCGCGCGTGCTGGTCTCGCTCGCCGTGGGCACGGCGCTCGCGGCCGGCGGCTGCGGGGCGCTGAACATGTGGTGGGAAAGCGAGGCCGATGCCCGCATGGAGCGCACCAAGCACCGTCCGATCCCGGCCAAGCTCGTCCCCCCTGGCATCGTCCTCCTGTTCGGCGGGGCGCTCTGCATCGCCGGCGTCACGCTGGTCTGGGTCGGCGCCAACGCCTTGGCGGGCTTCCTGACCTTGGCCACCATCGTCAGCTACCTGCTTTTCTACACGCCACTGAAGTCGGTGACGTCTTGGTGCACGCTCGTCGGTTCCTTGCCTGGCGCCATCCCCCCGATCATCGGCACGGCCGCGAAACTCGGCCAAAACCCCGAGACGCCGAACGGCGTCATCGATCCGATGGGCTGGCTGCTCTTCGCCTTGCTGTTCTGCTGGCAGATTCCGCACTTCATGGCCCTTGCGGTGATGTGCCGCGATGACTATGTCCGCGGGGGCTTCAAGGTCGCGACGGTCGATGACCCCTCGGGCCGATCCGCCTCGCTCTGGGCCATGGCGTTCATCGTCCCGATGATCTTCGTCGCAGGGTTGATCGCGATGACGTTCTTCGACGCCGGCTACACCGGGCACCTCGGTGGCTTCAAGAGCCCCTACCTTTGGATCTCGCTGGTGGCGGGCGCTTGGTTCTTCAAGCTCAGCCTCGACTTCGCCCTGCCGCAACGTCGCGCGGAAGTCGCCAAGCCGTTCTTCCTGGCATCGATCCTCTACCTGCCGCTGGTCCTGTTGACTCTGACGCTGAACCGGCTTTTCTGAGGGCATGGACTTGCGTGCGGCCAAAGCCCAGCTCCGCGCGGAGATGAAGGCGCGACGCGCGGAAGTCTCCGCCGTCTCCCATGGGCAAGCGGCCGCCCAAGCGGCCCAGGTTCTATTGTCCCTGCCGCCGTGGCGAAGCGCCCGGATCGTCTGCCTTTACGCCTCCTTCAAGCACGAGTTAGGCACCCATGGCTTACTCCAGCAGGCGTTAGGTGAAGGCAAGCTCCTCCTGCTACCCCGGAGCCGGCCAGACGGCACCTTGAGCCTTCATGAGGTCTCCGACCTGAGTGCTTTGACCGCCTCACATCTCGGGATCTTGGAGCCAACGCCCAACGCCCCCGTTCGCCCTGCGACCGAGGTCGACCTTTTCCTGGTCCCCGGGCTGGCCTTCGACGCCGCCGGACATCGCCTCGGCTATGGAGCCGGCTTCTACGACCGGCTACTGACCCAAGCCAAAGCGACCGCCTTCACCGTGGGCTACGGCTTCGATTTTCAAGTCCATCCGGAGGTCCCGGTCGAAGCGCATGATCAGGCCCTCCACGCAATCGTCACCCCCGCCGGGCTGGTGCCGACGGTCTCTCGCTAGGAGGTTTGCCTATTAGGCGGTTTCGTGTCCGTTGATGGGTCGCCGATGCCTGCCGCCCAACCCGATGCCATTCGACTCCGCGGAGTCCGCCAAAACAACCTGAAGGGGTTCGATATCGATATCCCCATCGGGAAGCTGGTGGTGGTGACGGGGCTCAGCGGAGCCGGCAAGTCTTCGCTCGTCTTCGATACCTTGCATGCCGAAGGCCAGCGCCGCTACGTCGAGACCTTCAGTCCCTACGTCCGGCAGTTCCTCGAACTGCTCCCCGCGCCCGCGCTCGACTCCGCCGAAAACGTCCGGCCGTCCGTCGCGATCAAGCAAGGCAATGCCGTCCGCACCTCGCGCTCGACGGTCGGGACGATGACCGAACTTTGCGATTGGTTTAAGGTCTGGTTTGCCCACCGCGCCGAGTTGCTTGATCCCGCCAGCGGGCAGCCGGTCGTCCCACAAGGCCCGGCGGCGGCATGGGAAACCTGCCTGCAGGCCCACGTCGGCCAAGCGGTGGTCCTGACCTTTGCAGTGCAGAAGCCAGCCGGGCTAACTTGGCCAACCATCGCCGAAGAGTTTGTGCGCGCCGGCTTCACCCGGGCTTTCGTGTCCGGCCAACGGATCCGGCTGGGCGAAGAAGCCATTGCCGAGGACGCCGACGAGGTCCTGATCATCCAAGATCGGCTCACCATCGCCACCACGGAAGCCTCGCGCTTCCATGAGGCTGCCTTGGTGGCCTTCCGACTCGGCGGCGGCCGCATGCGCCTGCTGACGGACGCCGGCGTCGAAATTGGTCGCTTCAGCGAAATCCTCGAATCGCCGGTCGATGGCCGGCGCTTCCGCCCCGCCACGCCGGCGTTGTTCTCCTTCAACTCCCCGATTGGGGCTTGCCCGGACTGTCGCGGCTTCGGCCGCGTCATCGGCCTCGACTGGAAGAAAATCATCCCCGACCCGAAGTTGACGCTCGCCGAAGGCGCCGTCGCGCCGTTCCAAGGCAACGTCTACGGGGAAAGCCAACGCGACCTGGCGAAGGCGTGCAAGAAGAAGGGCATCCCGATGGATGTGCCTTGGAATAAGCTCACGGCGGCCCACCGCCGCTTCCTCGAAGACGGCGACCCCACCTACGTACCCGGCGAATGGGAATCGAAGTGGTATGGCATCCGGGGCTTCTTCCGCTGGCTCGAATCGAGCACCTACAAGATGCACGTACGCGTGTTCCTCTCGCGCTGGCGCGCCTATGAGGAATGCCCCAAGTGCCGCGGCCAACGTTTCCGCGAGGAGTCGCTCTGGTGGCGCTGGCAGGGCCGCCGCTTACCGGAACTTTACGCGCTACCCGTGACGGAGCTGCGCGCGCTCCTCCGTCCCTACGCCCCCAAGGATTCCCGCCACCCGGCGGACCACGCGCTCGAAGCGATGCTCGCCCGGCTCGGTTACCTCGAGGCCGTCGGGCTCGGCTACCTCGCGCTCGATCGACTCTCGCGCACGCTTTCCGGTGGCGAAGTCCAACGCGTCAACCTGACCTCCTGCCTCGGCGCCTGTCTGGCCGACACGGTCTTCGTGCTCGATGAACCCAGCGTCGGCATGCACGCGCGGGACCTCTCGCGGATGGTCGGCATCCTCCGCAGCCTCGTCGAACAAGGGAACACCGTCGTCGTCGTGGAGCACGACGAGTCGGTCATGCGCGCGGCCGATTGGCTCATCGAAATCGGTCCACGGCCAGGCGCCGCCGGCGGGCACCTCGTCTACGCCGGTAAACCCACGGGCATCTTGAAGGCCAAGGATTCCGTCACGAGCGCCTGGCTGAGCGGCCGCAGCCAACCGACGACACGCGCGCCACGTCCCGTCACCGACACCACACCGCGCCTGCGCATCGAAGGTGCGACGGTGAACAACCTCCGTGACTTCGCCTGTTCGCTCCCGCTCGGCCGGCTCGTCGGCCTGTGTGGCGTTTCCGGCTCAGGCAAATCCACCCTGCTCCATCAAGTCATCGGACGCCGCGACCCGGAGTCGGGCGACGAATCGGCCCAGGGACACGGGAAGCTCAAGTTCGATCGCGAGCACGAGGAAGTCGCGCTGGTGGACCAATCGCCGGTAACGCGGACCCCGCGTTCGAACCCCGCGCTGTACGTGGGCGCTTGGGATGCGATCCGCAACCTGCTCGGCAACTCCGAGGAAGCCAAGGCCGCCGGCCTCTCGCCTTCGCACTTTTCCTTCAACGCCGGCGAAGGCCGCTGCGAGCGCTGCGGTGGCGCGGGCTGGGAAACCGTCGAGATGCAGTTCGTCTCCGACGTCGCCCTGCCCTGCCCTTCCTGCAACGGCAAACGCTTCCGCGACGAAGTCCTGGCCTTCCATTTCGACGGCAAGTCGGTCGGTGACTTGCTGGCCATGTCCGTCACGGAAGTGCGCGCCTTCCTCGGTGGCCGGACCCCGGCGAGCCAACAGCTCGCGGTCCTCGAAGAGGTCGGCCTCGGCTACCTCTCGCTCGGGCAACCCTTG
>CALQIY020000103.1 GCA_943330755.2 Opitutus sp. GAS368
CCTTTCCTCCCCTTCACGGTCATGACCCAGCACAACAGTTTCAAGTCCAGCGCCTCCTCTTCCGGCGCCAAGCGTAACGTCCTCAAGCGCTTCGAGCGCGTGGAGCTGCTGAAGAAGCGTGGTGCCCTCAAGGACATCAAGCGCGTGACCAAGCTTCCGAAGACCAAGCCAGACGCCTAAGTCCGGGTCTCGCCCCTTTGCGAAAGCCCGCCCGGACCTTCCGGGCGGGCTTTTTGCTTTGGGGCACCCCAAACCACGCTCGCCTCACTCCTGCCGCCCCTTAACCTCTCACCTTCCCGTCCCTCTTTCCGCGCATGCAACCCACCGGCCAGAAATACCGCCCCTTCAAGGTCGTCAGCCTCCCGGACCGCCGTTGGCCCGACGCGACGATCGCGTCCGCCCCCCGCTGGTGCTCGGTCGACCTTCGCGATGGCAACCAGGCCTTGGCCATCCCCATGAACGTGGCGGAGAAGCATGAGCTGTTCCAGGAACTTTGCCGGATCGGCTTCAAGGAAATCGAAATCGGTTTCCCTTCGGCCTCCGACACCGAGTTCGCCTTCACGCGCGAGCTGATCGAAAAGAACCTCATCCCGGCCGACGTCTCCGTGCAGGTCTTGGTGCAAGCCCGCGAGCACCTCATCCGCCGCACGGTCGACTCGCTCAAGGGCGCCCGCCGCGCGATCGTGCACCTCTACACGCCGACCAACCCGGCCCAGCGTGAAATCGTCTTCGGTCTCTCCAAGGAGAAGGTCCTGGAGATGGCCGTCGCCGGCACCAAGCTCATCCGCGAGCTCACCGATGCCCTGCCCGAGACGCAGTGGCAGCTGGAATTCAGCCCCGAGACCTTCGTGCTGACCGAGGCCGACTACGCCCTGGAAGTCTGCGAGGCCGTTTCCGCCGCATGGGGAGCCACCGCGCAGCGGCGCATCATCCTCAACCTCCCGCTGACCGTCGAAGCCGGCACGCCGAACACGCACGCCGACCAGATCGAATGGTTCTGCCGTCACCTCAAGGACCGCGCCAGCGCCATCGTTTCCCTGCACACGCACAATGACCGCGGCACGGGCGTCGCGGCGACGGAGCTCGGCCTGATGGCGGGCGCCGACCGCGTGGAAGGCACCCTCTTCGGCAACGGCGAGCGCACCGGCAACCTGGACATCGTCACCGTCGCCCTGAACATGTTCTCGCACGGCGTCGACCCACAGCTGGACTTCCGCAACCTCGGCCGCATCCGCGAGGTCTACGAGCGCGTCACCCGCATGAGCGTGCATGAACGTCACCCCTACGGGGGCGACCTCGTCTTCACGGCCTTCTCCGGCTCCCACCAGGACGCCATCAAGAAAGGCATGGACCGCCGCGGTAAGATCGGCGCCGACGCCCCGTGGGACGTCCCCTACCTCACCATCGACCCGATGGACATCGGCCGTTCCTACGAGGCCATCATCCGTATCAACTCGCAGAGCGGCAAGGGCGGCGTCGCCTACATCCTCGACCGCGAGTTCGGCTTCGACCTCCCGAAGCTCATGCACCCCGAAGTGGGTAACCTCATCGGTAAGCACGCCGACAAACTCGGCAAGGAACTCTCGCCGGCGGAAATCCATGAGTGCTTCCGGGCGAACTTCGTGAATGTCGCGCAGCCGATCGAGCTCCTGAACTTCACCTCACAGGCCACCGGCAAGGAAGCCGTCAGCTGCTCCGCCGAAGTCATCTACCAAGGCGCCAAGCAGACCATCGTCGGCCAAGGCAACGGCCCGATCAGCGCGCTCGTGCATGCCCTCGCCGCCAAGGGCTGGGCGAAGTTCACCCTGCGCGACTACCGCTCCCACGCCCTCACCGCCGGCGAGCAATCCGCCGCGGCCGCCTACGTTTCCCTGCAGTCCGCAGACGGCCGCACCATCTGGGGTTGCGGCGTCGACGCGAACATCGAGCTCGCCGGCCTCAAGGCCCTCGTCAGCGCGGTAAATCGGCTGGGCTGAAGCCCAGCCTGAGTCGATGGCTGAGTCGATGGCTGCATCGAGGACGGAGTCGGTTTAAAGCCATGACCCTATCGCGACTTGACGAGCGGATAAAAACATTCAAAGTATTGAATATGTCAAAGGCGACCACGCTCGACCCGAAAGTCCTCCGCCACTGCGCCGCGGCCTTGCGCACCCTTTCCCACCCGGAACGGCTCCGCATCGTGGAAGCCTTGGAAACTGGCCCGCTCGAGGTCTCCGAGCTCACCGCCAAACTGAAGCGGCCACAGGCGACGGTCAGCCAGCACCTGATGCGCCTCCGCGCCCACGGACTGGTCGCCGCCGATCGTACCGGCCGCATTGCCCGCTACCGCGTGGCCCATGCGGGCTGCCTGACGATCCTCGGCTGCATCCGAAGCCATTTCGCACGCTAAACTTTATGTCATCCTCCCCCAAGATTCTCATCGTTGGTGGCGTCGCCGGAGGCGCCTCCGCCGCCACCCGCGCCCGCCGCATGAACGAGCAGGCCCGCATCATCATGCTCGAGAAGGACGCCTATGTGTCATTCGCGAACTGCGGACTCCCCTACCACCTCGGGGGCGTCATCCAAGATCGGGCCAAGCTCCTGGTGGCCAAGCCGGAGATGTTCAAGAAACGCTTCAACATCGAGGTGCGGGTGCGCCATGAAGCCCTCGGCATCGACCGGACGACCAAGACGGTCCGGATTCGCGACCATCAGGCGGGCACCGAATACACGGAGTCCTACGACAAGCTGATCCTCGCCCCTGGCGCCGCCCCACTCCTGCCCGATGTCCCCGGTGGGCGCGCCCCTGGCGTCCACACGCTCCGCAACATCGAAGACATGGACCGCATCCTCTCCCAGCTGCCTTCCGTCCAGAAGGTCGCGGTGGTCGGGGCCGGCTTCATCGGCTTGGAAGTCGCCGAACAACTCAAGGAACGTGGCCTGTCGGTGACCCTCATCGAGCGTGGCGGGCAAGTCCTTCCACCGCTCGACGGGGAGATGGCCGAGCCACTTCGCCGCGAACTGCTCCGCCACGGCGTGGAACTCATCTCGGGGACCGGTTTCACCGCGATCCGTGAAACCAACGGCAAGGCCAGCGGAGTCGTCCTAGAGGATGGCCGCGTGGTCGAGGCGGACCTCGTCATCTTGGGACTCGGCGTGCGCCCCTACAACCAATTGGCGGTCAACGCCGGCCTCGCGGTGGGACCGACGGGGGGCATCCTGACCGACGAATACCAGCGGACTGCTGACTTGGACATCTATGCCGTCGGGGATGCCGCGGAATACCGGCTGGGAACGACGGGCCTGCGGGGTCGCGTGCCGCTCGCCGGGATTGCCAATCGCACGGGACGACTGGTGGGCGAGCATGCCGCCACGGGGCAGTCGGCGACGGCTCCGGCCGCTTGGGGCACCGCGATCATCAAGGTCTTCGGACTCGGCGCTGGGATCGCGGGAGACTCGCTGAAGTCCGCCTTGAAACGCGGCATCCACGCGCGGGCGGTGCACATCACCGCCAATCACCACGCCGGCTACTACCCGGGTGCCAAGTCCTTCACGCTTAAACTCGTCTATGAAGCGGGCACGGGCCGGATTCTTGGGGCGCAAGCCGTCGGGGCCGCGGGCATAGACAAGCGACTCGATGTGGTGGCTTCATTCCTGCACTTCGGCGGCACCGTCCGCGACCTCGCCCAGGTCGACCTCGCCTACGCCCCGCCCTTCGGCTCCGCCAAGGATCCGCTCCACATGGCGGCCTTCGCTGCGATCAACGACCTCGAAGGCTCCGCCCCGTTGCTCGCACCCGACATCGACCTATCCGGCTACCAAGTCGTTGACCTACGCGACGCCGACGAGTGCGCCGAACTCAAGCTCATCGGCGCCGAGCATGCGCGCAACATTCCGCTCAACACCCTCCGCGAGCGCCTGGGAGAACTCGACAAGTCCAAGCCCACCGCCGTCGTCTGCCACAGCGGACTCCGCGCGCACATCGGCACGCGCATCCTCCGGCAGCATGGGTTCGACGCCCACAACGTCTCGGGCGCAACCTACGTCCGTGACCTTGCCTTGAATCGAAACTTCACGGCCGCCGCCACGGCCACTTGCGGTGCGACCAAGCCATGCGGGGCGCCCGCCATCGCGACCGATCGCCATGACGAGTTGCACCCGCTCAACGTGATGGCCGAAGCCAGCACAGGGGCCTTGCTGCTCGATGTCCGTTCGCCGGCGGAATTCCGCTCGGGACGGGTCCAAGGGGCCGTGAACCTGCCCTTGGAAAGCGTCAATGCGACGACCGTGCATGCCCTGCTCCAAGGCCGCGAACAGGCGACCGTGTTGTTGCTTTGCGCCTCCGGCGGCCGCGCGCGGACCGCGGCGCAACGTCTTGCCGCCAGCGGCCTGAAGACCCTCGTCGTCCAAGGCGGTACGAATTCCTGCGCCCAAGCCGGACTCCCCATGGATAAGGACGCCGGCGGCATGATCTCGGTGGAACGTCAGGTCCGCATCGCCGCGGGTTTGATGGTCGCCACTGGTGTGGTCCTCGGCACCTGGGTGCACCCCGGCTTCTATGGCCTCAGCGGCTTCATCGGCGCAGGCTTGGTCTTCGCCGGTGTCACCGACTGGTGCGGCATGGGACTCCTCCTCGCCCGCGCCCCCTGGAATAAGTGATGTTGATAGACGATGGGAATAGGGGATAGGAGGGTTAGGGGATGGGTAATTAATTTTATCCCCTTCATCTATCCCCAACCCCCTATCCCCAATCCCCTATCCCCTTCGTCCGCCTACTTCGTCCGCCTACTTCGCCTTACCCAGCTCTTCGCCGCGCGCTTTGGCGGCAAGGAGGGCGGAAGCGACGACCTGACGGAAGTCCGCAGCGGCTAAGGCGTCGAGTCCGGCCTTGGTCGTGCCGCCCGGCGAGGTGACTTGATTGCGCAGGTTCTCCGGCGTCTCACCGGTGGCGGCCAACAAGGCCAGCGAACCGCTGAAAGTTTGGCGGACCAGCACCTTGGCTTGCTCGGGCGTGAAGCCTAAGCCGACCGCGGCCTGCTCATAAGCGGCGACGTATTCGAAGAAGAAGCCGGGGCCGCTGCCGGAGACGGCCGTGACGGCGTCGAACATGGACTCAGGGACTTCCACGGTGGCCCCTAGGCCGGAGAGGATCGCGGAGACGATGGCGGCGTCAGGCTGGCTCAGCGGCTGGGCCGAACAGAGCGCCGTGATCCCCTGCCCCACCGCACCCGGCGTGTTGGGCATCGCACGGGCGATGGCCCGGGCGCCCGCGAAGAAGCCGGCGAGGCGTTCGCAGCGGGTGCCGGCGAGGACCGAGACGACGAGTTTACCGGCGGCCGGTGGGCCGAAAGAAGGGTCAAGCGTGAGGAAGACCTGCGGCTTACAGGCGACCACGACGGCATCCGCGCCTTGCATGAGGTCGGCGGCGGAAATCGCGAGGCGCACGCCGGTCTCCTGGGAAAGCTTCTGGGCGCTGACGCCGGCACCCCCGAGGATAGCGATGTCCGCGGGACGGCATGCCCCCGAGCGGAGCAAGCCACGCACCATGGCGCCTGCCATGCGACCAGCTCCGATGAAGGCGAGCTTAGGCATGATCAGAGGGCGCGGACCGCGGCGTCGAGGACCGTGCAGGCTTGGTCGATGTCCTTGCCTTCATGGGCAGTGGACAAGAACGCCGTCTCGTAAGGCGACGGGGCGAGGTAGACGCCGTGGTCGAGCGCGTAGCGGAAGACCTTACGGTAGAGGTCGCCGTTCGAGGCGATGGCTTGGTCGTAGTTGCGCACCTTCTCCGTATTAAAGAACAGCGAGAACATCGAGCCCACCTGTGGGACCTGCAACGGAATGCCCTTGGCCTTGGCGGCGGCGAGCAGCGTATCGCGGACGCGCTGACCCAGGACCTCGAGACGAGGATACGGGTTCTCGCGCTGGAGCTTACGGACGGCGGCGAGACCGGCGGCCATGGCGAGCGGATTACCCGACAGCGTGCCCGCCTGATAAACCGGGCCCAACGGCGCAAGCTTGTCCATGATCTCGGCCTTACCGCCGAAGGCACCGACCGGCAGACCCCCGCCGATGATCTTACCCATGCAGACGAGGTCGGGCACGACCGTGTGCAGGCCCTGCGTGCCCGCGAGGGACAAGCGGAAACCCGTCATCACCTCATCGAAGATGAGCACCGTACCGTGCTTCGTGCAGAGCTCACGTAGACCCGCCAAGAAACCAGCGTCCGGCAGGATCAAACCCACGTTGGCCGGGAACGGCTCGACGATGAGACCGGCAACCTGGCCGACGTTGGCCTCGAAGAGCGCGGCAAGCGCGGGAAGGTTGTTGTACTCGGCGACCAACGTGTCGGCGGCGGTGCCGGGCGTGACGCCGGCGGAGTCAGGATTGCCCTGGGTGAGCGCACCCGAGCCTGCCTTCACGAGGAGCGAATCCACGTGGCCGTGGTAGCAGCCCGAGAACTTGATGATCTTCGGACGGCCCGTGAAGCCACGCGCGAGGCGGATGGCGGACATCGTGGCTTCGGTGCCGCTGTTGGTCATGCGGACCTTCTTCACGGCCGGGAAACAGGCGAGCAGGAGCTCGGCCATCTCGACCTCCAAAGGATTCGGCGTACCGAAGCTGGTACCGCGGTCGAGGGCGTCGCGGATGGCGTTGCGGATCTCGGGGTCGTTATGGCCATGGATGGCCGGACCCCAGGTGAGGACGAAGTCGATGAGTTCCTGGCCATCGGCCGTGGTCAGACGGGCGCCATTGGCCGACTTCGTGAAGAACGGCGTACCACCGACCGAACGGAAGGCACGGACCGGGGAATTGACGCCGCCCGGGATCATCGCGAGGGCGCGCTGGAAGAGTTGCTCCGAGGAATTCACCCCTAGACACCTAGCGCTGAAAACGCCTTCGGCAAGCGCCGAGGATAAAGCCAAGGGGAAGTTGACCTGCATCGATAAACCGAAAATATCCGCGCATGGGCCACGATATCTTGCTGTTATTCGCCGCAGGGATGGCCTCGGCCGTACTCCTCGGCTATGTGGCCTTACGGCTGGGACTCTCCCCGATTGTTGGTTACCTCTTAGCCGGGATTATCGTTGGCCCGCATACCCCTGGCTTCGTCGGAAGTGCTTCAGTTGCCGAACAGTTTGCGGAAATCGGCATCATCCTGCTTATGTTCGGCGTCGGGCTCAAATTCCACCTCCATGAACTCGCTGCGGTATGGAGAATCTCCCTGCCAGGGGCCATTTTCCAGAGCACCGTCAGCACCTTACTGGCTTACGGCCTTCTCCGCTGGCTTGGCTGGGACGTTGGCGCCGCCCTTGTGACCGGGCTAGCCCTCTCGGTCGCAAGCACGGTGGTACTGGTCAGAGTCCTTGGGGAGAACCGAGACCTCTCCAGCCGCTTAGGCC
>CALQIY020000104.1 GCA_943330755.2 Opitutus sp. GAS368
CACCAAGCATAACTCGCTGTCCGACGTCGCGCTCCTCGAGCACGCCGTGCGCGACGACCTCAACAAGACCTCCTCCCGCTTCATGGCGGTGTTGGATCCGGTCCGCCTCGTCATCGAGAACTACCCGGAAGGCCAGGTCGAGCAGCTCGAGGCCCAGAACAACCCCGAGGACCCGGCCGCGGGCAGCCGCCAGGTGCCGTTCTCCAAGACCCTGCTCATCGAGCGGGCGGACTTCATGGAGATCCCGGAGAAGAAGTATTTCCGCCTCACCCCTGGACAGGAGGTCCGCCTCCGCTGGGGCTACTTCGTCACCTGCACCGGTTGCGTCAAGGACGCCGCCGGCAAGGTCGTCGAGGTCCGTTGCACCTACGATCCCGCCACGCGTGGCGGCGACGCTCCGGACGGCCGTAAGGTCAAGGGCACGATCCATTGGGTCTCCGAAGCGCAGGCCGGCGATGTCGAAGTCCGCCTGTATGACCGCCTCTTCGCGCATGAGGACATGAAGCACATCCCGGAAGGCTCCGATTGGCGTACGCTGTTGAATCCGGCTTCGCTGCAGGCCATCCGCGGCAAGGTCGAGCCCGCGCTCCTCGCGGTAGCCCCTGGCACCCGCGTGCAGTTCGAGCGCATCGGTTACTTCTGCACCGACACCAAGGATTCCCAGTCCGGTAAGCCCGTCTTCAACCGCACCGTCACCCTCAAGGACTCTTGGGCGAAGGCGAAGGCGTAAAGCCTTCGAGGGGATAGGGGATGGGGGATGGGCTAGATGCAGTGCAAAGGTGGAAATGTGCAAAATGTTAAACTGGGATGGGGGATGGCTGCTGCCTGCAGCCGCGCTTGCCTTGAGGTAGGGACAGCACCACGTGCTGTCCTAGGGGATTACAGATTACAGAGTACGGAGTACGGATTGGGAAGGAGGCAGGGAAGCTAACCGCTATCCGCCAAACCTTATCCGCTACTTCCGTCATTTGGTAGGGGCGTGGTTTACCGCGCCCTCCTGCGGAGGAGGGCAAGGCGAAGCCTTGCCCCTACCCGAGGCAGCTAGGTTGGCACGCAATGCCAACCCTACCTCGAGGCAAAGGCGTGAAAAGGGAGCGAAAGGGGGAAGCGGGAAGTGGGCACGTAGTCGCGCCCCTACCTGAATCGGGTGATGGCGGTTCGCGGCTGGAAAGCCGCCGCACAACCTATAGTTAGCCGTCCCCCACTGTGTTACCCTTTAGCATTCCTTAAGAAGTTGCCAGGCTGGATTTGGCGGACACGATAAGACTAACCCCAATGCCAATTAAGCGTTACTATGTAGCCTCCGACGGTATGGGTAGCGTCACTGCGATGTTATGAGCGCAAAAGCGAAACGGCATAGGATTGCGATAGTAGTCGCCGCTCTGTTGGTCGGTCTGGTTGGTTGGCCCTTATTCATGCCGAAGGAGCGGCCTTCCTTGACGTCCGAGTTCAACGCTAAGCCCTCTTCCTCGGCGCACTCGAAAGGGGCGATCGTGTTGGTTGCTTTTCGTCCGTTGCATTCCCGAGGCGGCCATTACGAATTCTCTCACGATGGAGTCGCGAAACAGGAGCAAGCCCTCCTTCTCATCCCAGGTGTCGTGAATTCTAAGGAGCCGGTCATCATCGTATGGTCACCGGAATGCACCGTGCGAGATCAATGGGCCTTCATGGGTTTCGCCTCCAAGTTCGGAATTAAAGCCAAGCACTACATAGCCCCCGAAAACGGGAGGACCTGTCTTGGCCTCCGTGCTGGTGACGCATTTCCTTCATCTCGAAGCGACTCGTTTGCGAGAAAACCTAACGGGTCGGCTTTTGAGGTAACTTTCACCTCTGGGAGGCTGGTCTTTAATGCAGGTAATACTTCGCGGAGCCTCCCGGAGTTAATGGAGATTGCGCGTTCTGGTGCACCTATCGGCTTACCGCAGAATCTCGACGTCTATCTGGACGACAACCTTCCGTTGGTAAAGCTCAGCCAAATCGACCGCTCTCTTTCGGCGATCACGAAGAACTACCGGCTTCTTCGTGATAATGGTTTTTACGGCACTCCTTTGCACGTAGGGGAATCCAGCATCGAATACGCTTTGAGGCCTTACGAAGCCCAGAAGTGACTCAGGTAGTTCCTGACGTGATTGGCAGATCAGGCTAAGGGTTATCTGTTGGGCTTTTTCTTTGACTGTAGAAAACGCTGAACGCCGCCATCGTCATTTGGTAGGGGCGTGGTTTACCGCGCCCTCCTGCGGAGGAGGGCAAGGCGAAGCCTTACCCCTAACTGAGACAGCTAGGTTGGCACGCAGTGCCAACCCTACCTCGAGGCAGAGGCGTGCAAGGGGAGCTGAAGGGGAAAGCGGAAAGTGGGCGACGCAGTCGCGCCCCTACCTGGATCGGGTGGTGGCGGTTCGCGGCTGGCGGTTGGGTGAAGCAGAGGCAGCGAGGACAGCACGTGGTGCTGTCCCTACCTTTCACGCAACCCACAACCCGCAACCCTCAACCCTCGAAGTAAAGCCTCGGCTTCACTTCGCCACTTCCGCGTCGCCTTTCCAGGGCTTGAGGCCGAGGGCTTCGAGGTGCGGGATGACGGTGGCGGAGGCTTGTTGGAAGCGGGGGAAGTCCTTGCGAGCGGGCTGCGTCCAGGCGGATTCGGCGAGCGCGAGGAGGCGGGGGAAGGTGAGGAAGTCGCGGCGTTCCTGGGTCACGGCCGTTTCGGTCCAGAGGTTGGCCTGGAGGCCGCGGATCTTGGCGTTGGCGGGTAGGGTGGCGCCGAGGGATTCCGGGAAGGCGTGGATGGCGGCGAGCTCGGCGAACTTGCCGGCCCAGCGGCGGCCGGACTTATGCGTGCCGTCCTGCACGAAGTCGAAGTAGAGCGGGATGCGCGGGCAGAGCACGATGTCGTAGCCTTTTTCCGCGGCGTCCTTGAGGCCCTGTGGCTTGTCGTGGCGCCACCAGAAGAGCAACGTCTTCGCGGGCGGTAGGTTGAAGCGCGAAGCCTCGTCCCAGAGGCCCACCTGTGTCCACGTCGGGGCAAGATGGTCGGCCATGCGGCGCACGAAGCGGCCCTCGACCTCATCGAGCTTGGTGAACTTTTCGTCCGCCATCAGCTTTTGGACCTCGGGCAGCTTGGGCCACTGTTCCCAGCCGAAGTGCACCTCGTCGCCGCCCAGGTGGATCACCGGAGACTTCGGGAAGAGCGTGCGGACCTCGGCGAGGATGTCCTTGAGGAAAGCGTCGGTCTCGGCCTTGGCTGGGTTGAAGGTGAAGTCGGGGTATTTCTTCGAGCCCCCGCCGGAGAACTCCGGGTAGGCGCGGTTGGCGGCGGCGGCGTGGCCGGGCATGTCGATCTCCGGGATGATGGTGATGCCGCGGGCCTCCGCGTACGCCACGATTTCGCGGACGTCGTCCTGCGTGTAGAACGTCGCTGGGGCGTCCTTATCGGTGTAGTTGCCGAGGGCGCCGGTCGTGGTGAGCTTCGGGTATTTCTTGATTTCGATGCGCCAGCCCGGTTCGTCGGTCAGGTGCCAGTGGAACACGTTCAGTTTGAGCAGCTCCATCGCGTCGAGGAGGCGCTTCACGCCGGCCTTACCGGTGAAGTGGCGGGATTCATCCAACATGAAGCCACGGTGGCCGTAGCGCGGCGTATCGCTGATCGTGCCGCAGGGGACGGACCAACCGGACTGTGCGGCCCAGGCCAGTTGGCGCAGGGTCGTGAGGGCCGCGTTGAGCTGATCCTCGGGACCGTAGGCGAGGTCGATGCCCTTCGGCTGGATACGGAGCGCGTAGGCGGATGTCTTCAGGCGCGATACGCGGAGGGTCGGATTTGTTTCGGAACGGCGGACCTGCGTGAGCTTTCCGTCGGCGGTCAGGATGCGTTGCACCTTGGCGAATTCCGCCCCGGATTCGCAGGATACCGTCAGCTCGGTGGCCGTGAACGTTTCCGCGGTCAGCTCGACCGCGTTGGGTCGGGGCAGCAACAATGGTTCAGCGGCGAAGGCCAGGGAGGCGCAGACGCAGGCGAGGAGGGCGACGATGCGGGGGCGGAGCGGCATGGCGAGACTATGGGCGATTTACCTCCGGTGAGGAGCCAAAACGCCCGTAGACTCGCCATTAGGGTTGCGGGTTGTGGGGTGGGTGTTGCGGAATGGTCGCGGCCGAAGGCCGCATGAGCCTTGGGGTAGGGCGCAACGATGGGATGGTTAACCCCCCTTCCTTTGCGCTTCTTGTTTCGTCCGGTAGCGAATCAGCCCTCCGAGCAGGTTGCCGGTCTTGTCGTATTTGGACTGAAGTTCATCGGCTTGTTTAGCTGTGATGTAATTGAGGTCCAGGCATAGTAGGGTCTGTGTCTCGAGTTCAGCCAGCGAACCCCTGGCTATCAGTAGGAATCTCAGGGCATCACGGTTGGAGCCTCGTGCATCCCCTTCGGCTATGTTCGAAGGTATCGAGATTACCGCCCGACGCATCTGGTCGACCAAAGCTCGGTCGTTAGCGACCAGGCTTCGCGTCATGCGGTAGACCGTAAAGACAAGGCCTCTGGCTTCTTTCCAGGCCAGCAGGTCTCGGTAGTCGTTGATGGAAGATGGTTCATGCGAATCCATGTCCCGAGCGTGTAGATGCGCGAATGGGATGCACCAACTCCGAAGCCTTATGGAGGATCCCTTAGGGTTTAAAGAGAAAGCCCCTAGCCAATCCGCAACCCGCAACCCCAAACCCGCAACCCTCTTAGCGAAGGCTTCGCCTTCGCTTACTTCTTTTCTTCCGGGACTTCCGTCAGGTCCTGCACGAGGCCCTGGGCGGTGAAGTAGGCGTTACGCTGTGTGAAGCGGGCGACGAGCTGCTTGACCTCGGCTTCGGTGGCGTCGTCCTTCGGCTTCTCGGCCTTGGCGGCGCGGAGGAACACGGTGTCACCGTTGCCGGTGCGGATGCCCGTGGTGATCTTGCCGACGCCGGCGACTTCGAGGACTTGGCCGGTGCTTTCGTTGATGCCCGCGAGGGTCTCAGGGGTCGTCACGACGGTGAAGGGGGCGGGCGTGGAGGTCGTTAGGCCAAGGGCCTTGGCGCTTTCGGTGAACGACTTGCCGGCGGCCGCGTCTTCCTGGAGGCGCTTGGTGATGCGGGAGAGCTCTTCAGCCTGGAGGCGGGCGCGCTCGTTGCTGCGCCAGTTGGAGAGGGCGAGGGCCTTGACTTCTTCGAAGGCGGGGAGGCGGGATTCGATGCGCTTGTTGAGCAGCACGAAGATGGCGGCGTCTTCGGCGCGGAACATGTCCGTGCGCCATTCCTTGTCGGTCAGTTCACCGGCGAGGCGGAGCGCTTCGGCGGGGACCTTGGCGTCGATCGGAGGGTTGGTGACTTCGTAAGCGGCGAGGGTCGTGAGTTTGGCGCCCTGAGCCTTGAGCCATTCGGTGAACGCCTTCGAATCGGCCTTGTGGGACTCGGTCGGGAACTTGTCGCCCAACTCTTCGCCGATCTTGCCGGCGAGGTTGCGCAGGGCGCGGTCGGCGCGGATGATTTTCTCGATATCCGCACGACGGGCGAGGGACTGTTCCTTGATCTTGCCCGGCTCGAACTTGAACTTCTCGGCCACGTTGTAGCCTTCGGTCACGATTTCGTCGTCGGTGATCGTGGAAGTGTCGGGTTCGGTCTTGGTGAAGGATACCACGGTGACCTCGACCTTGGCGGGGAGGCGGTAAGCTTCCTTGTTGGCTTCGAAGGCGGCCTTGGCCTTGGCTTCGTCGTCCGCGACGGTGGCCTTGAAGCCGGCATTCGAGAAAGTGGCGGCGTCGACCGTCCAGAGCGTCTTTTCGCGTTGGATGAGGCGTTTGATCTGGGCGGTGGTGGCGTGGCCGGGGCCGGAGAGCAGGGCGACGGACTTGTTCACGCGCCAGGCGTCTTGGAGGTAAACTTCGAAACGAGCGCGGGTCTCGGCGTCGGAGGCGTTGAGCGCCTTCGTGGCGTAGTCGACGAACTTATTCAGGTTATCGAGGTTCTCCTTGCCGTCGGCGCCGGCGGTCGCGAGCAGGGCGAGCTTGCGGACTTCGCTGTCGGATGGGTTCGGGATGTGGAGCGAGTCGGCGAGGCTGAGTTCGGCGACGAACTGGAAGAAGGATCGGCCTTCATTGCGCTGACCCGTGAAGCTCGCGAAGGCGAGGGAGTCGCTGTAGCGCGTCTGGAGCTTGGCGTTGTTGAGGTCGTACCCGAGGTACATCCGGGTGTTGGTATCCGTCGCGCCACGGTTGCCGTAGCCGTAGAAGACGAAGGAGCCGACGATCACGACCAGCAGGAAGCTGAAGATCAGGCGGTGGTGCTTGGAGGTGGCGCCTTGGAGCCAGGTAATCATCCCGCCACCTTGGTAAGCCCTTTGGCCGCTGTCAATCAGTCGAGGGATGTGCCCTTGCGCTTGCACAGGCCTGTTTTCCGCCTAACCCTGCGGCGTGGCCAAGCCCATCCAGTGCATCGTCGCCGTCGCCCAAAACGGCGTAATCGGGCGAGAAGGGCGCCTTCCTTGGCATATTCCCGAGGACCTGGCGTGGTTTTTGGACCAGACCGCGGGTGGGGTCATGATCGAGGGACCCGCCTGCTATGCGGAACTTGGTAAGGCCTTGGAGGGTCGGGGGACGGTGGTCGTTTCCCGCGACCCGGCCAAGGTGTTCCCCGGGGCGGAACGGACCGCCGACCTGCCGGCCGCGGTGGCCTTGGCGGAGACGCTGCCGTGGACGGGTCCGACCTGGATCACCGGCGGCGAACGCATCTATGCGGAAGGCTTGCCGATTTGCTCCAAACTTTTCATCACGCGCATCCACCGCGACTTCCCCGGCGACCGATTCTTCCCCGCGGATTGGAAGCGGCACTTCACGAAACTCGCGTGGTCCAAGGACGGCGAAGTCGATGGGTTGAAATATACTTTCGAAGTTTGGGAGCGCGGGCAGTAGCCCGCAAGGGTTGAGGGTTGCGGGGTGAGGGTTGTGGCAATGGCTGCGGCCTACGGCCGCGTGTGCCTTTGGGTAGGGACGCGAGCCGTCCTCGCCAGGGTTGGCGGTAAGTGGTTGGAGCGATCATTTCCTGGTATCACCCCTCGACGCTGTTCTCCGAAAATAGAGTGCAAGCAGATGGCGAAGCCACCGCAGTTCCCGAGACCCGCAACCCCCAACCCGCAACCCCCAACTGAGTTGGCTCCTCACGGAGCTCAAATCGCCCATAGTCGCGCCATGCTCCTCCCCCAGCTGATCCGGGCCGCAGTCATGCCTCCGGCGATCGATGATGAGGCGAAGGTACCGCCGTATACGGTGCCCGATGTGCTGATCGCGAACGATGGCCACAAGGTGACCACGGCGAAGGAATGGAACGAGACGCGCCGTGGTGA
>CALQIY020000105.1 GCA_943330755.2 Opitutus sp. GAS368
TTCCCGAGGACCTCGGCCGGACGCGTCACCATCGCCACCACTGACTGCCAAGCAGACGCTAACGAGCGCCCCTGCTCCCAGGGAAGCTGCGACGGGCCAACCGGCACCGTGGCCTCAGGAGCGGAAGCGGTAGCCGCATTTGCCGCCGGCGGGGTGGGCACGCCCTGACCCGCGAATTCGGGCCACTGGCTCAACGGTATCCACGCAGCCATCCCTTCGCGCCAAGCTTGGTCGGTTGGCAGGAAACGCCCTGCCTGCAGGCCGGCGGCGACTTCCGCTGGGCTGAAGACTCCGAGCTGGTTGGGCGAACGGGCGACGTGGATTTGCATCACTCAGGCCTATACGGGCGCGGCGGATACGGCAAGCCCATGGGGACCGCAACTCGGCCTCCATGGGCATCGCCGCAGCGCCGCAGCCGCCTTTATCCCGCCATGGCCGCACCCAAAAGGCCGACCAAACAGCCGCAGCAACAAAGCGCGAGCACGCCCACCAAGACGTGCGCCCCGAACGACACCCAAGCGCTGCGCTGAATGGCCGCGCCATGTAGGCGGTGATAGAAAATCAGGTAAGGGATGCTGAGGAGACAGAAGAGGCCGAACAAGAGGATGAAATTGAACCCGAGCAGACCCAAGGGCATGGCCACGATCGTGGCGACGGACGAGGTCATCAGGATGGCCGCGATGGCGCGGCCACAATCCACCTTCTGCCGCATGATCCACAAGCCAACCCAGACGAGCACCCCGACCAAAGCCAACATGAGCGGGCCGATGACGATGCCGCCAACCAAGGAAACCCCCTTCATGACGCCGGCGATGGGCAAATCCGCGGCGTTGGCGTTTTGCCGCAAGCCAGCCAGCATCGGCTCGAGGGCCGGGTTGTTGAACTGCTCGAAGAAACGCAGCATTTGGACGCTGGGATCCTCATACCCGAAGGCCTGGATCAAGCGGACCGGCAGAACCAGCAGTTGCGTGATGTAGGCGAAGATCAGCCAATCACCGAACTCCATCCGCGCGTTGGCAAAGGTCTCCCGCGGGGCGAAGACCGCGGCCTTCACGGTCGCAAAGAAACTACCGACGCTCTTGCCCTGCTCCCAAGGCACCTGCGAGGGCGCGACCGCCACATCGGCGGGCGAAGCCGGCACCGCGGCGGCGACGCCGCGGAACTCTTCCCACTGATTCAACGGCGTCCAGGCGGCCATCCCATCGCGCCAAGCCTGGTCGGTCGGCAGGAAACGACCCGACTGCAGGCCGGCGGCGACCTCCTCGAGGGTGAAGACACCGAGCTGGTTGGGCGGACGGGCGACGTGGATTTGCATAAGAAAAGCAGTGGCGAATCCGTCGGCCCGTGCAAGCCCGCAGGCGGCTCAGCGCATGAAGGGGCGGGCGAACGACCAGACCGTGGCGATCAAGCCCGCGCAGCAACCGACGGCCGCCATGATGCCGACCGCCAAAAAGCCCCGCCACGCAGGCTCCCGATGCGCAAACCCGAGGGCCAAGAAGGCCAGGAGAAAACCCCAGAGCGGGACGGCGCAGGCGGTGACCGGTATCGCCAAGACGAAGCACATCGCCCCACCCACATAAGCCAAGGTGCGGAAGGTCCGGCGCCAACCGCCGCGACCACCACCGAAAAGCCGCAGCAGCCCATGTACGATGAAAGTGGTGACGAACGTGCCCACCACGGCGGCCAGCGGGTAGACCGCCAAGGCCCGGAAGAAATAGGTCAGGTTGAAGATCGCCGGGGCCGCGGTTTCCGGGAAGCCGATCTTGCCGAGCAACACCGGACGCAGGGTCAACAGCAAGCTCCACAGCGGGAAACCGACGAGCACCGCGATGAGGCTGGCCCAGAGCAACCACTGCAACGGCGCGCGGAGACCATCGGCCGAAACCTCGGCAGTAAACGTGGCCTGCGGACGGAAGAGGACCGCCTTGAGCGTGGCCCAGAGCGTCGCGAACTTCGGGCGCGTACGCCACCGCGTCACTTGCGCTTCCCAAGGCATCGCCGGCGGGGGCGGCTCCAGGGAAGCCACCGCGCTCAGCCCGCTGGCGAACTCGGGCCGCAGACGCAGCGCCACCCAAGCGGCGTCGCCCTCCTGCCAGGCAAGGACGTCCGGCGACAAACGGCCCGTGGCCAAACCGGCCAGGACCGCTTGGTGATCCAAGACGCCAAGGCTCTGGCCGCGGTCGGCGAGGTGATAGGGCAGCGAGGACATGGGGCGGGGAAAGTGGCGAGGGGGGCGGGACTCGAACCCGCGACCGGCGGCTTAGAAGGCTGCTGCTCTGAATCCAGCTGAGCTACCCCCTCGTGAAGACGAACCTAGGCGGCCGCCGACGAAGGAGCAAGCCGCCAAAGAACTAGCAGACCAGGTCTCTGAACTGGCTGAAGTCCGCCGAAAGCCCGCTCGGCATGCCCTTGTTGATCACCGAAACGGCGTCATGGGAGTGCAGGGACTCCAGGTGCGAACAGGCGATGACGAAGTCGCGCACGCGCGCATCGTGGTCGAACTGCTCGAAGACGAGGCGGGCCGCGTCTTCGACAAATTTAGAATAAGCCCCGTTGAGCTCGGCGAAGGCCTGCTCGTCCTCGCGCTTCACCATGACCTGCGTCTCGGTATGGAGGCCGGCGAGGCAGAGGTCCTTCATGTCCTCGACGAAGAGGACCTTGCCGGGCGAGACTTCGGCGATGACGCGCGCCTTGGAGCGCTGGGAGTGCGGAATCCCGTAGGTGTCGCGTTCTTCGCGGGCGTGCTCGGTCAGCTCGGCGGAACAAGGGCACGCGGACGAATAGACGAAGTCGAAATGGACGTAGCGGCGGAGGCGATCGAGGTCGTCGATGGTGCCTTCGAGGGTCGCCTTGTAGTACTGCCAGCCTTCGAGGCCGGAGCGGAGGGACTTCTGGACGATCGGGTAGCGGAACTCGACGAGGATGCGCGCGCGGCTGCACTCGAGGTCCTTCTTGTAGCGGATCAGCACCTCTTCGAGGAGCTCATGGGACAAGACGCGGTCCTTGAACTCGTAGAAAGTGCGCATGATGCGCGACATGTTGATGCCCTTGCGGTCGGCCGCGAGGGAGACCGAACCCGTGACCGTGCATTCGAGGGGCACCGGCTTGCCGTCGCGCGAGATGACCAGCATCGGCAGACGGAAACCCGCGATGCCCACGTGCTGGATCGGGACATTGGCGCCCTGAATCAGGGACGCATCCTTGTTCTGCATGTCGGGCAACGTCGCCCGATAGGCATCGTCCACCTTGAAGTTCCGGTCGTAGCGGCGCGATAAATCGCGGCTTCGGGCGGGCGGGTCGGAGCGGCGGCTCATGTGGAGGAGGGAGATGGGAAAGCCCGCCTTAGCAAACGGACTGGAAAGTTAACCCCTGCGCTGGAGCCACCTGCCGGATTTGAACCGGCGACATTCTCATTACGAATGAGATGCTCTACCAGCTGAGCTAAGGTGGCGGCGCAGAGGAGAGCCCAACATGGGGAGACCAAACCGAAAATCAAGCCTTGGCGTCACCGGAATGCCCTCGCCTCTCGGGAAAAACGGGGCAAATTGGCCCGGTAACCTATGCGTGCCGCCCTTATCGCCCGCCAATTCGACGTCCAGGGACGGCTGGTCACGGTCGAACCCTACGGTTCGGGCAACGTCAACGACACCTATCTGGCGATTTTCCGGACGACCTTTTCGGAGCAGCGCTTCATCGTACAACGCGTCCGCAAGGCCATCTTCCCCGACCCCGAGGCGATCATGCAGAACATGCGCGTCCTCACCGACCATTGCCACGCCAAGCTCGAGGCCGAATCCGACGGCGCGGACCGCATCTGGCAGCTGCCGAAGATCATCCAGACCAAGGGCGGTGAAGACTGGGTGACCGACGCGAATGGCGACATCTGGCGAGCCATCTCGCAGATCGCGAGCGCCACGGCGTTCGAGAAAGTCCAGAATCCCGAGCACGCTTTCGAAGCCGGCTATGTCTTGGGCCACTTCCACCGCATGGTCAGCGACCTGCCCTGCGACCAGCTCCGCTACGCCCTGCCCGGCTTCCACGTGACCCCGGGCTACCTTGCCAAACTCGACGCTGCTTTGGCCACGCCCGAAGGCCGGGAGCGCGTCCAGACATCCTTGGACGCCAAGCGCGCGCTGCGCTTCGTGGAGGAACGCCGCGCCCGCTGCAACGTGCTCGAAAATGCCCTGAAATCAGGGGAATTGCGGCTTCGCACCACCCACGGCGACCCCAAGGTCGGCAACATCATGATCGATACCGCGACGGGTCGGGGCACGTGCATCGTCGACCTCGACACCGTGCAGCCCGGCCTTGTGCACTACGATATCGGCGACGCGACGCGCTCGGCCTGCAACCCCGCCGGCGAAGACGCGCCCGACCTCGCCAGCGTGATCTTCGACCTCGACCTTTTCACGGCCATCTACCGCGGCTATCGCTCGCACGCCCAGGATTTCCTGAGCGCCGCCGAGCTGAAATACCTCTACGACTGCATTCACCTGATCCCACTGGAACTCGGGATTCGTTTCTTGGCCGACCATCTCGCCGGCGACGTTTATTTCAAGGTGCGCTACCCGGGCCATAACCTCCGCCGAGCGCTCGTGCAGTTCAAGTTGGCCGAAAGCATCGAAGCCCGCGAGGGCTCCATCCGCAAGGTGCTTGGTGAAAGCTAACGATGCCGCCGCCCCCCTCCGAGACCTCCTGGATGCTCTGGCTCGCCGGCTTGGTGCTGGCCCTGCTCATGGCGCGGGGGGCTTGGCGGGGCTATAAGCGAGGCCCGCTGAGGCAATTGGCTGGCCCCATCGCCCTCACGGTGGGCATCGCGCTCGGCTGGGCCCTGGGGCCCGAGCTGGGCCATTCCCTGCTCCATGGGACCTCCTTCCCCTGGCTGATGCGCGGGGCGGCCGGTGTCCTGGGCCTAACCTGCGTCACCGGCCTCGTGGTCTACGGCTTGGCATGGTGGATGGGTAAACGCCCAGAAGGGGTAGATGAGGCCGAAAGCCCGATTCTCGGGGCGATGGTGGGCTGCTGGACCGGCCTGCTGTATTTTAGCCTCCTGGTCTTGGCCATCGCGACCACCGCGTCCGTCCAGGAACTCATCGGGGGGCCCCAAGCCGCCCAGAAACACCTCAGCATCCAGGCTCGAGATCAAATGGCGAGCACCCCGGCTACCTATTGGCTCAAGGACTGGCCCCCCCTGCCCGATCGGCAAAAGCGCCTGATGACTCAGACCCGACTGTTAATGGCCGACCCAGAGGCCCGCAAACGGCTGATGGCCATGCCTGAAATGCGGGCCATGGCGGCACATCCATCGTTCTATCAAGCCTGGGAAGACAAAAAAGTTCGTGAGTTATTGAATAACAGGGACTTAAGTGAGTTTTTCGACCACCCAAAGGTGCGGGCCCTCTTGGCCGATGAGGCGTTCCAAAAACAGGCCGCAGCCTTGGACTTACCTGCGATTTTCGATCGGGCTTTGGCTGTTCACAAATAATTCACAGCTGGGTTTTTTTGTGGTGGCTGGGACCCATTTCCTTAAGGTAAAACTTCTCTCCCCAAAACCATGAAGCCGTTTCCCTTCCTCATTGCCGCTTTGGCGCTCACTTTGAACGCCCAGGACGCCAAGCCCGGTGCCGAGCTCAAGCCCACCCTCGAAGTGGGTAAGGCGGCCACCGCCGAGGCCCCGAAGGCTGACCAGAAGTTCTTCGCGCAAGTCTGGACGGCCACTTCCCCGCAGGAGTTCGTCAACTTCCAGCAGCGCATCCGCATCCTCGCCCAGCAGGTCGAAGAATTCAAGCGCTCCCAGCTCTTCCTCGAAAACGCGCTGACCACCCCGGAGCGCGAAGCCCGCAGTCACGAGATCGCCGCCAAGCAGGCCAAGCTCCAAGCCGACAATGAAGCCATGGGTAAGCTCTACGGTGGCTTCAGCATCGACCGCCCCTACCAGCTCGTCCCCACGAAGGTCCTCTTCCTGACGCCCCTCTCCAACGACGAGTTCACCAAGGTTTCCGCCGCCAAGGACTTCAAGCCCGAGTCCGTCCTCACGGTGGAAGACAAGAAGTTCCTCGTCCGCGACACCATCACGGGCGCGGTTGAAGTCGAAACCTTCCAGGTTCTCCTCAAGCAAATCGTCGAGACCAAGGCCCAGCTCCAGCAGCTCGTTGACCTCCAGCCCAAGCTGAAGTCCGACGAAGACAAGAAGAAGGCCGAAGAAGCCGTCAAGGCCACCCAGGAGCGCGTCAACAAGCTCTCCGAAGAGTTCAAGAAGTCCCGCGGCTTCGACTACCCTTCCGAAAACGGCACCATCCCGGCCGAAGCCAAGCTCTTCGTCCAGATCACCGAAGCCGAAAAGGCCAAGCTCGAGAAGGCCACCGCCAAGCCCGAAGAAAAGAAGGCGGACGCTCCGGCAACCGAAGAGAAGGCCAAGTAATCCCCCTCTACCCCTACCCCCAAACCAATCACACCATGACCACCGCTACCGAAACCCCGGCGCCTCGCGTCGACAGCAACCTGCTCCAGCACGACAATAAGGTCTTCCTGAAGTTCGTGACGATCAGCAGCCCGGACACGCTCGCCCGTTTCAACAACGACCTCAACGTGATGACGGCCCAGGCTCGCCGCATCCTTGAAGTCAACCAGCGCATCGCCGCGACCCTCACGACCGGCGAAAAGGATGCCCTCACCAAGGTCCGCGACGGCGAACTCGCCGACTTCAACCAGAAGGATGACATCTTCGCCAAGGTCTACGGCTTCAAGGTCGACTCCGTCGCCATCCGCCCGCACTTCATCCAGAACACCGCCATCCAGCTCATGACCCCCGTCACCGACGAGCAGGTCGCCGAGCTCCGCAAGAATCCGGACTTCAAGGAAGCCGACATCCAAGCGCGCGGTAACACCAAGATGGTCGTCCTCTCCAAGGTGACCGGTGACCACATTCCGGTGCTCAACAACAGCATCGAAGTGATCCAGGTCCAACAGAACACCATTCTCCAGCTCCGCGCCGCCGAACAGGCCGCCACCGATGAAGCCGCCAAGGCTCGCATCAAGGAAGAGCTCGCCAAGGCGACCGACGTCCTCACCAAGAACGCTGAGTTCATGGGCAAGACCTACGGCGTGGTGACCAACAACCTCGTCTTCGACGTGCTGGAAGCCCACTTCTGGGTCGCCCTCACCCCGGACGAGCTCAAGGCCTACATCGCCGCGAACCACGGCACCGCCGGTGAGACCCTCGCCGCTGCCGCCGACGCCCCGAAGCTCGACAGCAAGAAGGACAAGAAGAGCTCGTAAGCGCTCTCCCCTCCTGAAACTCAAAGCCCGCCGAAA
>CALQIY020000106.1 GCA_943330755.2 Opitutus sp. GAS368
CACCGGGGCGCACGCGGTGGAGATCCGCGCGCTGCGCGAGGGCAAGCCCATCGCGAGTTTGGCCGCGGTGAACTTCTTCGTCGGTGAGGTCTTTGTAGTGACCGGCCAATCCAACTCCGCCAACCATGGGGCGGTGAAGACGAAGGCAATCTCCGACCAGGTCCTCACGCTGACACCGAAGGGCGATTGGCAACCGTGCGCCGACCCCCAGCCCGGCGCCTCCGGCGGCGGCGGTAGCATTTTGCCCGCCTTGGGCGACGAACTCCAGCAGCGCCTCGGCGTCCCCATCGGCTTCATCCCGTGCGGCATCGGCGCGACCAGCGTCCGCGAATGGCTCCCCAGCGGCATCCCCTTCCCCAACCCGCCGACGATCATCAGCCGCGTGCGCAAGACCGCCGACGGCCAATGGGATTCCGACGGCAAGGCCTACGCGATGCTGGTCAAGCGGATGGAGGCCGTCCCCTCCTTTCGCGCGGTGCTTTGGCACCAAGGCGAAAGCGACGCCAATCAGAAGGACGCGACGCGTACGCTGTCGGGCAAACTCTACGCCGAATACCTCAAGACGCTGATTACCCGCACCCGGAAAGACGCCCTCGTCCTCCCCAGCGCCCCTTGGTTTGTCGCCCAGGTGAGTTATCACGGCCCAGACGACGTTGGCTCCGAGGACATCCGCGCCGCCCAGGCCAGCCTCTGGAAGGACAAGGTCGCCCTCGAGGGACCCGACTCCGACGCCCTCCGCGGACCGCTGCGGGATAACGGCGGCAAAGGCGTCCACTTCTCCGGCGAAGGCCTCAAGGCCCACGCCCACGCCTGGGCCGACAAGCTCGTCCCCTGGATCGAATCCCAACGCTGATTTCCCATGCGCACCACGCTGACCTACCTACTCCTCGCACTCTCTACCCTACACGCCGCGATAGCGCCGGGCCACATCCGTCGTCTCCAGGACGAGGCGGCGGAGGCGCTGGTCATCAAAGCCGACCAGGTCGACGTCAAGATCACCGAGGTCAAGGACGGCCGACAACTCGACATTCAGGTCACCGCCAGCGTCCAGTCCGTCATCCGCTCCAAGGACGGCCACAAGCCTGGGGATGTGGTCAAAGTCACCTACAAGGTCATGGAATTGAAGAACCCTACCCCTGGCCCAGGCGAGGCAAGGTTGCTGGAGAAAGGCGAAACCGTCCGCGCCTACCTCAACCACTCCAGCGACAAGCAATCCCTCGGCCTGGCGGCCTACGGGGATAGTTTCCAAAAGCCTTGAACCCACCGATGCGATTCGCCCTTTTTTTGACGTTGCTCGCCACCGCCCTCGGCGGAGCGGAAAGTCGTCGTCCAAACGTCCTGGTCATCGTCAGCGATGACCAGGGATACGCCGACGTCGGCTTCAACGGCGGCAAAGCCGTGCCCACGCCACACCTTGACGCGCTCGCCGCCTCCGGAGTCCGCTGCACCAGCGGCTACGTCTCCCACCCGTTCTGCAGCCCGACCCGCGCGGGCCTGCTGACCGGACGTTACCAACAACGTTTCGGGCACGAGAACAATCCCGCCTACGACCCCACGAACCCCGCCTTAGGCTTGCCGTTGTCCGAAAAACTCTTGCCGCAATACCTACAAGAAGCGGGCTATCGGACCGGTTGGATCGGCAAATGGCACCTCGGGGCCACCCCCGCGCAGGCGCCGTGGAATCGGGGCTTTGAGCAAACCTATGGGTTCATCGGGGGCGGCCACATGTTCTCGGGCTGGGCCATCAACGAGCAGAAAGAATACAACGTCCCCCTTACCCGGAACGGAAAGCCGACCACGGATATCCCAACCCACCTGACCGAAGCCTTGGGTCGGGAAGCGGCCAACTTCATCCAGAGAAATGACGGCAAACCTTGGATGCTGTACCTCGCGTTCAATGCCCCGCATACGCCGCACCAGCCGACCGCCGAACGCGAGCAGAAGTTCGCCCACATCGCCGACCCGGTGCGCCGGAAGTGCCTCGCCCAAATCAGCCTGCTCGACGACGCGATTGGCACGGTCACCCAAGCCTTGGCCGCCAGCGGCCAGACGCAGGACACCCTGATCTTCTTCTTCAGCGACAACGGCGGCACGCCAGCCAAACTGGGCGCGGATAACACCCCGCTTCGCGGCAATAAGGGCATGGTCTATGAAGGCGGCATCCGCGTGCCCTTCGTGGTCAGCTGGCCCGCCCAGTTGAAGCCCGGCTCCACCTACGCGGAATCCGTCTCTTCGCTGGACGTCGCCACCACCGCTTTGGCGGTCGCCGGCGCCCCCTTGCCCAAGGAACGTCCGCTGGATGGCGTCGACCTGATCCCGCACCTCAAAGGCCAAGCCGCCAGCCCGCTTCAGCGGTCGCTGTTCTGGCGTACCGGCGGCGGGCAGAGCTTCGCGGTACGCACGGGCCATTGGAAACTGGTCCGCAACGGCAAACAGCCGGACGAACTCTACGACTTATCGGAGGACCTGTCCGAGACCAAGAATCTGGCGACCGCCCAGCCCGAGGTCGCACGGCGTCTGACCGACGAGCTTGACCGTTGGAACAAGCAGTTGATCGAGCCTGTGTTCGGGAGCCCCCAAGGCGGTAAGGCGGCGGATAAAAAGGCCAAGAAATAAACCCGACCAAGTGGGCTTTCGGGGAAACTTTCCTTTGGTCGGGCTGGTGAGATTCGAACTCACGACCTCTTGCACCCCATGCAAGCGCGCTACCAGACTACGCTACAGCCCGAGAAAGGAAGATTTGTTAAGCCCATGGGGGGCGAAGTTGTCAACCCGACAAACAAAACCGCCCCTTTCCTCGACAGGAGGGGGCGTATTGCCTAGGAATTCCCTATGCGACGTCTCCCCACGCTCCTGTTAATGGCCTTGGCTGGCCTGGCCTCCGCCGCCGAGTCTCGTCCGAATATCATCTTCATCTTGGCCGACGACTTGGGCTACGGCGAAGTCGGTTTCATGGGGCAGAAGAAAATCCTGACCCCCAACCTCGACCGCCTCGCCCAAGAGGGCCTCGTGCTGACCAGGCACTATTGCGGCAACGCGGTCTGCGCCCCGTCCCGCTCGGTGCTGATGACCGGACTTAATCCCGGCCGCGCCCCCGTGCGCGACAACCTCGACGTCGGTAAGGGCGAACAGATTCCGCTCCCGGCCGGCATCACGACGATGCCCAATGTCCTGCGTCAGGCGGGCTACGTGACCGGGGCGTTCGGCAAATGGGGTCTCGGCGGTTACGATTCCACCGGTCGGCCCGACGTCCAAGGGTTCGATAAGTTCCTCGGCCTCACGAGCCAATGGGTCGCGCACAGCCATTACCCGGCAGCCATCTGGGAGGACGGCAAGGAAGTGCCGCTCGATAACGGCGAAAAGGGCGTGCCTGGCCATGGCGGATTCCCGACCGGCGCCGACCCGCAGGACCCGAAGGCTTACGCGGCCTTCACCGGCAAGGACTTCGCGCCCGATCGCTTCATCGCTGGCGCCGAAAAATTCATCGCCGCCAACGCCCAACGCCCGTTCTTCCTCTACTTCGCCTCGCCACTCCCGCACGTCTCGCTCCAGCTACCCGCCGAGGACCTGAAGCCCTACGAAGGGAAATTCGCGGAAGATAAGCCCTTCGCCCCCGCCGCCAAGGGCTCCTACGTGCCGAACCGCACGCCCCTCGCGACCTACGCCGCAATGATCTCGCGCCTCGACAAGGACGTCGGCCGCCTCATGGCTGCGCTGGAGAAAGCCGGCGTGGCGAACAACACGCTCATCGTGTTTACGGGCGACAATGGCGCCACGCATGACGTCGGTGGCGTAAACACGACGTTCTTCAATTCCGCCGGTGGACTCCGCGGGCTCAAGGGCTCCCTCCACGAGGGCGGCGTCCGCGAACCGACCGTGCTACGCTGGCCTGCCAAGGTCGCCGCAGGTAAGCGGTCCGACCGTCTCTCGGGGTTTGAAGACTGGCTCGTGACGTTCGCCGAACTGGCGCAGGCTAAGGTCACGACGACCCAGAGCGGCGAAAGCCTCGTTCCCACGCTCCTCGGGGCGAAGGAAGCCCGCCGCACCCCACTCTACCGCGAGTTCCCCGGCTACGGCGAACAGCAGGCGATCTGGGAAGGCAAGTGGAAGGCCATCCGCACCGAAATGGGCAAGCAGATGACGGCCGCTGGTAAGGTGACGACGCAGCTCTACGACCTCGAGGCCGACCCGGCCGAGGCCAACGACCTCGCCGCCAAATTCCCCGAAGTCGTCAAGGACCTCGAAGCGAAGATGGCGGCCAACCACGTGCCCGACGAACGCTTCCCCCTGGCCGGCGTCGACGCCGAGAGCGGCCCGCAGACCAAGGCCAAAGCCAAGGCGGCGGCCAAGAAGCAAGCGGCGCCAAAGTAAACATGCGACTGACGCTCACCTTGCTGGCCTTCGCGACGCTCGCGTTCGCCGCCGACCCGGCGGCCGACGAGCTCCCGCCGGGCGCGAAGATGAGCTACCTCGATAATGGCATCATCCGCGTCGGGGTCGACCTGAACCACGGCGGGGCCATCGTCTACCTGGCACCCAAGGACGGGCGCAACCTGATCAACAACCACGACCTCGGTCGGCAGGTGCAGATGTCCTTTTACTCCGGACCAGTGCCGTACACAGAGAAAGGCCAATCCCCTTCCGACCATTGGAAACACCTCGGCTGGAATCCGATCCAGACGGGCGATGATTTCAAGAACCCGTCCAAGGTGATCGCCCACGAAAACGACGGCAAGAAGCTGCATGTGACGTGCATCCCGATGCAGTGGCCGCTCAACAACGTGCCGGCCGAATGCACCTTCGACTCCTGGCTCGAACTGGAGGGCACTTGGGTGAAGGTGCGCTCCCGCCTGACCAACGCGCGCTCCGACCGCACGCGCTACGCCGCCCGCCAGCAGGAACTCCCCGCGCTCTATGCGAACGGCTCCTTCTTCCGCGTCGTCAGCTACGTCGGCACCCGCCCCTTCACCGGCGAAGCCATCACCGAGCAGCCGAAATCCAAGACCAAACACCCGTGGGTCTATTGGGAAGCGACGGAGCATTGGTCCGCCTTGCTCAACGCCGCCGATGAAGGCATCGGCCTCATCACGCCTTTCCGCACCGACCACACGGGGGGCTTCGCCGGCCAACCGGGACCCAATGATTCGCGCGCGAATGCCACGGGCTATCTGGCCGGGCAAGGCAAGGAGATCCTCGATCACGATATCCGCTACGAGTATGACTACGAACTCGTGGTGGGCAACCTGAGCACCATCCGCACGCGCGCCCAAGAGGTGGCCGCCATGCGTCATCCCCCGACCCCGCGCTGGCGTTTTACCTCTGACCGCCAAGGCTGGTTCTATGCGGGCGTCGGCACGTATGCCGGCTGGCCGATCCGCGGGGAACTCGACCTGCGTCCGGACGGCAAGACCCCGCTGCGCGCGCTCAGCCCCCTGACCATCTGGCAGGCCGACCAAGCACCCACCGTCACCATCGAGGCGGCCCTCAGCGGTGACGGCGCCAAGGCGACGCTCACGCTCAGCAAACATCCGCTGAACACCGGCGGGGCCGACATCACCTCACCGCTACCGATTGTCGCCGACGGCCAAATGCGTCGACTCGTCATCCCCCTCCCCAAGGCCGGCTACGACGGCGCCTACCACCGCGCCACGCTCACCATCTCCCCGCAGACGACCAGCGCGCGCGTGAAGTCGATCGAGCTCGGGAAATGACGGGTAGGGACAGCACCACGTGCTGTCCACGTTGCCTCTTTGGTAGGGGCGCGACTGCGTCGCGTCCTAGCCACACCGACATAAAAAAGCCCGGGGGTGCCGGGCTTCTTTTGTATTCTAATCTCGGCTTACTTAGGGCCGCCCGTGCGACGGGTGCCGGGACGGCCAAACGGACGGTAGCTGCCTTGAGCGGCGCGGTAGCCGCCATTGCGACCTCCCTGCGGACGGCCTTCGCGTTCGCTGTGGTGGGCTCCGGCGCGGGGATCCTGATGACGCTGGAAATCTTCCGGGGTGCGGGCCGGGGCCTGCTGCGTGTAGTCGAAGCCCGGGAGCTTACCACAGTGCAGGTGCTTACCGACGATGCGCTCGAGGCGACGGAGGTCGCCGAGGTCTTCGCGGGTGATGAAGGTGATCGCAGTGCCCGTGGAGAGCGCGCGACCGGTGCGGCCGATGCGGTGCACGTAGTCTTCGATCTGGTCAGGGAAGTCGAAGTTCACGACGTGGCTGATGCCGTCGACGTCGATACCGCGCGAGGCGATGTCGGTGGCGACGAGGACGCGGATTTCGCCGTTCTTGAAGGCCTGGAGGGCACGCTGGCGCTGGGCCTGCGAGCGGTTCGCGTGAATGGCGGCGCAGGAGATGCCGTCGCCATCGAGCTTACGACAGACGCGGTCGGCACCGTGCTTGGTGCGGGCGAAGACGAGGACCATGTTCATGGCTTCGTCCTTGAGGAGGTGGTGCAGCATGACCTGCTTGAGCGCACCCGGGCACTCAAAGAGGAGCTGGGTGACGGTTTCGGCGGGGTTGGAGCGACGGCCGACCTCGATGAGCTTGGGCGAACGCTGATACTGCTTGGTCAGGGTCTCGATCTCGCGGGAGAGCGTGGCCGAGAACATCAAGGTCTGACGCTCGGGCGGGAGCGCGCGGACAATCGTGTTGATCGCCGGCAAGAAGCCCATGTCGAGCATACGGTCGGCTTCGTCGAGGACGAGGCACTCCACCGCGGAGAAGTCACCATGGCCCTGGCTGCCCAAGTCGAGCAGGCGTCCCGGGGTGGCGATGAGGAAGTCGCAGCCCCTGCGGAGGGCGGCGATCTGCGGACGTTCGCTGACGCCACCATAGCAGGTGGCGACAACCGCGCCGGAGTAGCGGGAGTAGGCAGCCACGTTCTCGGCGATCTGGACGACGAGCTCGCGGGTCGGGGCGAGGATCAGGCAGCGGACGCGGCCCTTGTGGGTATTGTTGGCCGTGCGGAGCAGGCGGGTGAGCAAAGGCAGAGTGAAGGCGGCCGTCTTACCGGTACCGGTCTGGGCGATGCCGATGACGTCGACCCCTTCGATGACCGACGGGATGGCGGCCTTCTGGATCGGCGTGGGTTCAGTGTAACCCTGGTCGGCGACCGCTTTGAGGATGGAGGCGTCTAGGCCTAAGGAAGCAAATGGCATTACAGCAACGTGTAGAACCTAAACGCAAAGGGCGAGGATAATGGGTGAGGC
>CALQIY020000107.1 GCA_943330755.2 Opitutus sp. GAS368
CGGGCAGGAGCAAGCCGACGCCCAAGAGCAGATTCGCCATCCGCGTCTCGGTTTGCGTCCCAATGAAGCTCCGCATGAAGAGCAAAAAGTAGCCAACGACCGCGGCATCAGCGATGAGCACCCCTTCCCGGCCCACCCAAGCCGGCCAAGCCCAAGGCAAGTGGTGGTAATAGCCGAACAACAAGCAGTAGTAACCGATCAACGCCAACGGCAATAGCGCGGCAAAAAGGAAAACCCTGCGTCTATAAATCAAGGTCAGTCCGAAACCCAAGCCGGACAAGGCTAGGCCCAGGCCGAAATAGATGTAATCGATGGCATCCCGCTTGAAGCGATGTTGCCAGAGGGCCATCTCGGTCCCGGCGACAAACGGGAGCCAAACCGCCGCGTCTGAGCGGATACGGCAGTAGACCGTGACGGACTCGCCTGGCACCAAGGACAAGGCCGTGGATGGGAATCGGTACGGATGCAGTCCCGGGTCGCGCGCCCCACCCGACGAACGACGGGCCTCCCCTACCCCCGATTGGACAAACCACTCAAGGTGACTCAGCTGGGCCATTTCCAGTTCCACGACCAGTTTCTGCGTCTGGTCGGAAGTGTTGCGGAGGACGCACCGGCCCCAAAGGGCACCGGACAGAAAGCCAAACGACGGGGTCGAGCCGGTGGCAGCGGTGAAGCCCGTCGCATGCTGCGCCTCCGCATAACCCATCCGACCCTCTGGATCCAAAAGGAACTCCATCCGCCCCCCCAGTGGAGTCACCCCCTGATCCGGATTGGAGAAATCAACGGTCGCGGCGGCAAGTTGACAGGAGCAGAACGCCCCCAGCACCCAGAGGGATGACCGCAAGTAACTTCGGAGTTCAAGCGCGGTCACCCGACGACTTAGCGGCAAGCGGGAGGGAGACGCCAACTAAAACAACCGCTAGGCCCGCGACAAACCGATGAGGAACTCCTTGTTCCCCTCCCCGCCTTCGATGGGCGAAGGGATGACACCGAGGACCGTCGCGCCGGGGAGTTCGCGGCTCGCCGCGGTCAAGCCCTCGACCACGCGGGCGTGGATGAGCGGGTCCTTGATGATGCCGCGGCCCTTGTCGGCCTCCGCCTTAGTCGCCTCAAACTGCGGCTTGATGAGCGCCACGAGATGACCGCCTGGCGCCACGCGCGCCCAGGCCACCGGCAAGACCAAGCCGAGCGAGATGAACGAGAGGTCCATGACCACGATGCCGTAGAGGGCGTGCGGCAACTTCGCGGTGGGCAAATCACGGGCGTTGAACTTCTCGAAATTCGTCACGCGCGGGTCGGTCCGCAGTTTCTGGTGCAACTGGGCCGTCCCGACATCCACGCAGGTCATGCTCACGACGCCGCGCTGCAGGAGGCAATCCGTGAACCCACCCGTGGAGGCGCCGACGTCGAGGCCGTGCCGGCCGGCGACATCGATCTGGAAATGCGTCAACGCCGCATCGACCTTTTCACCACCGCGTGAGACGAAGCGCGGCGGTTGATCGACGGTGAGGAGCGCGTCCTCCGGAAAAGACTGCGAGGCCTTCTGCACGACGCTATCGGGCCCCGAGCGCACCTTCCCCGCCAAGATCAGCGCTTGGGCCATGGAACGCGACGGCGCGAGGTTGAGCTTCAGCAGAAGCTCGTCGGCACGGAGGCGTCCAGGCTTGGCGGCCATGGCATCAGTCGAGGAAGCCCGTCAACGGAGACGTCGGCTGGGCCGCGACCGAACCCGCACCGAGGCCAGACTCGCGGGCGATGCGCCCGGCTTGCACCGCCAGCGCAAAGGCCTGGGCCATCGCGACGGGGTCGCCGGCGGAAGCGATGCCGGTGTTCACCAAGACGGCATCGGCGCCGAGCTCCATCGCTTCCGCGGCATGCGACGGGGCCCCGAGGCCGGCGTCGATGATCACGGGCACGCGGGCCTGCTCGATGATGATGCGGAGGAAGTCACGGGAGAGCAGCCCACGGTTGGTCCCGATGGGGGCGCCGAGCGGCATGACGGCGGCGGCGCCGACTTCTTCGAGGCGCTTTGCAAGGACCGGGTCGGCGTGGATGTAAGGCAGGACCGTGAAGCCCTTCTTCACCAATTCGCGGCAAGCCTCGAGCGTCTCGACCGGGTCGGGCATGAGATACTTGGGGTCGGGGTGGATCTCCAGCTTCAGCCAGGAAGTCCCGAGGGCTTCGCGGGCCAGCTCGGCGGCGAAGATCGCTTCCTTGGCCGTACGCACCCCGGAGGTGTTCGGGAGGATGAGATGCTTCTTGGGATCGAGGGCGGTGAGAATACCGTCGTCCTTCGCTCCGAAGCGGACGCGTTTCACGGCGACGGTCACCACTTCGGCGCCCGAGGCGTCGAGGACGGCGCGGAGGGCCGCGGCGGACGCATACTTCCCCGTACCCGTGAAAAGGCGGGAAGCGAACGTGCGATCGGCGATGCGGAGGAGGGAGGACATCCGACTTCCGACAATCCCAGCCGCGGCCGAATTGTCCAGCCCTCGCGCGGAAAACCTAGGCCGAAACGGCGGCCACCAAGGCCCGCGCGGCGGCGGTCGGGTCGGTCGCCAAGGCGATGGCGCCGCTGACCGCGATGCCGTGGGCCCCTTGCACGCGCAGCGCCGGGAAATCCGCGGCCGTCACGCCACCGATGGCGAAACACGGTAACGGTGCGGCCCCGGCGATGAGCTCGGCCAAGGACTCCGCGGAGTGGACGGGCGCATGCTTCGCCTTGCTGGCGGTCGCCCGGACCGGCCCGACGCCGGCGTAATCCACCTGGGCCCCCTGCAGACGTGCGAGGTGCGCGGGGAAGTTCAGGGTGACGCCGACCACCGCATACGCACCCAGCAACTGGCGCGCTTCCGCAGGCGACGGATCGTCCGGCCCGAGATGCACGCCATCAGCCTCGGCAGCCAAGGCGATCCGCGGGGAATCGTTGATGATGAAGGTTGCGCCGTAGTCGCGACAGAGTTCGGCGATGCGGGCGGCTTGGTCGATCGCCGCCGCCTCGGGCAACGTCTTCGTGCGGAATTGAATCCAGCGCACCCCACCCTGCAACGCCGCGAGCGCTTGATCGCGGTGGCTCAGGGGCGACGCGTCGAGCGTGAGGAACTGCAGGCGAGGCAGACCGGACATCAGTGCTTGCGCTTCAACTTGCGCGCATCCTTGCCGGACCAAGCGCGTTCGAGTTCCAAGAAGGCCTGGACGGGCTTAGGGTGCTCCCAGACGGACCCAATGAAAGCCATCCCGTCGAAACCGAGTTCGCGCACGCGGGCCGCGTTTTGGGGCGTGATGCCACCCAAGCCGTAGACCGGGCAACCGCCTTCCGCGCGCCAGCGTTCCACGATCACCTGGAATTCACGGTGCGTGCGCTGGGGCACGTAGTCGCGCTTGGACACCGACGGGAAGAGCGGGCTCAGGAAGACGTAACGGCAACCCTTCGGCGTGCTCCGCATCTCGTCATAGGAATGGCACTTCATGCTGAGCGCGGCGGCCTTGGGCCAGCGCGGCGGGATGCGGTCGCCCGGGAGCATCTGAAAACCGGCCAGCTTGCGGGAGAGCACCAAGTCGGGTTGCTCCTCGAGCACGATGCGGTCCCAGAAAACCTCGGGGACCTGCTGAAGGAAGGCCTCATATTGGCGGACGTTCCAATCGCGGACCGACTGGACGTGCAGACGGCCCAAGCCGGCATCGAAGAGTTTCACGACCGTCTTCGCGTCCCAAGCGGTCCGCGTGGGCGTGAACAGCACGAGGTTGTCCGGGGCTGGTGCCTCGGGTTCGGATTTAAAAAGACCTTTGAGGAACTTAAGCATGAATTAACCGCCTTGCGCGGCGCGAATGACGAGGATTTGGGCGCCGGCGGCGAGGACCTGGGCGGACCAGCGGCTCCGGGGGACGACCTGGCCGTCGACGGCGGCGGCCACGGCGGCCTCCTGGGCGCAGCCGAGCTCCTCGAGCAGGGCGGCGAGGGTCGCGGCGGCGGTTTCCCGGGGCTCATCGTTGACGATTACACGCATACCTGTGGGCCCGAACGTGACCCCCTTGGGGCAGGGAGGCAAGCGGAGGTTTGGGGTTGCGGCAACGCTCGGCCGGCTTTCGCTGGTGGGCATGAAATCCCTCCGCCTGCTCGCGTCGTGCCTCCTCGGCCTAGCCTTGGCCCATGCCGCCGAAACCCCTTCCACCAACATGAAAGAATCCTCCGACCCTAAGGCCGCACCGCGCGCCATCATCCACACCACCTACGGTGACATGACCGTTGAGTTCTGGCCCGACGTCGCCCCGCGCACGGTCGATAATTTCCTCAAGCTGGCCCGCGAAGGTTTCTACGATGGCAGTTGCTTCCATCGCATCATCAAGGGCTTCATGATCCAAGGTGGTTGCCCCAACTCGAAGCTCGGCGCCAAGGGCCAGCCGGGCACTGGCGGCCCTGGCTACCAGATCAAGGCCGAGTTCAACAACCGCTCCCACACCAAGGGCGTGCTCTCGATGGCCCGCTCGTCCGACCCGGACAGCGCCGGCAGCCAGTTCTTCATCTGCCATGGCGATGCTTCCTTCCTGAACAACAAGTACACCGCCTTCGGCAAGCTCGTCGACGGCGAGAAAGTCCTCGATAAGATCGCGGCCATCGCCTGCGTCGGCCCCGAACGCTCCAGCCCCACCGAACGCGTGGAAGTCACTGGCGTAGAAGTAGTTGGCGAAAAGAAAGCGGAGAAGAAGTCCGAAGAGAAGAAGAAGTAAGCCGCTCCCTTCGTCCTTTACACAATAAAGACCTCAACCAACCTAGCGTTTCCCCATGAAATCCCTACGCCCCCTCCTCCTCCTGCCCTTGGCTGCTGTTGCCGCTCAGGCCTACACCCTCGAACTGGAACTCGGTAAGAGCCACCCGACCGGCCGCCAAGACAGCAACGTCGTCGGCCTGACCGTCGCAACCCAGGTGAACGAAAGCTTCAGCCTCGGCCTGAACCTGAACTCCCGTGGCCTCGTTGGCGGCACCCCGGCCATCGACCTCGATGCCCGCACCGCCTTCGCTGAACTCACCTACGACCTCAACGCCCGTGGCGGTATCCGTCCGTTCGTTGGCGCTGGCGTCGGTTACTCCTGGCTCTCCGGCACCGGCTCGACCTCGAAGTCCGTCCTCGCGACCGACGTGTTCGCCGGTGTGCGCTTCGCCCTCTCCGAGAACCTCGACCTCGCCTTCACGGTGAAGAACGCCCAGTTCATCGGCGTCAAGGATTCGACCGGCGCGAACAAGAACACGATCACCGACTGGTCCCAGTCCGTGAGCCTGCGCTTGAAGTTCTAAGCGATCGCTCGTCCCACGAAAAGGCCGCCCAATGGGCGGCCTTTTTTATGGGCAGAGGGGGCGGCTCAGGGCGCCAGGATCCCGCGATCCTTCAACCAGGCGCCCAAGGTGTTGGTCCACTCCTTCGCGGCCAAACAACGATCCGAGGCGCCCCAACCATGGCCCCCCTTCGACCAAACGTGGACTTCGGCGCTGCCGCCCAAGGACTTCAGCTTCGCGGCCAAGGCCATCGAACCTTCGGCCGGATAGGGGTCATCGGCGCTGTGCGCGAAGAACGCCGGTACCGGCTTAGGGCCCTTCGGCGGGACGACGCCATCGGGGCCTTCGCGCAGGACGCTGTCAGGCTTATCCTTCTCAAAAAGATAGGCGGGGTAAACCATGACCGCGAAGTCGGGGCGGGCGGCGCCAGCCTCCGCGGGCGAGTAGGCCACGCGAGCGGCTAGATTGCCACCGGCGGAGAAACCGAGGATGCCGATCTTCTTGGGATCGGCGTTCCACTCGGCGGCATGGGCGCGAACGAGTTCGATGGTCTTGCGCGCATCCAGGACGGGCACGACCCAGGGCTTGTCGTTATCGCGCCGGGGCACGCGATAACGCAGGACCGCGGCGCCGACGCCTTGGGCGTTGAGGCGACGCGCCACCTCGGCGCCTTCGTGCTCTTCGGCGAGGATGCCGTAGCCGCCCCCCGGGCAGACGACGATGAAGGGCGCGTTGGGCTTGGCCGCCGGCCAAACCACGAACTCGGGGATCATCACGTCGGTGCGGTGACCGTTCTTGTTGAGGATGCCCTTGGGGTCTTGGCCGGGCTTCGCCTTGAGCGTTTCGGCCGGTGGGGCGCCATCCCAGACGGGGACAGGCGCCGCCGGTTCGGCCAACAGCAGGACCGGCAAGCAAAGGACCGAGCGGAGGAGCGTTTTCATTCGTGTCGAAGGGCTTCGATCGGGTCGAGGCTGGCCGCGCGGATGGCCGGATAGACTCCCGCGATGAGACCCACGACGACCGAGAAGGAAAGGCCTTGGAGCATGATGATCCAATCGAACTTGGAGACGACGCCCGTCGGCACGGCCTGCATCAGGACATAGTTCATGATCGCGACGATGCCCATCGAAACGGCGAGGCCGATGAGGCCGCCCAACACCGAAATGACCGCCGCTTCGGAAAGGAATTGTAGGAAGAGGTCGGAGCCGCGCGCGCCGACGGCCTTACGGACACCGATCTCCCGGATGCGTTCGTTGATCGAGGCCAACATCACGTTCATGATGCCGATGCCGCCGACGAAGAGCGAGATGCCCGCCACGCCGCCCAGCGAGAGCTTGAAGGCCACCTCGGTCTTACGGAAGTCCTCCAACGTCTGCTCATTGGTGGTAAGCGTGAAATCCTTCAGCCCGTTATGCGTCTGCAACAACGTGCGTTCGACCTGTTCGACCGCATGGTTGAGGTCATCGCCGGAAGCCACCTGCAGACCGAGGCCGCTGAGCTTGTCGTTGCCGTTGAACTTCGAGGTCGCGGTCGAGATCGGAATATAGACGCCGCTGTTGCGCCAGCGCCACATGCCCCCGCTCCCCTTGCCCTTGCCCGAGGCCGAACGGATCTCCATGCCTTGGGCTTCGATGTTATTGAGGAGCCCGATGACGACGAAGCGCTTGCCCTTCAGGCGGATCACCTTGCCGAGCGGGTCGACGTTGGGCGGGAAGAGTTCGGCGACGATGGAGGA
>CALQIY020000108.1 GCA_943330755.2 Opitutus sp. GAS368
CATGGAGATGGTCACGACCTACGTCGCCAACGGCGAAGGGCTGGGTTTGAACCTCGCGATCCCGGAAGCGATTGCGCACCCCGAAGTCCGCGTCCTACCGCTCCCGGGTTTTACCCCGATGGAAATCGGGCTCCGCTGGAACGGCGACCCGTCGCCTTTGTTGCGCGACGCGATCGCGGCTTTCCAGCAGTATACCCGGGAGACGTGGCCCGACTGGGTGATCGAGGACGCCCTCCCAGCCCAGAAAAAGCGGAAGTAGGGTGAGGGGTTCCCTTCATTGGCTTTGCGGCGCGTTTCTGTTAGGTAGGGCGTCTATGAAGAGACCTAGGAATAAGTCACGGTTGCGCTCAGTTCGCGCCTTTACGCGGCCATCAACTGCAGGTCTCAAAAGTGAGCTAATGGTATTCCGCTCGCTCATGTTTAGATATAGTAAGGCCTTAGCCTGTTTAGCCCGCTAACCCTTCGTAGCATCCTGACGAGCGAGGGTTAAACCCAAGAAGCGCCGTAAGTAGCCTGATTCGGCGGGTTTTCGGGCTAACAGCCCGTATCTTTCGTTTTGACGCTGGGGCGGGGAGTCCCATCGTCAGACGACTCAGGACAGTCCGATGGTGTAATGGTAGCACAGGAGATTCTGATTCTCCTTGTCTAGGTTCAAATCCTAGTCGGACTATTTCTGAAACCTAAAGCCCTCCACGCGGAGGGCTTTTTCCGTGCCTATTTCGCGGGACGGAGCAGTCGGGCCGCGGCGGCCTTTGGGGTCTCACCCTCGCGGACGTCGTCGAGTCGGTAGGTGTTGGTGCACGAGGTGGTGTCGCCGATGCCTAAGGTGGCGAGCCGACCGAGGGTCTCGAGTTCGACGTAGGCCCAGGGGTCCGGGCTCACGTAAATCTCCGCGCTGCACCCGTTGTCGGGGAAGACCCCCGTCGTTTCGTCTGGGGTCGCGGCAATCAAGAGCGTGTGCTTGTCGCCGACCCACGCGAGCGCACGTCCATCGGTGCCGATCTTGGCCGTGACGTCCGGGAAGCGCTTCCAATAGAGGATGCCTTTTTCGATTTCGATGCCCTTGAACGGGCCGAACATCGGAGTGAAGGGCGGATTGCCCGCCGTCGCGGTGGTCGCGATGGCGCGGGGCTCGGCGAGTTGCGTGATGACCCAGACGGCGATCTGCACGGGCGGGCCTTGGACCTTCGTGTAAGTGGTCGTGACGGCGAGCGTACGAAAGCCCGCGGGACGGATGAGGCGGGTGAAGCGGACGCCCGAGCGGGGGTCGACGGGGGATTCGAGCAGGACGCCGGCCTCGGTCACGCGCACCCGTAGGGCGCTTTGGTCGAAGACGACGGGCGGCATCCACTTGCCCGTTGCGTCCTTCATCCAGACCCCTTCCGGGGCGGGCCAGGTCTTGTCGCCGCCAAAGTTCGTCCAAGCCTTCGCGTTAGGCTGCACCGCTTGGCCGAGGAGGTCGGGGTTCTGCCAGAGCACGCCGGTCGATTCACCCGGGCGGCGGATATCCATGATTCGTCCGATCGACGGAATGACGACCGCCTCGATGTCCTCGCCGCGGATGACGACGGGGTCGGTCCAGCCACGGTAATTGCGGGCGGATTCGGAGGGCGTGCAGCCGACGAGGGCGAGGAAGCAACCCAGCAGGAATGCCCGACTCATCGGTCGTTCCAGAGGATGAGCAGGTTCTTGGTTTGGCGACCGGCGACGATGAGGTCGGGCTTACCGTCGCCGTTGAGGTCGGCGGCCTTGAAGTCCTCGACCGCGATCTCCTTGGTCGTGAGCGTGCTCGTGCGCCATGCCTTGCCGTCAGGGTCGAGGGCGGTGAACAGGCGGATGCCTGGCTCGGTGCCGCGCCAGCCCACGACGAATTGGTCGGAGCCCGTGCCGAGGAAGTCGGCGACGGCGACCGCATGGCCTTCCTTGAAGCCATCGAGGAGCTGTTGGCGGACCCACTTGCCGTCGGCGTCTTGCGTGTAGACGGCGGACATCGTGCCGTGGAAGGGCTCGACGGTCGCAAGGAACCATCCGCCATTGCCTAGCTTGCCGTCGCGGAGTTCGCCCGTCGGGACGTTCGTGAGCGCGGTGTTCGTCCAGGCGCCATCCTTCAAGGCGTTCAGCCAGATGCCTTCCTTGGAGCCGGACAGGATCTGTTGGTCGGGTCCTTGGCCCCAGCGAGTCGCGTGCAGGTTATGGGTCACGTGTCCGACTTCGTTGACCACCGTGATTTTCCAGGGCTGCTTGGGGTCGGCGGGCTTTTCGTAGGCGAGCATCTTGGCGCCGACTCCGGAGGCGTTCTTGTTGCCGCGACCATGGAGCGGTTGGACCACGAGGTCCCAGCGCTTGGCGTCGACCTGGACCCACTGCATGCGATGCACCGTCGGCTCGTGGGGGAGCGCGATGGCTTCCCATTTCTGGGTCGGGTCAGCGGGGGCCTTCAGGTAGAACACGGCACCGCTATTGACCGTGTCGGAGGGATTCCAGCCGGCGCCGACGGCGACCGCGCACTTGCCGTCGACGACTTGGGCGGCGATGCACACATGGTCGAGCTTGGTTAGGTTCTCGGCGATGACGTGCTTCTTCCACGTCGGGTTCTGGTACCACTGCACCGTGTGCTGGTCGGCCAAGAGGATGTCGGGCTTCCCGTCACCATCGACGTCGGCGATGGCGAGGCCGTAGCCGATGGAGACCTTGTCGATCTCCTGTAGGCGGAACTTTGGTTCGGGCGGGGCGGCGAGGACGAGCAGGGGGCAGAGCGTCAGGAGCGGGGTCAGCTTCATGGGCATGGTCTTAAGCCGTCCGACCTCACCTGTCCACCGCGGTTCCCGCTGCGGTGCCAGGCACGAATAATGGGGTCAGGCACCAATATTGGGGTCTGACCCCATTAATGGTGCCTGACCCCATCGTCAGGGTGTGGCCCCGATATGGGTTTGAGGTGGCTCCGTGCTCGGTTAGAAAAGCCGGATGCTACCCCGCAGGTCTTTCCTGAAGCTTGGTGCCGCTGCCTCATTAGCGGCTGTGCCGGGCGTGACTGCACGCTTGGTCGCCGCCGATAAGCCGGCCTTCACGCCGGTTGCCTTTGCCGTCGTCGGCGACACGCATTACTTCGCGGACAAGGATGACCCATCCGCGCTGCAGCCCGGCTCGCGAGCCACCACCGCGGCGCTCATCGAGCAACTCAACCGCTTATCCGGTTCCGAACTGCCTGCCGCTCTGGGCGGCGGCAAGGTGCTCCCCTTGAGCCAGGTCATCCACGTCGGCGACATCATCGACAGTGGCGACAAGAATGGCGCGGTCATCGCCAAGATGCAGGCCACCGAGTGGAAGGAGTGGCAGGCGGACTACGGTTTGGACGGCAAGGATGGCCGGCTCAAGTACCCCACGTACGAGATCCACGGCAACCATGATGGCCCGCACGGCAAGGGCCTCGTCCTCGATGGCATCATCGCCCGCAATAAGCAGCGCAAGGACCTCAAGGCCGTTTCGCCGAATGGACTCCACTATGCGTGGGTCGTGAACGGCGTGCACTTCATCAACCTTGGCATCACGGTTGGTCGCGTGAAGACCGTCACCCGCAAGCGGCGCTACGACCCGATGGATAGCCTCGAATTCCTCGTCGATTACCTCGCCCAGCACGTCGGCACATCCGGCGCGCCCGTCGTGATCTCGCACCACGTTGACTTTGCCCGCTATGCCTTGCCCGTGGCGGACGAACTCGTCCTCAAGAACGAGTGGGACTACGCGGACGTGCAGGCCTTCCACGATGCCCTCAAGCCTTACCGCATCGCCGGCATCTTCTATGGCCACACGCATGTGCGGGCCATCTTCGCCTGGCGCGGACCGAAGCCCGACCCCGTCGTCGCCGGCAAGCCCTTGCCGACGGGCATCCCGACCTTCAATACCGACAACGCCGCGCACTTCGGCGGACCCACGCAGGCCTTCCTCTACGTCGAAGTCCACGCCGAGGACATCCTGGTCCGCGAACTTGCGACCAAGGACGCTTGGAAGACCTCGGCTTGGACCGAACTCTCCTGGCGATTGCCGCACTACACCGGTTGAGCGGTGCCTGACCCTGACGCCGTAGCCTGACTCTGTCCTCGGGGCGTTGCCCCGAACGAGGGTTTGCCAACGACGCTTCTTCTTTATATCCATTGAAGTATGAGGCTTCCCCATCTCATCGCGTTCGGCTTCTGCATAAAGGCGATTGGACTCTTTGGGCAGACGCCTCCGCCCGCGCCGGCTTATACCAATGCTGACTTCGCGTTGCGGATGCATCGCGAACTCGTCCGGCCCGAGCCGAATGCCAACCTCGTCTGGTCGCCGATCTCCCTGCAGTCGGTCTTGGCAGTGATGGCGGAAGGTGCCCGCGGGAAGACTGCCGACGAACTCGGGGTCTGCTTGGGTTTACCCCCGTCGGCACGGCGCTCTGGTGACCTCGTGCGTCCCTGGGATTTCACCTCGTTCCATCAGGCCAACCGCGACGCCATCGAAGCGTTGCGCGCACCTTGGTCAGCCGCGGACAATGCCGAAGCGTCGCGACTGTACCGAGAATCCAAAGGCAAACCGGATAGATTGACGCGGGCGAAGATGGAGGAACTCACTGCCTCGGGCTGGGATGGCCTGGGACCCTATCAACCGTTCGTGTTCCGGTCCGTCGACCGTCTCGTGGTGCAGAAAGGCCTGCCTTTGGAGCAGGACTTCCAGGGCGTCATCCGGGGGCACTATCCCGGGGGCGTGGTCGAATCCGTCGACTTCCAGGGCAGCTTTGACTCCGAACGCCGGCGCATGAATGCATGGATCACGCAGCAAACCGACGGGATCATCAAGGACCCTATCCCGGCGGACGCTTGGACGGCGGCTACCCGGTTGGTGTCCGTCAACGTCACCTACCTCCGCGCCGATTGGAGCCACCGATTCGACCCGAAAGAGACCCGACCGGGTAAGTTCTTCGCCTTCGGAGAGAAGTCCATACTGCTGGTTCCGACGATGTCGCACAACGAGGATTGCCGGTATGTCGCCCTGAACCGCGATGGATCGATCTTTCCGACGCCGGACAAGGTCCCTGCGGGCTCTAACGATGCCGATAGCTCTTTCTACCCCAAGGAAGGCGGCTACCATGTCATCGAAAGGCCGTACGCCGGACAGCGCGCGTCCATGGTGATGGTCCTGCCTACCAGGTTCCAACGTTTGAACGAACTGGAGGCCGCCCTGACTCCGGCCCAACTGGAGGTGATCCTCCGGGGGGGCAGGGAGCGCTCTTGCGTGGTGCAGATGCCGAAATTCAAGACTCGCACCGCCGCTTCGCTCTTGGCGCCGTTGGCCTTGATGGGGGTAACCGCTTTGTCGAACGGTAATGCCGCGGATTTGACCGGCATGTGCCGTCCGACTCCCCCGGAAAGAAGCCTCTATCTGCAGGGGCTCGCCCAAGTGACGGATATCGAGGTTAACGAGAGGGGGACGGTCGCGGTCTCGACGACCTTCGCCAGCGGGGCTTGGGGCGGCGTCGGAGTAGGACCTCCGATGCGCCCCTTCGTCCCGCAGTTCATCGCCAATCAGGCCTTCCTTTATTTCATCAAGGACAATGCGACCGGCCAGATTCTCTTCGTCGGCAGGATGGCGAATCCTCTCCGCTAGCACCGACACGGTTAGGCGGCGCCAGACCCAGACGCTTAGCCTGACCCTATCCTCGGTGTGTGGCCCTTCAGCGCACGAGCGCAGGGAAGAGTTTGCCGAGGCCGTCGGCCATGATCTCGACGCCGATGGCGGCGAGAATGAGGCCCATGAGGCGAGTCATGACGTTGATACCGGTCTGCCCAAGCAAGCGGGTGATGCGCGTGCTGGCGAAGAGGCAGGCGAAGGTCGCGAGGGCGCCGACGACGGCGTAGCCCACGAGGAGCGCTTGGTCGGCGAAGCCTTGTGATTTCTCGGCGTAGATGACCATCGTCGAGATCGTGGCCGGACCCGTGATGAGCGGCACCGCCAGCGGCGACACCGCCACGCTATCGCCCGCGTCGAGCTTCTCGGTCGCTTGGCTCAGGTCGTGGTCGGAGCTATCCGCCGGCTTGGCGTTGAGCATCTGCACGGCATTGATGAGCAGCAGCACGCCGCCACCCACCTGGAAGGACGCGATGGAGATCCCGAAGAAACGCAGCAGCTGCAGCCCCGCTAGGGCGCTCGTCGCGATCACGAGGAAGACCGTGAGCGTGCTCACCCAGATCGTGCGTTGACGCTGGGCCGGTGTGAGGCGCGCCGTGAAGTGGATGAAGAACGGGATCACCCCAATCGGGTTCAGCACGGCGAGCAGCGTGAGCAGGGGCTTCAGGTAATCCATGGACAGCCCACGATGGCCAAGCCGCGCGTCGGTGCAATGACGTGAAATGCCCGTGAACAATCATTCGGGCGGACTGGCTTCGCCGACCGACCGCTTTCGCTCCTTAAGCGCGCTTTACGCCGTCAAACGCTCAAGACATTCCGCGTAGAGCGCCTGAGTCTTCGCCACGACGTCGGCGGGGAGTTGCGGGCCGGGGGCGGTCTTGTCCCACGGTTGGGCCTCGAGCCAATCACGCACGAATTGCTTATCGTAGGACGGTTGGGCGCGGCCGGGCTGCCAAGTCGAAGCAGGCCAGTAGCGGGAAGAGTCGGGCGTCAGCACCTCGTCGATGAGCACCAACGAACCATCGGGGGCGGTGCCGAATTCAAACTTCGTGTCGGCGAGGATGACGCCGGCCTTGGCCGCGCGTTCGGCGCCCATGCGGTAGAGCGCGATGGACG
>CALQIY020000109.1 GCA_943330755.2 Opitutus sp. GAS368
GCTCCGAACTCATTCACGCTGACCTCGGCTGCCTACCTCTCCCAACGCTTGCCGGAGAGCATCAGGTTACCCAGTGGAAAGTTTCTCCATTGTCCGGCTGAATGGAGGCGAAAGGCTCCTATGTCGTGACGCGGTCCCGACCCTACCTATGCGGCGGAGCCGAGAGGGGGCGCGTTGAATTTAACTCTGGTCATCTACAAGAAGACCGTCTTATCAGAATAAGATGAGGAAAATAGCCCTGTGGCTCTGCACTCTCGGCGGGTGCTTCGGTCAGGTTCCGACGACGACGAAGCCCGCCCAGCCTGAGGTGGTCACGGCCACGGCCGCCCTCCCGGCGACACCGGTCGATGATTTCATCCTCAAAGGGGCCGGGGTAGGCGGCAAGCCGGAGGCGTTGGTCGCTAAGCTGCCTCGCCAAGCCTTGCGCTGGTCGGCGGTCGGCAAGAAGGACCTTTTCCGCGGGGAAGGAAACACGAGCTTCGCCGGCAACCGGCTCGAGAGCTTCACGGTCATGACCGACGGACAGAACGTCGGACATCTCTGGGCCAACCTCGCCGCCGGAGGCAAAGAGCAGGAAGGCGACCTGAAGGCGAAGCTCACCGCACAGTTCGGGCCGCCCAGGTTCACACGGACCCTCTCATTGGGCGCGAACCCGGTCTCCCGCACCACCTGGGTCTCGCCCGGGGCCAAGCTGGCCTATGCGCTGGAATGCACCTACCCGTCCGCCGGCGAGCTTTTCGCCGAAGGCGAGCCGCTCCGGACCAGCCTCCATGTCTTCCCGATCGGGGACGCCGAATCGGTCTTCTTCGATGCGGCCCTGTTCGCGATGCGGGACGACGAGGTCACCGAGCGGTTCGCTTTGGTCGGCGTGAACGGCACCGCCTCGGGCGGCTTCGCCATCAAGCAGTTCTTCGGCATCCCCGCGCGGGTGGTCTGCTATTCCTCCTTCCAGAAACTGCAGGCAGTGCAGGTGACGTTCGACCGCGACAAGTATCCGGACATCGGCGCCCGCATGATCGTCGCCGGCTCTAAGACACGTTTCTACGAGTCGATGAAGGAGCTGCTCAATCTGCGGCTGCGCAGTTTCCCGATCAGCACCTTCGAGGGGCCGACGCAGTCGGAACTGATCGGCAAGACCAACCTGATCACGCCCACGCCGCCGCCCTCGGCCAGCCTGCGTAGCTATCCGGTCGAACTGAAGTCGAAGGGTAGTCCCTTCGGGGGCAATCGCACGGTCACGAGGATCGGCGGGTCGACTACGCAGGAGATCGCCGTGGGGGCGCCCTCGGCGGTCGCGCCTCAGGACGTGTCGGCGGAACGGCAGACCAAGGCGCTATGGTCGCCCGGCAGCTGGTCGCGCAATTACCTCCTCTTCGGCCGCCAGCTCACGGCTTATGGGCCCGGCATCGGCATCGCCAAGGCGCTGGATCCTAACCTCGGGGGCCTGATCGGCACGATCAATGTCCACACGACGCCGCTGAGCGCTTTCCGCACCCCGACCTTGGATTTCACGAAATACCAGGACAACTTGCGGCCGCATCCGCAAGGCGGACTCTATCTCGAGGTCCCCATGATCGACCAAGGTAAGACCTCTTATTGCTTCCCGGCTTCCTTCGCGCGTATCCTCCAATACTACGGCTTCCAGATCAACATGCACCAGGTCGCGAAGATCGCTTCATCCAGCGTGACCGAAGGAACCGACGGCTACGGAAGGATGACGGCGTTATTCGAGGCCTCCAAGAAGTTGAACGTGAGCTACAAACAGTTCCAGGCCAAGTCCGACCTCATGGGTTTCGTGAAGAGCTGCATCGACATGGGCCAGCCCATTCTTTGGAGCGTGCCTGAACATGCCCGCCTGATCGTCGGCTATGATCAGGTCAAGCGGGAGATCATCTATTCCGACTCCTATGGGGCGGGTCACGAAAGCAAGCGGATGTCGCTGGCTGAGGCGGAAGTGATCAACAAGGGCTGCGCCGCATTTTTCCCTCCCGACGTCGTCGTTTCGAAATAATGCCGATGCGGCACGAAGATGGACGATCTCTGATTCGTGCGCGGAAGGCCCCGGCCATCGCCCGAGGGGAAGCCGGAGACGTGATGATTGGCTGATGTTACCAAGGTAGGGCGGGCTCTCGGAGTCCGCCGAAACGCGATGAGCGGACCAGGGTAGGGCGCGGCTCTCCGAGCCCGCCGCTGTATCGTGAGGAGAGCCGTCCCTACCTATGCGGCGGAGCCGCGAGGGGGCGCGTTGACACGGGGGCACGTGGGCTTCGGGTAGGGCGTGGCTCTCCGAGCCCGCCGAATCGCGGTGAGCGGATCGGGTAGGGCGCGGCTCTCCGAGCCCGCCGTCACTCTATGAGCGGACGGCTCGGAGAACCGTCCCTACCTTAGGGTTCTCATCCCTCCGGCAGGATGCATCGTCCCCGTGTCACCGTTACTCGTGCCCACTTGCCCCCGCGTGCGCCGTCCCTGCCGAAAGGGTTGGCCATGTCTGTTGCGAAGTGGCGGGGAGGGGATAGGCTGACGGGATGAAAGCGATCATGCTCGTCCGTTCGGTACTCACGTTCCTCGGCGGAATCCTGATGGTGGGCTGTCAGTCGGGGCCGGAGCGGGAACCGCTGCGAGCCATCGATCGGCCGATCCAGCTCGAGCGCTTCATGGGCGATTGGTACGTGATCGCCCACATCCCGGCCTTCATCGAGGACGAAGCCTACAATGGCGTGGAGAGCTACCGGCTCGCCGCAGACGGCACCATCCCGACGACCTATACTTTCAACAACGGTAGCTTTGACGGCCCGCAGAAGACCTATCACCCGAAGGGCTTCGTCTATAACGAGCAGACCAAGGCGGAGTGGCGCATGCAGTTCCTCTGGCCCTTCAAGTCCGCCTATCTGATCGTCTACCTCGACGACACTTACGAAACGACGATCATCGGCGTGCCCGACCGCGGTTACGCCTGGATCATGGCCCGCTCGAAGACCCTCCCCGAGAAGCGTTATCAGGAGCTCGTCGCGATGCTCGCCGCCTCCGGCCACGACGTCGCCAAGCTCCGCCGCGTTCCGCAGCGTTGATGAGGCGGGGCGGACGGCTCGGAGAGCCGTCCCTACCCATGCTTGACGGATGGCGGTGAGTTCACTCGCTGGGGGGGGGTGAGCTCTTACCGCCATATCGTGATCTTCCAGTTCAAGGCCGACGCGCCCGCGGAGAAAGTCCGCGGGGTGGTCGAAGCCTTCAAGGCGCTCCCGGGTAAGCTGCCGGCGATCCAGGGCTTCGAGTGGGGCACCAACGTGAGCCCGGAAGGCCTCGACCAGGGCTTCACCCATATCTTCACGCTGACCTTCGCTTCGAAGGAGGCCCTCGAGAAGCAGTATCTCCATGAGCCGGCTCACCAGGAGTTCGTCGCCATGCTGGGCGGAGTGCTCGAGAAGGCGCTCGTGGTGGATTATGTCGCGGCGGCCTAAGGGCCGCAGGGGACACGCTGGCACGGTGACATGGGGGCACGGGGCCGATGAGAAGTTGATCAGAGCGATGCGCCCCTAGTTGATCGGTTGATCAGTTGGCCGGTTGGCCTGAAAGATGCGGCGTTGGATATGTCGCTTAGCGGGTGATGAACTCGCGCTCGGAGGCCTGGCACCAGAGCCGATAGATATTGATGACGTTCTTCCGGATGCCGCTGACGGGTATCTTCAGGAAGCCTTGGCGCTTGGCCGCTTCGAAGAGAATCCGCTCCTTCTGGGTCAGCCGATGACCCACGCCCCGGTTGCCGATCTTGCCGCGCGTCGACTCGCCGCGACTGAGTCGCTCGATGTCATTCTTGTCGGGCCTGGGCATGGAAAGGAATCTATGGCGGAAAGGTGAAAGGGCAAATGGCCGGAACAATGCACAGTGAGTTGACCCGTTGGCCAGTTGGCCGGTTGACAAGAAAACGAGTATCGGGTGGCGGTGCTTCAATTCAGCCTTCGATTCATCCTAACCAAGCGACCGGGCCTTCGGTTTGCTGCCGGAGATAGGCGTTCATCATCTCGGCCAGTTTGTCGGGATCGGGGCCGTAGAGGTCGCCTAACCCGGATTCGTAGCCAAAGCTGCTCCGAGATTTCTTCATGAGGAAAGATTTCGGTCGAGCACCGTCCAGGAAGTTGAAGCCGCACATCTTCTTCTTGGGAGTGAGGGAGTAGGCGCCGAACCCTTCGATTTCATCCCAGCGATATGAAGTCCGACGATACAACCCCGTCACGTGGAAACCATCCTGATCCAAGGTGAGCGACGCGGCGCCTGGCAGGAGTTGGACGATGGCAATGGGTGTCAGAATCCCGCCGATCACCAATAATCCCCAGCCGGCGAGAGGCGACGACTTCCAGTAGATCGAGGCTGCTCCGCCCGCGGTGATCAGGCACATGACCAGTAGTTGTTTCCACTGGGTCTTACGGTCAGGGAGAAGCGTGATGGGAAGCGCCCTAAGTTCCATGGCCAGAGGATTGCCGCACGCCGCCTTTTTTCGAGGGCAAACGGGGGAGGGTTTTGCCTAGATGCCTTGGGTAGGGCTGGGCTCTCCGAGCCCGCCGTAGTGATAAAGGGCGGACGGCTCGGAGAGCCGTCCCTACCTATGCCAGGTTCAGCCCACGGCGCTTCCAGGCGGCGCTCCCAGCCGCCAACCGCTAACCGCCATTACCTAGGTTCCCGTATGCCACTCTATGACAACCGACCCCCTAGACAGAATGTATAGGTATAGTAGAATGAGTGGACCATGAGTTCCGACCGACGCGACTTCCTCAAGACCCTCACCCTGGGCGGCATCGCCCTCTTCACCGCCGACTGGTTCAAGCTGGTCGACGAAACCAAGGCCGCGTCCGGCGGCAAGATCCTCCCGGCCCTGCCCGGCGAGAAGGTCTCCGGAGAGGGTGACCAGCTCCGGGCCTTCTGGAATGATGCGGAGGGCTACTTCGAGCTCTGCGTCAACGGGACGATCTACGACGAAGTGCCCGACCTCGACGACGAGGACGAAGAGGAATTCGATTCAAGTGAATTCGAGCAGGACGAGGATGAGTCCGACGACGAATTCGATGAGCGCGTCGAAGCGGCCCGTGAGGAATGGGAAAGCGAACACGGATCCAGCCGAGAAAGGCGCCAAGAGGAGCATGAGTTCGATTGGTACCGAAGGAGCTGCCCCGGCGCGCAGGCCGTGCCTTATCTACAAGGGCTTTTCTCGGCCTTGGATAAGAAGCAAGACGCGGTCGACGCCAGTGACTACGCCGAGGTCGGTACGATCGATTTCTACGACGGTTCCTGCCCAGGCAACGACACGTACGTCGCGGCGACCGCGCCGGACTACGCGACCCTCGCGGCCCTCCAGCGCGTGCTCGTGGCCCTGAAGTGGAACTGCCGCGTCGTGATCGTGGAACCGAATCCGGAGGATGAGGCGAAAGCATAGCTATCGCCGGGGACACGGGGCGCCTTAAGGTAGGGCGGGGCTCTCCGAGCCCGCCGAAGAGATGCAGGGCGGACGGCTCGGAGAGCCGTCCCTACCTCATTGCAACCGGCGGGTAAGGGTGCTGTCTTACTCTCACCCCTATGAAGCAACTGCTGCTGTTGATGCTCTTTCCGTTGTGCCTCGGTGCCGCTGAGCCGGCGAAGCCGGTTCGTAAGATCAACCCGGGCGAGGTGATCGTGCCGACGGACGCGATGCGGCGTATCTGGGGCGAGCTGGTGAGTATCGACCTGAAGCAACGCACGGGGGTCTTCCGTAAGGAGGGATCCGACGAACTGATGACCTTCAAGGTCCTGCCTTACGCAGAGCTGCTCCATCATGCGACGTTCGGCGACCTGCAGGATTTCCGGGTCGGCGAGCGGGCGATCTTCCGTCTCCACGAAGACGCGCAGGGCACGTGGACCTGGCTGACCTACATCCAGGACGAGATGAACATGATGAACGGCCACAAGGAGTTCTTTTACGTCGACGCCATCGATGCGTTGTCGGGCAAGATCACCTGCAACCAGGCGAATTTCGACCGGAGCTTCGTGCGCGAGAAAGGCATCATCCTGGAGACCGAGTCCGCGACCCGCTACTGGAAGGACGGCCAGCCGGCGAAGTTCAGCGACATCAAGGTCGGCGACAGGCTGCGGACCAAGACCCACGGCATCGGCAAGGGCAAGGTGCGGATGTGCTGGGAAGTATTCCTCGATGAGGCCAGCCTCTTGAAATTCCAAGCCGAGCAGCGCGCCGTCCATGCCCGGCGTCTGGCCGCGGAAGGCGCGCCTGGTTACGTCGACGTGGTGGCCGCCCAGCAGATCGAGCTAACTCTCTTCCAGGAAGCCGGCGACATCGGCCGTGCGCTTAAGGCTGGCGCGGCCGTGCGTCTCGTCGGCGCTGGTCCCGATCGCCAAGCGGCTGGTCCGGAGACCCTCGCGACAATCAAGTCCGCCAAGTTCCAGGGCAATCTCTGCAAGGTGTCGCTCGAACTCGCGTCCGCGACGACCCCTCTGCAGCCCCGCCAAGTCGTCCGCCTTTGGGTGAAGTAGGTCATTACGAAACGCAATGAGCGGACGGCTCGGAGAGCCGTCCCTACCTAGGCCCGCTAAACTGAAAAACTGCGCATCATATTGCCTTAGGTAGGGCGGGTTTTCCGAGCCCGCCGTTGGGCATAGCGAGGTGCGCATGTCCGTCCGCGAACGGACGGCTCGGAGAGCCGTCCCTACCTAAAGCCCTGGAGATGCCTGGGCGGACGGCTCGGA
>CALQIY020000110.1 GCA_943330755.2 Opitutus sp. GAS368
CTGTCCTCTGTAATCTTCTTCAACGATCGACCCAGCCCTCTATCCTCTGATTTTACCCCCGTGTCCCCATGTCACCTTGTCCCCTCGTGGCCTAAGGCCACGCTTCCCCTCGCGGCCTTCAGCCGCGCACACCTTGGCACTGCTTCTAGCGCCGCCTCGCGGCGTCTTCCGTCCGCTGGCGCCGCCGCCGTACCGCGACCACCGCAAGCGCCAAGGCACCTAACGAAAGGCCATAAGTCGAAGGCTCTGGAATGGCCGTCAACAGGATCGCCCCCGCGTTGGAATCATAGGATACCACCCACAGGCCAGCATCGCCCAACGAGCCGTCGGAGAAACGGAACTGGCTGAGGTCGACCGCAAAGGCGTCGTTGATGTTCTGATTAGCGCCAAGGTTAAGGGTGCCGTAAGTCGCCAAGCTGAAACTGCGGGGCGCCGTGTTGGCCACGACGTTGTTATCGAAGTTCAACGGATTACCGAGCACATCCGGCCCGACCGCCGCCAAAGAGATGACGCGAATCGTCGCCTTACTTCCCACCGACAATCCGGAAAGGTCGACGGCTCCGGTGACGCGCAGGCGATCGTAGCCGACGCCCGCCGCACCGCCCGCATCAAAGATCTGCCAGTCGAGGAAAGAGCCGGGTTCCAGGACAAGGCTTTGCATGGTCAGGATACCCGGAGAAGCGCCCGGACTCAGCACACCACCAGCCCTGACGGATACAGTCCCCGCACCACCGGTGCCTTCCAGGATGCCGCCTTGATTAACCTGGATGGCGTTCGGCACGGAAATCCCCGTTGCGATGGACAACGTGCCGCCATTCACCGACACGGCCCCCGCGCCCAAGGCAGCGGCCTGGTTCACCCGCAGTTTCCCGGCATCCACGCTCACGTTCGCCACGGTTTGCGGCGTGCTGAGCGTCAAGGTACCGCTACCGGTCTTGCGCAGGGACGCAGTCTGCCCCGCACCGACGCGCATCGAGCTGGCCAAGGCCAATTCGCCACCGGCGACGTCGAACGTCGCCCGGACGCCGTCAGCCAAGAAGATGCGCGACGACAGGTCATCGGCATTGCCCGGCTCCCACCGCAGGGTGGAGTCCGCAAGCACCGATATATCACCCGTATTGTTGAATCCGCCCAGCACGCCCGGAGCCAGCCCAAGCGTACCCCCCGCGAGTTCCAACGTGAAGTCGGAGCGGAAACGATTGGCGGAGCCTGCGAGCACCCACTTGCCGACGCCACGCTTGACGACCTTCTGGATTTGATCCGCCGCCGCGGGATCGCCCAACAACGTCGAAGCAAAGGTATTATCGCCCGTCTGCGTCCCAGTCAGCGTGATCGTCCGCGTCGAGGCGCCATCCGCCGAAAGCGCCAGCAAAGAGGCGGGGGTGAATTGGACTGGGCCGGTTCCAACCGAAGACAGCGTCAGGCCGGAACCAGAGATGGTGAAGCTGCGGCCCGTGCTTTCGCCGGCGCCAGCGTACTCCAACGTGACCGCGCCCTTCAGTTGCAGTTTATCCGCAGCCAAGGGACTGGAAGCCCCCAACGACGAGCCGCCGCTTCCTGCCCCCAAGGAGGTGACCACGAGTTTACCGGCTTCGAGAATGGTCGCACCGGTGTAAAGATTCGTCCCGGAAAGCACCAAGGTGCCATTACCTGTCTTGGAGAGGTTGGAGGCATTGAAGCCACCGTCACCGTAGATGGCATTCGATAGCGTCAGCGTCCCTGCGTCCACGCCGATCGTCGTATCTCCATCCAAACCGATGGTCTGGGTCAGGGCGTTGGCACCCGCCAAGTTCCGGATAGCCCCCTGCCCGCCGACACCCGTGCCGGCCATGTGCAGGTGCTCGTTCGCCGTGATGTCGCCTTGGAGCGCAAGGGTCGCGCCGGCGCGCACCCAAGTCATCGTCGCCCCATCGAGTCCGCCCGTACCCAGCGCAGCGCTATTCGCGGCGACCAAGGTACCGGCCTTGACGTCCGTCACGCCCAGGTAGTTGCCAGCGCCTGCCAAGACCCATGTCCCGACGCCTTCTTTGTTCACATGGATGGTGGTCACACCGGGCAAATCGTTGATGCCGGCGGTGAAGGTGTTGGCCCCGGCATTGAGGCCGGTCAAGGTCAGGGTGCGTGCGCCCGGAGACTCCCACCAATTAGGCATCTGGCCCCGCGAGAAAACCAAGGTGGCGTCGATGGTGCTCCCCGAGGCGTCGATGGTGCCGCCACCACCCGAGGTGCTCAGGCGAATCGCCCGATCCGTGGTTTGCGGGGAAGAGCCCGCGAACTTCAAGACGCCCCCGCGGAAGAGCAGACCAATACGGTCGTTGTTGGTGTCGCCCGTGCCTAACCCCAAACTGCTGGGCACACCATTATCCGCCAAGAAGGCGACCTGCAGCACGCCGCCAGCCAGCGTGGTTACGCCGCAATAATCGCTCACGCCTGACAAGGTAAGGGTCCCGCCGCCGGACTTGATGAGGTTCAGGCTGGTATCCCCGTTCGTCCCCGTGTTGCCCCCATTGCCGTAACCATTGTCAGTGATGACGCCGCCGAAATCACCGGACTGAACGGTCAGGTTGTTCACCGCGATGGCGGCGCCGCCAGCGTAGCCGCTCCAGTTCGCGGAGTTGCGGATGATACCGCTGCCAGTAAGTTCACCGACGGTCACGGCGGTGTTCCAAAGCTCAAACACCCCCAGGCCGTTGACGCTCAGGCGCAAGCCATCCTTCCAGGGGTTCCAGCCATCCGTCCGGACGAGGCCATCGAAGAGCACCACGTTATCCAAGCCGCTCATGTTGCCGTTGAAAATCGCGCTTCCTGAGCCCGTCTTCACGAGGGTGCCCGCCCCAGCGATGGTTTGCCCCGTGGCCGTGGCGAAACCGTTGCTCCGGTTGATTTCCAAGGTTGCCCCAGCCGCGATCGTGACGGCACCCGAGCCCAAGCCGCCGGTGGTGCCGCCATCGCCGACCTGCAGCGTTCCCGCCGCGACCTGCGTGGTGCCCGTATAGGTATTGGCGCCGAGGAACACGATCGTCCCGGTGCCTTCCTTGACGATGTTAGCGGCGGAGACGGCATTCGTGATGACGCCTTCGAAAGGTCCGCTGCCGTTATCCACGCCGAATGTGAACGCTTGATAGCCTGCGCCTGGGTAGCCCGACTTGATTGTGCCTGTGCCAGTGAGGCGATTGACGCGGATGTTAGCCTCGACGCCATTAAAGACGGCCCCCGCCCCGACGTTCAGGTCGGACTTGTTGTTGGTCCAGACCTCGTTGCCGTGGGAGCCACCCGTGAAGGTGCCTTCCTGCACGTCGATGAGCGCGCCCGCATCGAGGGCGAACGTCGCGACGCCTGCGCCCCAAATGATGCCGCCGGAACCGGTCTTGCGCAGCGTGCCCGCGCCCGAAAACAAAGTCGATGGACTGTTGCGCTCCCCGCTGCCGCCGACGCTGAATTCCAGGACCGTGCCCGCGGCCACGGCGTGTGAAGGGGAAGCGTAGGTGCTCTGGTAGATCAAGGTACCGGCGGCGAGCGTGACCGCACCGCCGAAGCTGCTGGCGGCGGAGAGACGGAGCGTGCCATTGCCTGCCTTGGTCAGCGTTCCGGCGGACGCGCCTTCCCAGGACCAGAAGGTGAGCGCACCGGTGACATCCAACGTGCTGCCGTCGCCGACCGTGAACGTGCGATTACCCTGCAGGTTCAGTTGCGAGGCGATGGTCGAAAGGGCCGCGCCACCCACGGTGACGTCCGAACTAAGGAGGACGTTGCCCCAATCGCCGCCATAAACGAGGCCCCGGGAGCTGAGGGTACCGCCGTTGAGCGCCAGGCCAGACCGGAACTGGGTCACTCCTCCCGACGTGCTCAGCGTGGCGCCCGCACCGACCACGAGGGCGCCGTTCGCGCCGCCCGCACCCCAGGGATTACCCGTCACCCAGTCGGCGCCAGGGAGTTCCAGGATCCCCGCGTTGACGGTGGTGGTTCCGTTGTAGGTGATGTTCCCGGTCAGGGTCATCGTACCGCCGCCGGTCTTAGTGAGCGCGACCCCGTTGCCGGTGATCGCCGCGCTGACGAGCAGGTCGGTCACCGCGGCCCCATCGGCGACGTCGACGGCCCAGTTGGCGTAGCCTCCGTCGGCACGCAGGTTGATGCGGCCCGAGATGACCGCACTGTTCGCGGCAGCGTTCGTGGTCAGCGCAGTCCGGTTCCATTGGAAAGCATGGCCGTCGGCGGTGGTCGTACCGCCATTGGTCTGGAGCTCACCCCCGGTCATGCTGATGCCGCCCGTGATGTTCCAGATGTGCGAGGACGATGTCTCCGCCTTCACCAGGCCACCGTTGATGGTCAGGGCGGTGAGTTGGTTGAAGAAGCCGAGGCCCGTGCCGTCGCCCGTGGTCACCACGGTGGCCCCCGCGTTCACGGTCAGCGCACCGCCGATCCGGCCGTTACCGCCGCTGCCAAGCAGGGAAAGGCTCCCGCCGGTGACCGTGGTGCCGCCGGTGTAGGTGTTGATCGCGCTCAGGACCAACGTGCCATTACCGACCTTGGTCAGCCCGAAGTTGCCGCCGTCATCATAGAAGCCCGAGACCGTCAGCGTGTCGGCGTCGACTCCGACGGTGGTGTTGGAGCGAAGGCAGTAGCCGGCACCGCCGCCAGGGGCGTTGGTCAGGGCATTGTTGCCCGAGAGGCTGCGGACGGCACCGAGGCCGGCGACGCCCGCGCCCCAGACGTGGAAATGCTCATCGAGGCTGATGCCACCCTGCAGGGCGAGGGTGGCGCCATCGCGGATGTGGCTCATCGTCTCCCCGGCGTGGCCGCCGGCGCCGAGAGCCGTGTTGCTCGCCGCGATCAGCGTGCCCGCGGCGATGTCGGTGACGCCGTCGTAGCTGTTCGCACCGGCGAGCACGAGCGTGCCGACGCCGTTCTTGACGAAGCCACCCCGTCCCGCCGAGTCGAAGGCACCGCGCTTGAGCACGTTGGTCAGCTCGAGTCGGCTACCGTTGTCGACGGTGATGCTGTTGTTGTTCCCGTTGAGACCGAAACTCACCCCGATGGTCGAGGTCACCCCGCCGCCGGCGGTGATCTGCTCGTTGCCGTTGAAGAGAAAGAGCGCGCCGCGGCTATCGTCGTTGGCGCCGCCGGTGACCACGCCACCGTTGAGGTAGAAGTTCGTGATGCCGTTGGCGAAACCGGCGACGGGGTCCATGGACAGCGTGCCGCCGACATTCAGGGTCAGGGAGGCGATGTTGCGCTGGGCTTCGCCGTAGCCGTTGACGCCGCAGAAGACCCATTGATCGTTGGCGTAAAGGGTGGCGCCGTTGTTCACGACCACCGCGCCGGTGCCCAGTTTACTGCGGGTGGCGGTCAGGGTACCGCCGTTGATCGTGGTGCCGCCGGCGTAGGTGTTGTTGCCCGAAAGGATGAGGGTGCCGGCGCCGGACTTCGCGACCGAGCCCGTTCCGGAAATCCCATAGGCGACCGTGGCGGAACCAGCGGTGATGCGGAACTCGGTGGCGGCGTTGTTCGTCAGGCCCCTGTCCCTCATGCCGGAAAGGCCGGCGTCTTCGAGGATGAGCAGGCCGGCGTCGACCGTGAAGCCGCCGATCTCGTTCACGCCGCTGATCTTCATGGTGCCCGCGCCCGTCTTGGTGGCATACCCCCATGAGTTGTTGTCGTAGTGGCCGAGTTTGCCTGAGATCAGGAGATCGACATCGCTGCCGCCGTTGACATCGGCGACCGCGAAGGTGCGGTTCTCTGCACTGACGACGCGGACATCGGCCGAGATGGTCGACATCGAGGAGCCGCCGACGGTGATGTCGCCGCGGAGCTGGTAGTTGCCTAGGTTCGCGGCCGGCGCGCTGGTGGCGGCGAGTTCACCGCCGTTCAGGACGAGAGCGCCCAAGGACAGCGAGGTATTGGCCGCGGCCCCGTTCGTGAACTTGGCGCCGGCGGCGATGGTCGGAAGGAAGCGGCCGTCCTTGACCGACCCGGTGAAGTTGAGCGTCGCTCCGGCCTCGAGGGAAAGGTTGCCGTTGGCGAGGTTGATGTTCGGGGCGCTGATGGTGGAGACGACCCCGCCGGTAACCGTGGTGACATCGTCGAAATACCAGTTGCCATAGGCGGGGTCACCACCGGTGCCGCCGAGCTCGCCGCCGGCCAAGGTCAGGTTCCGTATGTGGGAATGGCCATCCAACGTGAGGAGGCCACCCGCGTTGATCCGGGTCGACGCGACGTTCCAGTAGCGGTTGAAGTTCCCCGCCGCCATGGAGACGGTGCCGCCGGCATTGATCGTGACCGCTCCCTGCAGCACGCCTTGGGAACCACCCAAGGCCAGCGTGCCGCCGTTGACCGTGGTGCCGCCGTTAAAGGTGTTCGCGCCGGAGAGCGTGAGGACGCCCGCACCCGACTTGACGAGGGCGAGCTCGCCGGTCAACGCCCCGGTGAAGGCGGAGGAGCCGGCCTGCGCCACCGTCAAGGTGACCGCACCACCGCTCGCGGCATTGGTGACCGTGCCGGCGCCTTCGAGTCCCGCGATGGTTTGCTGGTTGCCGTTGAGGTCCAAGATCGCCCCTGCATCGACAGTCAATCGGCTCGTCATCGGCAAAAGGTCGCGGCCGCCCGTACCTGTGACGGCCGTCGCCAACAGCTCCAACTCCGCGTAGCCGGCATAACCATTCTCCTGCGCCCCGAACACGAACTGCACCGCCGCAACGTCCTTCGCGAGCACGCCGTTCGTCGCCAA
>CALQIY020000111.1 GCA_943330755.2 Opitutus sp. GAS368
CGCCAAGCAGGCCAAGCTGCTCGGCCTCGAAGGCAAGCCGGAGTCCTACTACTTCCCGCCCCAGCACAACAACGTCGGCAACAATTTCCCTTACACGTTCATGGGCTTCGAGCCCGGCACGACCAAGGCGCAGGTCCGCGAGTGCATCGCCAACTGGCACAAGGGTGACAACAAGATCCTGGCCCTCTCCAAGGCCTATAAGCTCGAACCCGGCACCGGCTGGCTCATCGACCCTTGCATCCTGCACGCTCCGGGTTCCCTCTGCACCTACGAACCCCAGTGGGGCTCCGACGTGTTCGGCATGTACCAGAACCTCGTCGAAGGCCGCGAAGTACCGTGGGCCCTCCTCGTCAAGGACATGCCCAAGTCCAAGCACCAGGACGTGGACTTCATCGTGGACCAGCTCGACTGGGACAAGAACGTCGACCCGAACTTCAAGGACAACCACTACCTCGAGCCGGTCGTTTCCGTCGAAGGCAAGGGCTACTCCGACAAGTGGATCGTCTACGGCAAGGTCGACAAGTTCCAGTACTTCACCGCGAAGGAACTGACCGTCGAGCCGGGCGCCGAGTGCACCATCACCGACAACGGCGCCTACGGCCTGATCTGCGTCCAGGGTTCCGGCACGATCAACGGCGAAGTCCTCAACAGCCCGAAGCTCATCCGCTTCCATGAGCTCACCGAAGACGAATACTTCTGCACCGAAGCCGGCGCCAAGAAGGGCGTCACCTTCCGCAACACCTCCACCACCGAGCCGCTGGTCTGCCTCCGCTACTTCGGTCCGGAAGTGAACCCGAACGCCCCGGCCATGGGCGCGTACAAGAAGGCCAAGAAGAAGTAAGCCTCACCCCCTACCCCAACCCCCACGACCATGAAACTGCACAACGCCATGTGGCCCGGCCTCGTCGGCAAGGAGCCCAACACCGACCATCCGCCGATCGCCCTCGACCAGATGCTCGACATGACGGTCGCCGCGAACGTCGACGGCCACAAGTTCGACGGTGTCGACCTCTTCCTGTTCCACCCGCACACCGACCCCGACATCGCCCCCGACGCCCTCAAGGCGATGGCGGACAAGATCGCGGGCAAGGGCCTCAACGTCGGCTCCCTCGTGGCGCCGGTCTGGGGCGGCACCGTGGGCGACTCCGCCATGGGCACCGACGAGCAGCAGCAGAAGTTCCTCCTCGCGATCGAGAAGGCCTGCCGCATCGCGCAACAGCTGAACAAGCATGGCGTCCGCAAGTACGGCCTGATCCGCGTGGACTCCGCCGAGTTCGGCGTGGCCAAGTGGCGCGAAAACCCGACGGCCAACACGGCCCGCATCGTCGACACCTTCAAGAAGGCCGCGAAGATCGCCGCCGACCACGGCGAGCGTCTCGCCGCCGAAGGCGAAATCTGCTGGGCCGGCATGCACTCGTGGAAGGCGATGCTCGACACCCTCGAAGGCGTCGGCATGCCCAAGCACTTCGGCTTCCAGGCCGACCTTGCGCACACCTACCTCTACCTGATGGGCTACAACGAGCCGGAAGCCGCGCTCCTCAAGGAAGGCTACACCCCGGAACAGTTCTGGCCGGCCTACCGCGAGATGGTCAGCAAGCTCCGCCCCTGGACCTACGACTTCCACGTCGCGCAGAACGACGGCACGGTCCACGGCACGGGCTCGCACGAGAAGACCGGTCGTCACTGCCAAGCCGATGACGCCAATGGTAAGCTCGACATCACGGCCTGCTCCAAGGTCTGGCTCGAAGGCGCCGCCGATCGCGGCATGCAGCACATCTGCTGGGATGGTTGCATGTTCCCGAACGCCACGCTCGAGAACCCGAAGACCTGGAACACCATCCTCTCCGCGATGGTGAAGGTGAAGAAGGCCCTCTAAGCGTTCTCCCCCTATCCCCCACCCCCTATCCCCCATCCCCTCGCAACATGTCTAAACCCGTTCGCATCGGTCTCATCGGTTACGGCTTCATGGGCCGCACCCACTCCAACGCCTACTCCCAGGTCGGTCACTTCTTCCCCAAGGACAAGGTGACCCCCGGCCACCACATCGTCCGCCAAGCCGTCTGCGGCCGCGACGAAGCCAAGGTCAAGGACTTCGCCGAAAAGTGGGGCTACGCCTCCTACGAAACCGATTGGCGCAAGCTGGTCGCCCGCACCGACATCGACGCCGTCGATATCTGCACGCCCAACGACTCGCACGCCGAGATCGCCCTGGAGTGCATCAAGCACGGCAAGATGATCCTCTGCGAAAAGCCCCTCGCCCTCAACGGCGAGCAAGGCGAGAAGATGGTCGCCGCCGTCGAGAAGTCGGGCCTCCCGAACCTCGTCTGGTACAACTACCGCTTCCTCCCGGCCGTGACGCTGGCCAAGAACATCGTCGCCGCCGGCGAGCTCGGCCGCGTCTTCCACTACCGCGCCAACTTCCTCCAGGATTGGACCATCTCGACCGACCTCCCGCAGGGTGGCGCCGGTCTCTGGCGCCTCGACGCCGCCGCCGCCGGTTCGGGCGTGACGGGCGACTTGCTCGCGCACTGCATCGACACGGCCCGCTGGATCAACGGTGAGATCACCGAAGTTTCCGCGATCACCGAGACGTTCATCAAGGAGCGCGTGCACACCGCCACGGGCAAGAAGCAGGCCGTCACCATCGACGACGCCGCCATCTTCCTCTGTCGCTTCGCCAACGGCTCGATCGCCCAGTTCGAATCCACGCGCTACGCTCGTGGCCACAAGGCGCTCTACACGTTCGAGATCAACGGCGAGCACAAGTCCCTCCAATGGGACCTGCATGACCTCAACCGCCTGAACTACTTCGACCACTCCGTCCCGGGTGACCGTCGCGGCTGGTCCAGCATCCACACGTCCGACGGCGACCATCCGTACGCCGGCAACTGGTGGGTCCCGGGCCTCTGCCTCGGTTACGAGCACTCCTTCACCCACGAGTTGGCGGAGTTCCTCAAGAGCCTCGACGATCCCAAGGCCCCCAAGGCCTACCCGGACTTCCGTCACGCCCTCGGCACCCAGTACGTCTGCGACGCGGTCCTCGAGTCCGCCCGCACGAAGCAGTGGGTCAAGGTCAAGCAGGCCTAAAGCTCGCTTCATAAAAGCACCAGACCCCGGTACCCGCCGGGGTCTTTTGTTTGGCATGGCAGTGACAGCACCACGCGCTGTCCTCTGCCCCCTATCCCCTACCCCCATCCCCTATATCCTATAGCTTACCCATCACGCCGGCTTTCCGCGCCCGCCGTCCGTAAGTCCACTCAAAGAGCGGTCCCGCCATAAGCGTGGTCACCACCGCCATGACGACGAGCACGGAGAAAAGGATGGGGCCGACGAGTCCAGCCTGTAGTCCGACATTCAAGAGGATGAGCTCCATGAGGCCGCGGGCGTTCATGAGCGAAGCGACGCCGGCCGCTTCCGCGGATGGCAGCCCCGCCCAACGGGCGGCGATCCAACATGCCCCACCCTTGCCCAACAGCGCTACGAACAAGACCAGCACCACCAACCACAAGGCTGATGGCGCCAAGAGGAGGTCCAACCGGGTATTGATTCCAGAACTGGTGAAGAAGAACGGTAGGAGCCAAACGGCGACCCATGGCTCCATCGCCCGCAGGCGCCGGGTCATCTCTCCCCGTGGCAACGAAAGGCCACACAAGAAGCCGCCGAAGACGGCATGCATCCCACACCAGGTGCTGAGGGCGACGAAGCCACCAAAGAGCGCCAGACAAGCGAGCAACGCGGTTGGGGTTAAAGCCTGACGGCGTTCACACTCCGCGGCGACCCCCGCCAAGAGTCGTGGCACGAGATAGCGCGCCACCGCGACGATGAGGATGGCACCGGCGAGGCATCGGACGACGACCAGCGCCGAACCGGTGAACGAGGCGAGGACTATCGCGAGGATGACCCACGCGAAGGCATCACCGATGGCACCGGCCGAAATGGCGACCGTCCCCATCGGCGAATCGGCCAAGCCTTTCGAACGGACGATCCACACGAGCATCGGAAACGCGGTCACCGAAAGCGCTGCGCCCAAGAACAACACTTGCTGACCAAGCGTCGCCGCGCCCGCAAACCAACCCGGGATATCCTGCGTCCCCAACGCCAACGGCCAAGCCAAACAGAACGGCACCAAAACGCCCGCCGCCGCGACCGCCAGGGTCAAGCGGCTCCGCTGGCGAACTTGGGCCAAGTCGAAGTCCAACCCCACACAGAACAAATACCCGCCCACGCCGAGTTCGGCCAAGAGTTTCAGGAGTGCACGCGTCTCGACGGGAAACAGCCACAGCTGCTCGGCCGGCCAGACGGCCCCAAGCAACGACGGTCCGAGCAGCACACCCGCGATCATCATGCCTACGACCGAGGGCTGCCCTAAGCGCTCCGCCAGCCAGCCGGCCGCGCGGCACGCGAGCAGGACCACGCAGGCCTGCAGGCCGAGGGACAAAAGGAGCGGGGGTGCGCTCATTAGTTTCTTCTAGAGAAACATTTACCCTTTGGAAGGGAAATGTGTACCAGCGCCCTCCTGTCTCGGGTAGGGTCAGCACTGCGTGCTGACCTAGGTGTCTAATGAAAAGGTAGGGGCGCAGCCTTGCCCCTACCCGCGGGCGTAGCCCGCGAAAGAGACATGGGCGCCTGTCCGAACGAGGTCAGGCACCATCACGTGAACGTGCTGAAGCCAGACCCCAACAGGCGCGGCTAGGTTGGCACGCAGTGCCAACCCTACCCAAACAAAAAGGGGCGTCGGCATCACCGACACCCCGAACCCTCAACCCGCGTAACGCTTACGCCTTACTTCTTCGCCGGCGCTGGCGACTTCGCCGGGGTCGGGGAATAGAAGCGGTTCATGCGGTCCAAGATCGCATTGACGGCTTCCAGGCGGTTGATGACGCCGTTGTGACGCCAGACGATTTCGCCACCCGGGGCCACGAGGATGGTGTGCGGAATGGGGCCGGGCATGTCCTTGTCGAGCGCGGCGGCGAGCTCATCGTTGCTGCCGGCAAACAGGTAACTGTTCGTGGTGCGGCCTTCCTTCTTCACGGAGCCTTCGACCTTCTTGCTCATGCCGGCGGCCTGCTTGAAGAGGAACGCCTCGGCCTTGGCCTTGTCGGCGGGCTTATCGAGGCTGATGGTGACCAACTCGAAGTCGCGCATGTCAAACTGGCGGGAAATCTCGACGAGGTCGGGGAACTCCTGGACGCACGGACCGCACCAGGTGGCCCAGACGTTGATCAGGCGGTACTTGTTGGAGGTGTTGGCGCGAAGCTTGGCCAAGCCGGCGGTGTCGATCGCTTCGACGGTGACCGGGGTCTTCGCCCAGCCGGCGTGCTTGGCGTCGTGCCCGACCTTCTTTTCGCGCCACTTGGTGGAGCAACCCATGGGCTTGGTGAGTTCGACGGGCACAGGCGTGCCGGCAAGGATGGCGTCGACCGCGTTCTGGGCATCCTTGGACTTCACCGTGGTGTCGTCGTAGAAGCGCGAATCATCGAAGCGCCCCTGATAGCGGAGCTTGAGGTTGGCGTCGAAGATGAAGACGTGCGGGGTGGCGAGGCAGCCGTAGGCGCGGGCGATGAGCTGCTTGTCGCCGTCGTACAGGTAATCGAAGGTCCACTTGTTCTTTTCGGCGTAAGGCTTCATCTCCGCGTAGGAGTCGCCGAACTCGCCATAACCCAGCTCATCCTTGCTGAGGCCGTCCGGATGGTTCGGGTTGATCGCGACGAGCTTCACGCCCTTGGCCTTATATTCGTCGTAGAACTTCTGGAGGCGCTTCTCGATGCTGTGCGAGGTCGGGCAATGGTTGGAAGTGAACAGCACGACGAGGGCCTTGCCGCCGGTGTACTCGGCCAGTTTGTGCTGCTTGCCGTCGGTCCCGAGCAAATCGAAGTCCGGCGCGGCATCCCCGATCTTCAGGGTCTTCATGTCGGGCGGGTTGCCATTGACGAGCCCGGGGGCATCGGCGGCAGAGAGCGACAGGACAGCGGCAAGGGCTGCCAAGAGGGAGAGCAGGCGTTTCATGGGGATGCGTGGAGTCTCACCCATCCCGCAGAGCCTTCCAGCCGAAAATGGCTACCGGAGGCGGTCTGACCATGGCCCGAGGGGGACGGCGGCCGCCAAAGCCCCCGTAGGCACCACGAAGAGCGTCCCCTGCTCCACCGCAAAGAACGCCACCTGCAGGAAATGGTCGGCGAGTTCATCGGCGGACTCCTTGGTCATATCCACGGCCCAAGAAGGCTCCTGATGCACTAGGTCGGGCGAAGCCCCCGTCAGGCGATGGTGCCGCAGGCCCACGCGCTCCAGAGCCTGCCGCAAGGCTTCGTCGGCTGCCTGATTACGCTCGGCAGACCAAGTCTCCCCCGTCGTCGCCCACGCATTGATGATGACGAACGAAGCCGGCCAATCCGCCGGCAAGGGTTCGCCCAAGAAGACCGTGGAGGCGAAGAGCTGAAGTTCGGCGTCATCCATGGTTAGTTAGCAGGATTATCCGAGCGTAATGCTTCTGTCAAAAAACACAGGGCCAAGATTGCTCCTTGAACCAACAGCGCCAACGCATCGATGGCTGCTAGGAGCCCAGAGCAAACCGAAGGCTCAGATAACGTAAAGAAGAGTTCGAGGACCGTGATCGCCAAGAAAAGCCAAGCCGCCCAACGCTGCTGCCGGAAAAGCCCGACCACTGAGACGAGATAACCGCCAAGACAACCAAGCCA
>CALQIY020000112.1 GCA_943330755.2 Opitutus sp. GAS368
AGTGGCCTTGGCCCACTTCGGTGCCGCCGGCCCAAGCGAAGAAGATCTGGTCCTCGGGCAGCTTGGAGATCTCGACGATTTCCTTGGCGGCGAAGTCATCGCGAGCCCGGCCGACGAATTCGTAGATGATGAGGCCGAGGAGTTTCTTCTGCTCGGGATTGAGGGCGGAGAGGGCGATACCCTTGTGCTTCAGGAGGCCGTCGGCCTTCTGCTTGTTGCCGGTGATGATGTCGGCGGGCACTTTACCCGGGAGGACGGCGACCTTGCGCTGTTCGGCGGTGAGGGAAGCGGCCAGTTGACGGCCGAGGCCGTCTTCCTTGTCGAGGAGTTCGAAACCGACGAGGCCGGGGTTTTCCGTGCCGACGTGCTTGGTGGTTTTCTGCACTTGGCCGGGATTCGTGCCGAGGAACGAAGGCGTGGAGCCGACGAGTTCGCCGTCGACGATGGTGAAGTTCTGCGAGCAGTGGTGGCCTTCCCAGCGGAAGCCCCAGGTACCCTTGGCGGCGGGCTGACCGAAGATGGACACGAAGTAGTTCTCGGCGTCGCGCTTGTTGGCGCCCTTGCCTTCTTCGATGACGAAGAGCAGGTATTCGAGGGCCATGACGGATTCGACCTTCATGTGGCCGCGCTGGCTGAGGGAGACCGAGAGGAGCGCCTGGGCGAAGTGGCGCTGGCCGGGATTCATTTCCTTGATCGGCAGACCCTTGCGGACGGCGGGTACGAAGATCCAGTTGGTGCGCTCCGCGTTGTCGAAGGCGAACGTCGCCTTGGCGCGCTGGGCATCATCAAGCGAGCCGAGGAAGGCGTTCGCGGCCTTGGACATTTCTTCGCCGGCGCCATGACCAAAGGCGACCGAAACGGTCAGGGCCAAAGCGGCCAAGACGGAGAGGAGACGGGGTAAGAGACGCATGGGGCCTAATTAGGGGGAAAGGTGGGCAGGGGGCAAGGGTAAGGAACGAGGTTGGGGATAGGGGATAGGGGATTGGGGATAGGGGATGGGGGATTGGGGATAGGGCAACGGTAGGGGCGTGGCTTCGCCGCGCCCTCCAGTGGCGGAGTGCTCGGCAAAGCCTTGCCCCTACCCGATCTAAGGTGCCGCGAGAATTGCGACAGAGATGGACTTCTCCGTTTTGTCCGCGAACGGACGCGACGCAGTCGCGCCCCTGCCCGAGGCATACACAAATGAAGCCGCTAGGTCGGCACGCAGTGCCGTCCCTACCTCATTTCCGGTTCCCGGTCCCCCTTATCAGCCCATCCCCCATCCCCCATCCCCTAACCGCTAACCCCTATCCCCAACTTTGTTGCTTACCCTTCCGCTTCGCTGAGCTTCTGGGCAGCCAGTTCCCAGGCAGCCGTGGCTGCTTGGAGGGCGTTGATGGTATCGCGAAGCTGGGCGTTCAATTGCTGGATGTTGACGCCGCCGGTGTAGGTGGCCGGGTCGGCGAGTTCAGCCGTGATCTTGGCCTGCTTGGCTTCAAGCTCCGTGACCTGCTGTTCGCACTTGGTGACTTCGGCCTTTAACTTGCGGATGTCGGACGCCGAAGGCTTGGCCGGGGCGACGGGCTTGGCGGCTGCGGACTTGGGCGCTTCGGCCTGCTTGGGACGGGCGTCGGTGAAGCCAGCGGTCAGCGCAGCGCGCTCGTTGCCGGCCTTGGACTTCTCGAGGTAGTAGCCGTAGTCGCCCGCATAAGGCGTCAGGCGGCCCGAGTGGACGTGGAGCACCGTCTTGGCGACCTCACGGATAAAGTGCACGTCGTGGCTGACGAAGAAGAGGGTGCCTTCGTAGTTCTTCAGGGCGGCGATGAGCGCGTCGATCGACATGATGTCGAGGTGCGTCGTCGGCTCGTCCATGAGCAGGAAGTTCGGTGGGTTGATGAGCAGTTTGACCAGCGCGAGGCGCGACTTCTCGCCGCCCGAGAGCACGGAAACTTTCTTATGCACGTCGTCCTTGCGGAAGAGGAACGTCCCGAGCATCCCGCGGGCCTGCTGTTCCGTGAGCCCGTTCTCCGTGGTGCGGAGTTCCATGACGTTCTCGAGGACCGTCAGCTTGGGATTGAGGTTGTCGACACGGTTCTGCGCGAAGTAGCCCGTGATGACGTTGCCGCCGAGTTCGCGCACGCCGCCGTTGATCGGGATGACGCCGGCGAGGATCTTAAGCAGGGTGGACTTGCCGGCGCCGTTGGGGCCGACGAGCACGGTACGCTGGCCGCGCTCGCATTCGAAGTTGAGGTCCTGGTAGACGACGTGTTCACCGTAGGACTGCTGCACGTGCTCGAGCTTCATGACCTTCAGGCCGGAGCGCGGCGGCTGCGGGAAGCGGAACTGGATCTTCTTCAGGTCGTCCTCCGGCTCGTCGATGGCGACCTCCTCGAGGCGGGCGATCTGCTTTTCCTTGGACTTGGCGCGGGAGGCCATGGACGCCTTGGCGCCGAAGCGGTCGACGAACGTCTGCAGGTGGGCGATTTCACGCTGCTGGTTCTTGAACATCGCCTGCTGGCGATCCTTACGGGCGACACGCTCGACGAGGAAGTCGTCGTAGTTGCCGGTGTACTCGTGTAGGCGCTGACCGCGGAGCTCGATCATCCCGTTGCAGAGCGCGTTGAGGAAGGCACGGTCGTGCGAGATGACGACCAAGCCGCCCGGGTAACGGGTGAGGTAGTCCTGGAACCAAAGCAAGGCCTCGAGGTCGAGGTGATTCGTCGGTTCGTCGAGCAGCAGGAGGGTCGGCTCGCTGACGAGCAGGCGGGCGAGGTGCGCGCGCATGACCCAGCCGCCGGAGAAAGTCTTCGCCAACTTATGGTGGTCGTCTTCGCGGAAGCCGAGGCCGGCGAGGATCTTCTTGGCGCGGGGCTCGAGCGTGTAGTCGATGTCCCAGTCGTCATCGTTCTCGGGCTCGAGCTTGCCGCCGCTCGTCGCGATCTGGAGGATCGTCTCATCGCCGACGGGGGCGCTTTCCTGCGGGAGGAAGCCGAAGTTCGCGCCCGTTTCCCATTCGATCAGCCCCTCGTCCGCCTGGTCCTTGCCGAGGATGAGGTTGAACAGCGTGGATTTCCCGGCGCCGTTGGCGCCGACGAGGCCGAGACGGTCATTGCGGGCAATGCTCAGCGAGACCTCCGCAAACAAAGTGCGGGGTCCGTAGGACTTGGAAACATTGGCAATCGTCAGCATCGAGAAGGGGTTAAAGTGGCTGGCGAGGGCGAGGTCAAGGAGGTTGCCCTCGCCATGAGGGTCGAGGGGTGCGGGTTTGGGGTTGGGAAGTCTCCCACGAGGCGAATGGGGCCTCGAGCGATGCCGTCGCGTCCCTACCTCAACCCGCAACCCGCTAGCCGGGCTTTGCCCGGCTACGCCCACTTCAGCTTGCTGCGGAGGACGTCGAAATGGGAGAGGTCCTTGGGACGGATGAGGCCGAGTTGGACCTTCGCGGTGCGGATGACGAGGGGGAGGAGGGTCTGGGCGCCCAAGGTGGGGCGACCGTCGACCGAGAGGCCGAGGTGCGCGCCGTCTTCGCTCGAAACCGAGAGTTCGGTTTCACCGTCGAAGATCACGCTGCGGTTGGACATCGTGTGCGCGCAGATCGGCGTCAGCGCGATGACCGAGGCGGCGGGATCGACCAGCGGTCCCCCCGCGGCGAGGTTGTAGGCCGTGGAGCCCGTGGGCGTCGCCAAGATCAGCCCATCCGCCCGGTAGTCGTTCACCTTGGCGCCATCGGCGTGGACGGTGAAGCGGCCCATGCGGAAGACGTCACAGGTCTTGATGACGACGTCATTGAGCGCGAGGGCGAAGGTGCCGTCGGCGAAACGCACCTCGAGCAAGGCGCGATTCTCGCGCCGGAAGTCGCCGGCGAGGATGGAGCGGAGGGAGGCGCCGACGTCTTCGCTGGGGTAGGCCGCGAGGAAGCCGAGCTTGCCGCGGTTGATGCCGAAGAGCGGAACGCCTTCGAGCGCCGCGGGCTCGGCCACACCGAGGAAAGTGCCGTCGCCGCCGACCACGCCGCAGGCGTCGCAGCCGCGGAGGCTTTCGCGCGAAATCGGCCAGCCATCGACGACGGAGACCGTGACGCCGGCGGCTTGGGCGGTCTCTTGCACCGCACGCACGATCGCATCCACACCTGGCTTGGTGCGGTTGACGACAAGGGCTAAGCGACGGATGGACATGGGACCGAGGATTGACGCTAGGCCAGGGTCGGCCTGAGGGGAAGGCTGGAAAGGCTTATTTCTTGGACTTTTCAGGCTCCGGTGTGACGAAACTGATGGAATAGGGGAGTTCGAGGAGGAAGCGGCGTCCGCCCAAGGAGCTGACTTTGACGGGCTTTTCGAGTCCGGGGACTTGGAGGCGGTACTCGCCGTTGCCCGGGAGGTGCTTCTTCACTTCCTCGAAGTCGTCCTTGATGGCTGCGAGCAGGTCGTTGCGGTAGCCTTCGGCGTCACCGATCCGGAACTTCGGGTCGCCGACGGTTTGCTTTTCGCCCTCGGTCTTGGGGTTGATCAACCCATCCGCCTTGGCGCGGAGAATCTCCAGTCCCTTCGAGCCCTTGTCGGCTTGCGTCACGAGGTCCCAGGAGGCCGATGCTTCGAAGGTCACGTCGCCCTTGTCGTCTTCGTCGCCGAAGAGCGTGCTCTTGGAGACGGAGGAAGAGCGGGCATAGGTCTGGTAGACGCGGGTGTAAGCGAAGGACGTTTCTTGGGCTTCCCAGCCATCTTGATTTTCGAAGCGCTTCAGCAGCGACGCCTTGAGGGCATCGAGGCGGGCGTCCAGCGCCGCGCGGTCCTTGCCGCGGAGCACGACGCGTACCGGGATCACGAGCTGGTCGGCCTCGACCTCCATCTTCACATGATGAGCGGCGGGCGTCGACTCGGTGTAGTCCTCGCGGATGCTTCCGCCCGCGAGAGCGGCGAGCGGCGAAAGGGTCAGCAAGGCGAGGCAGACGGCGATACGCATGGACTCATTTCATTGTAAGCCAATAAAAAGGGCAAGAACCGAGGAGTCGGTCCTTGCCCTTGAAAGGCGGTGGAAACCCCGCTTAGGCCACGGTGGCGAGGGCCTCGCCGAGCTTGGCGACGTCGGTACCGCCGCCCATGGCGGAGTCGGGCTTGCCGCCACCCTTGCCGCCGAGCTTGCCGCAGGCATCCGTGACGATCTTGCCGGCCTGCTTGCCGGCCTTGACGGCGTCGGCGCCGCAATTGGCGACGAGCGAGACCTTGCCGGCGATGACCGCGGCCAGCACGACGACGGCGGCCGGACCGACCTTGGCGGCGACCTTGGCGCCGAGTTCGCGGAGGTCGTTCGGGTTCTCCATCGAAACTTGGGCGATCACGTATTTCAGGCCCGCGCGGTCAGTGGCTTGCGCCGCGAGGGTCTCGGCCAGCGCACCGGCTTCCTTGTCGCGGTAGGACTTCAGTTTCTTTTCAAGCGCCGCGGACTGCTCCATCAGGGCGTCGAAGCGCTTGGCGAGGTCGCCGATCGGCGTGTTGCTGGCGGCGGCGAGCGTCTTGAGCAGTTCGGCGTCGGCGCGGGCGCGGTCGTAGGCGGCGAGGCCCGCGACGGCTTCGATGCGGCGGACGCCTGCGGCGATGGCGTTTTCGCCCGTGATGCGGAAGAGGCCGATTTCACCGGTGCGGCGGACATGCGTGCCGGCGCAGAGTTCCATGGACCAGCCATCGAGGCCGGTGGCCTTGCCGCCGACTTGGACGACGCGGACGAACTCGCCGTACTTGTCGCCGAAGAACTGCATGATGTCGGGACGGCCCTTGACGTGGGTGTACTTCACTTCGGTCGCGGAGACGATGTCGTCGGCCAGCACGCGTTCATTGACGAGGCGCTCGATGTCGGCGAGCTGGCCCGGCGTGAGCGCTTGGCCGTTGAAGTCGAACGTGAGCTTGGACGGGTCGACCGCCGAGCCCTTCTGGGAGGCCTCCTTGGAGACGACCTCGTGGAGCGCCCAGTGCAGGATGTGCGTCACGGTGTGGTGGCGCTGGATGGCGTCGCGACGGGCCTGGTCGACGGTGATCTCGATGGCGGCACCGGTTTCCGGGGCGTCATCGCCGTCGAGGAAGTGGAGCCACGTCTGCCCGGATTTCTGGGTATCGACGACGCGCCAGGAGCGGCCGCCGGCGGTGAGCAGGGCGGTGTCGCCGACCTGACCGCCCATCTCGGCGTAGCAGGGCGACTTGTCGAGGATGACGGCGGAGCGGTCCTTGACCTTGGCCACTTGGGCGACCTTGGCTTGGGCGGAGAGGGCGTCGTAGCCGACGAAGGTGGTCGGGTGGTCGGAGCCGATGTCGGAGAGCGTGATGACTTCCTTCTTCTGGGCCGCGCGGGCGCGGGCACGCTGTTCTTCCATCAACTTCTCGAAGCCAGCGCCATCAACGGTCAAGCCGCGCTCGCGGGCCATGAGTTGGGTGAGGTCGAGCGGGAAGCCCTGTTCGTCGTAGAGACGGAAGGCGATGGCGCCGGAGATGGCGCCGCCGGCCTTGAGCTTGCCGGCTTCGTCCTCGAAGAGCGCGATGCCCTTATCGAGCGTGCGGTTGAAGGATTCCTCTTCGATGCGGATGACGTCCGCGACCACCGAGCGGCGGCTGCGGATTTCGGGGAAGACATCGCCCATGGTGTCGGCGAGCAC
>CALQIY020000113.1 GCA_943330755.2 Opitutus sp. GAS368
AAGCGGCTCTTTCGGTACGGTTATTACGAAGCCAGTTTCAAGGTGCCGCCGGGCGCCGGTTGGCATACCTCGTTCTGGGTCCTGCGCAATGGCGGCAAGAGCGATGAGCCCCGCGTGGAGATCGACATCTGCGAGAACGATTCGGTCAAGCTGACCGACTACGGGATCAACCACCATCAATGGACGCCGCTCCCGCATGTCGCCATGGGCGGTAAGCATATCAAGACACCGGACCTCTCCGCGGCCTTCCACGTGTGGGGCTGCGAGTTCACCGCGACCGAATTGAAGCACTATTTCGACGGGAAACTCGTCCACACCTTCGACGCCACCAAGCTCAAGCACGGCGACGGTAATGTCTGGTTGACGACGATCGCGGCCGGCCTGGGTGGCACAAAGTCCGTCGATGACAAGAAACTACCCGCTTTCGCTGAGTTCGATTACGTGCGCGTGTTCGTCCCGGTCGTGGCCTCGGCCAGCGAGGCCAAGCCGGCCCCCGAGACCGCCGCGAAGAAATAGGTCGTATTGGGTAGGCTGGTCCGCTGAGGCGGGAAGGGGGGTTGCTTCCGCGTACGCGCCATGCACACTGCTGGGATGTCCCCTGGCGAGCCCTTGCACGTGACCCCGCAGCCGGCGATGGGGCTGGTCCGTCTGCTGGTGGGTGAAGTAAAGATCGTGGGCAGTCTGCCCGCCGGCGCGGTGTTGCTGAGTGCGAACCATCCGAGCTATCGTGATGTTTTTCTCTTTGGACTGGTCTGCCCCAAGGCCCGCCTCTTGGTCGACCCGCAGGTGTTTACCTTCCCGTTTTTGAAACGTTGGGCGATTCGCTGGGGCTTCGTCCAGGTCGCGATACCCACGGCCGTTGGGCTCTTGCAAGCGGGGGAAACCGTGGCGATTTGTCCGACCGGACTGGTCGAGGCACTCGGTGAGGACCTCTTGCCTTACAAGACTGGCGCCGTCCGCATCGCCGCACAGGCGGGCGTTCCGCTGGTCCCGATGCGGATCCGGTACGGCAACTATCCGGGCGGTTGGGTGAAGCGTTTCTCGATTACCACGCAGAACATCCTGCTCTTCCTCCTGTGGCCGTTTTACCGTCGGGGAGCCACGATCACCCTCGGTGAACCCTTTCGGCCGACCGGGGTCGATGTGCGCGCCGACACGGCGGAACTCCGGCGGCGGATGCTGGCGCTGTAGGCCACCGCTATTTGACCGACAAGTGTCCTAAGTTTTTCGGGCTTAGGGTGAAACCTGCTGGAACAATCCTCCTTTGGGTTTAGTCCTCTATAACCCATGAGTCTTACCCCAACACCCCGTTGGCTGGCGTACGGTTCGGTCCTACTCTGCACGCTCACCACGTGGGCGCAGACACCCCCGCCCGCCAAGCCCGTCCTCCCGCCCGAACCGACGCAAGAGGTCGTCACGAAGGTCATCAACCTCCTCGACCATGTGCGCGACGGGAAGATGGATTACCACATCAACCCCAAGGCTGACATCCATGGCGACCCCAAGGAGGTCTACAAACTTCAGCCCGATGGTGCGCTCCGCGTCAGCGGCGAAGGCTACGGCAGCATGGTCACGAAAGGCGCCTACAAGGATTATCACCTCGTCTGTGAATTCAAGTGGGGTGAGAAGACCTGGGGTAATCGGACGAAGCGCTCCCGCGACAACGGCATTCTGGTGCACTGCTTCGGGCCCATCGGTGCGCAAGGCGGCGCTTGGATGGCCAGCATCGAAGCGCAGATCATCGAAGGCGGCGTCGGTGATATCCTCGTGCTCAGCGCCAAGACGCCGGACGGCATTCCCTTGCCCGTTTCGATCAGCGCCGAACTGGGACGCGACCGCGATAAGGAAGCCATTTGGACCCCGGGTGCACCTCGCGTAACCATGACGGGCGGCCGCCTCAATTGGCAGCACCGCGACGTCGATTGGAAGGACAATTTAGGTTATCGCGGACGGAAAGATGTCGAATCGCCCTTTGGCGAGTGGACGCGCTTCGAGGTCATCGCGAAGGGCGATACCTTGGAGTATTTCACCAACGGTGTCCTCGTGAACCGCGCCTTCGAGTGCAAGCCCAGCGGGGGCCGCGTCCTGCTGCAGACCGAAGCCGCCGAAATGTTCGTGCGTCGTTACGAGCTGCATCCCCTTGGTGCTTTCACCGAAAAGTGGACCCCGCCGCCGGCCCCTCCGCAGAAGACCACCGCGACCCCCGCCGCCGAACCGGTGCGGGCGAAAGGCGTGCCGGCCTATGTGGCTCGTCCGGTCGAGATGACCTTGACGAAAGGGCAGGGCGCTGGGGTGGCTCCGGCCGCCAAGCTTCCCCCGGGCTTTGAGCTCATCAACGCGGTCCCCGCCGGGATGGTCGCCCATCCCACGCTGGGTTGCGTCGATGCGCAGGGCCGACTGTTTGTCGGCGACTCGCCGGGCGTGGCATGGGGCGTCGGTCAGCATGAGAAAGAACGGGCCGGACGCATCGTCATGTTGGAAGACCGCGATGGCGATGGCGTGTTCGACCGCAGCACGGTCTTCGCCGATCGTCTGACCGTCCCGAAAGGCGCCTGTTGGGCGAACGGTGCCCTCTATGTCGCGTCGCCTCCCGGTATCTGGAAGTTCACGGATGCGGATGGCGACGGCGTCGCGGAGAAGCGCGCCCTGCTCGTCGGTGGTTTCCAGTGGAGCGCCAATGGTGCCGACGTGCATGGCCCGTGGTTGCACCCGGATGGCCGCCTCTATTGGACCCATGGTCGCAAGGGACATGAAGTGAAGCAGCAGGATGGGACGTTGGTGCATAAAGGCATGGCCAGCGGGGTATGGTCGATGCGCCTCGATGGCTCGGACGTCCGCTGGCATTCGCTCATCTGCGGGGACAACCCGACTGGCTTGGCCTTCGCGCCGACCGGGGAGATTTTTGGGACCTGTAATCTTTACAACGGTGTCCCACGGCATGACACCATCGGACAGTGGCAGCTTGGCGGTATCTATACCCGCCCGGATTGGTTGCACATCGTCGCCGATCAGCTCCGCACGCACGAGAAGATGCCCTTGGTCGCCAACCTCGGCCATATGGTCCCCAGTGGGTGCGCCCTCTGGTCGCGCGCCAACGAGCTCGCCCCGGCCCTCGCCGCTTCGCCCGAAAACCTCCAACTCATGGTTTCGCTCTACAACTCGCAGAAGGTCATCCGTCTTGAACTCCAGAAGGAAGGCGCTGGTTACCGCGCCTCCGAACAAGAATTTCTTAGCCTCACCAAGACGGGCGCCCATCTCACCGACGTTGTCGAAGCCCCGGACGGTTCACTCCTCGTCCTCGATACCGGGACTTGGTACCCGCATTGCCCCTCCAGTTTACTCAACTCGGCGAACGTCCCGGGCGGCATCTACCGCGTTCGTCCCATCAAGCCGGTCGCCTTGGCCCCCGCGAAGCCTTCCCCTTATCGCGAGCTGACCGATGACGATATTGCCCGTGACCTCGGCTCGGCCGATCCCGCCGTGGCCCGGCGGGCCTGCGAGCAGCTCACCTTCCGCATGGTCGGCACGCCGGCTGCGCGCGCCGCGTTGCTGGAGCTATTGGATAAGCCCCTCGATGCCTTTCTCGAACATGCGGCCGAATACGCCGCGATGAAGACGCAGGCTTTTGGCGTGGGGCAGCTCAAGGCCGCCACCTCCCCCCGACAGCAGGCCCGGCTCCTGCGGATTCTTTCGCAGGTCGCGACCAAGCCGGAAGACCTGGCGACGGTCTACGATTTCGCGGCGACCGCTTTAGATGCGGCGGAGCCCGCGCTGGCCGCGAATGCCGTCGCGGCGCTCGGTAAGGCTCCCGATGCCGATGCCCGCGTCGGCAAAGTTTTCGCGGATTGGCTGGCGGCATCGGCGCTGTCCGACCGTCGCCTCCGGGCTTTTGAACAGTTGGGGACCACGCTCGCCGGCGGTCCCAGGGTGGCGGAGGCCTTGGCGGTGGCCTTGTCCAAGCAAGGGCCCGTGAGCCAGGTGGCTTTGAAGGCCATCGCTGGCTCCACCGGCAAGTTGCCCGAGCAGCAGTGGCGTCCCGCCTTGCTTGCTTTGCTTGGCGCAGACCCGAGTCCGGTGCTCTTCGAGGCCATCGCGCGCGTGAAGCACCGCAGCTTTGATGCGCGCCTCAATGCTTTCGCCGCGGAGAAGACCCGGCCGGCCGCCTTGCGTCTGCGGGCGCTCTTGGCCCTTTCGGATGCCGGCAGCAAATTGAGCCCCGCGGCCTTCGACCTCCTCTTGGAGTTGCTTGCGGATGCCGGCCAGGCCGGTCCGCGGATCGAGGCGGCGCGCCGCCTGGCGGAGGCCCAGCTCAGCGATGCGCAGCTGGATCGCTTCCTGCCTGTACTCATGCAGGCGGGGCCGATCGAGCAGGCCGATTTTCTCCGGAACCAGCGGAAGTATACCCCGGAGCAAGGTAAGCGGATTGCGAAGGCTTTCGCCCAGTCGCCGCAACTCGGCACCTTGCAGCCGGACGAAGTCCGCGTGGCCTTCGCCAAGTGGCCGCGACCTGTTTTTGAGGTCATGGAGCCCGCGTTCAACGCCGCCTTGGCCGCGACCGAAGCCAAAAAGTCGAAGCTCGATGCCTTGGCCCAGGAAGCCGTGCGTAGCGGCCGTCCGGAAGCGGGGGCCAAGCACTTCGCTTCGGGGAAAGGGGCCTGCCTAGCCTGTCACCAAGTCGGCGAAGTCGGACGGGCCATCGGGCCGAACCTCTCGCGGATCGGGGCGATCCGGACCGAGCGTGAACTCATCGAAAGCATCCTTTTCCCCAGCAATACCTTGGCGCGGGATTATGAGCTCCATGCCGTCGTCACCGCAGATGCGCGGAACCACGTCGGCCTGATCAAGTCCCGCGGGCCCGACGGCCTTGTGCTGATGGACGCGGCCGGCCAGCTCCAGACCCTACCGCCCACCACGGTGGTGAGTGAGACCCAATTGGAGACCAGCCTGATGCCGGGTGGCTTGGACGCCGCCTTCACGCCGGCGGAACTGGCTGACCTCGTCGCCTGGCTGCGGTCCCTGCGCTGAGGCGGTTATGGCCGCTTGCAGCGCTGCCCCGCTGCAGGATTCCCCGCAGCGGCCGACTTCACCACACCAACGCCAGCAAGCCCGCGCTCGGCAGGGCCAAGAGCAGGAGCAAGCAGCTCCCCCGGCGGGATTCACCGACTTCGCGGTCGATCTTATCCCAGGCATGCTGCTCTTCATAGAAACTGCCGTCCTTGTCGGTGTCGTCGTGGTCGCTACCGTCGTCCGGGGTGTAGTCGTCGTCGCTCATGACTCTGACTTTACCCAAGGGTTGGTGGCCTGCAAGGGGCGGAAAGCTCGGTTGGGGCAGCGGTTTGCTCTGGAGGGCGGGCGATTCCTCGCCCACGATGGGGCTCTCGCATGGCTACCGTCCTTTGCATGAAGTGGGGCACCAAGTATGGTCCCGAATACGTCAACCGCCTCCACTCGATGGTGCAGCGGCATCTGACGATCCCGCATCGCTTCGTTTGCCTCACCGACAACAAGGATGGCTTGAATCCGGGGATTGAGACTTTCCCGATCCCGAGCCTCAAGCTCCCGGCCGGCGCTCCCGAGCGCGGCTGGACCAAACTCGTCTCTTTCTCGCCCGACCTCAGTGCTCCGGGCGGCCCGGAGCTGAAGGGCGAAGTCCTCTTCCTCGACATCGACATCGTCATCGTCGGTAACATGGATTCCTTCTTCCAGCAGCCGGGGGAATTCCTGATCATCCGCGATTGGCAGAAGGGCGACTACACCGGCAACTCCTCCGTCTACCGCTGGACCGCCGGCGCGCATCCCGACGTCCTGGATTATTTCCGGGAGAACTTGGAAGCCGTCCGCAAGCGCCACCGCAACGAACAGGAGTTCCTCACCGCGCACCTGAGCGCGCAGGGTAAGGTCGGCTATTGGCCGGAGACCTGGTGCCGCAGCTTTAAGCGCCACTGCGTGAAGTATTTTCCGTTTTCATTCTTCCAGACCCCGACGATCCCCGAAGGCGCCAAGATCATCGTCTTCCATGGCGTGCCCAATCCGCCGGACGCCTTGGTTGGTCGCAGCGGCAAGTGGTACCGCCGCGTCCTCCCGACCCCTTGGATCGCGGAGAATTGGAAGTAAGGGAGAGTCGGAGGAGAGTCGGGAAAGGGTAGGGGGAGAGTCGGGGAAGAGTCGGAGGAGAGTCGGGGAAGAGTCGGAGGAGGGTAGGGGAATGGTCGGAGGAAAGTCGGAGGAAAGTCGGGTAGGGTCTGGTAGGGGCGCGACTGCGTCGCGTCCGTTATCATCCAGCGGTGTGGGTTCTTGTGGCAGAGCCAAATCCCGATGAGTGCCGTCTACGGTTTCGAGCGGACGCCACGCCGTGGCGCCCCTATCTCGAGGCATAGCTGACCAAGGCAAGAAACAAGTAAGGGCAGCACTTGGTGCTGCCCTTGCGTTTCGAAAGCTCGCCGCGCTCGCGCTTACTTCTCTTCGGACGCGTCCTCGTTGGCGGCTTCTTCCTTAGCTTGGGCCTGG
>CALQIY020000114.1 GCA_943330755.2 Opitutus sp. GAS368
CACCGGAGATATTGAAAATCGCGTTTTCTAATTTTGGTAGAACCCGCGACATAATATCGCCGGGTTCACCAGGTGTAAGGTTTGACTAATACGATAGGCCGTATTGTCGCACAAAATGAACTCTCAAAGAACCGAAAGGGATCACCTCGTGATGAGGTGGGAGGGCGGACGGTGATGGCGCTGAGTGTTTCGTCAACGTCTTTTTTTAGGTTCAGCTCACTTTTTTTAAGCGGCCTCGCTAAACACCGGTCGATCCAAGGAACAGTCTCCCGCTAGGGGGAGAAGAGTTCTGAGAGTGAAGACTTTGATGCAGGAATTCAAGCGGATTTTTGTCTTTTTTCACACAATCATCACGCATGTTAAGTCACCTATAAACAACGACTTACGATGCGTATTTGTAGATTTTACACTTTTTTGACCATCATCCTGCTCCTCCTGGGTGCCCGAAAGTCTCCTTGGTTGCCGCTTTCTAACCTCCCAGGGGCATGGGCTTCCCGCCTTCCCCCTCTCCTCGGGCCCGCAGGTATGGCCTCCGACGCTCCCTGGGCGCCGGCCGCCGCGAGGCCGATCCCTCCGCCGCCCTCCATGTATGCGCGTGACGGATACGCTACAAGCTCGGTGCGATTTGCTCGTCAGCGCCATGTTCTTTGGGCTTAATCGCGACATGCTCCTTGCCCCGCTGCTCTGCTTCCTTGGCGCCGCCTTCAGCCCGCCCGGACAATCCGTCGATGTCGCCGCCGATGACCGGGCCCTCTTCACGCAAGCGGAGACGGCCACGGCCAACCTGGCGGAAGGAAACAAATCGCCGCTCAACAAGGAAACTCGCTTGGCCCAAGTCAAACGTACCTCCACCACCGGCGTTCGCCTGCAGGCGCCGATCCGCGACAAGCAACTCAACGGCGAAGAGGCCTACCGCGTGGCCGCCGCCGCCTCCGTGCTGATCACCGGTGCCTACAAATGCGATAAGTGCACGCGTTGGCACTGCACGCTCGCCAGCGGCGTCGTGGTCGATCCGGATGGCGTGATCGCCACCAACCACCATGTCGCCGCGGGCGAGCAAGCGGTGGCCATGGGCGTGATGACCGCGGACGGTCGCTTCTTCCCGGTGACGGAGGTGTTGGCGGCCAACAAAGGCACCGACGTGGCCCTACTGCGGGTGGACGCCAAAGGGCTCACCGCCCTGCCCGTCCGCGACGACCTGGGAGCTGGCGCCGCCATTTACTGCTACAGCCATCCGGCCAACTCGTTCGGTTGCTTCACGGATGGCATCGTGACGCGCTATTGTCGTCTCGGCGGTGCGGACCGCAATGGCGCGGTTTTCATGCAGATCACCGCGGACTACGCCCGCGGGTCCAGCGGCGGGCCGATCATCGATCAAGCCGGCAACCTGGTGGGCCTCGTGTCCTCGACGTCTCCCGTCCTTTATACCGATAATGCCGCCGCCAAAGGTACGCCCACGGGCCAAGGCAACTTGCAGATGGTGCGGCACAACTGCGTGACAGGCCGAGCCATCCTCGACCTGACCCGTCCGCCGACCAATCCAGCCGGCGCCAAATAAAGGCCTTAGGCGTGGCCCGGGGTCCGGGGATAGGCGATGACGTCGCGGATATTGCCTTCCCCGGTCACGAACATCAACAGGCGCTCGAATCCGAGTCCGAATCCCGCGTGCGGGACGGACCCGAAACGGCGCGTGTCGATGTACCAGCCGTAGGACTCCAAGTCGAGGCCGTGGGCCTGCATGGCCGCCACCAGACGGTCGAGCCGCTCTTCGCGCTGGCTGCCACCCACGATTTCACCGACGCCAGGCACCAGCAAATCCATGGCCGCGACGGTTTTGCCGTCGTCGTTCTGCCGCATGTAGAAAGGCTTCGCCGTCTTGGGATAGTTGTAGACGGTCAACGGGCTCTTGAAATGCACTTCCGTGAGGTAGCGCTCGTGCTCGGACTGCAAGTTCTCGCCCCAGACGACGGGGAACTCGAACGTCCGACCACACCGCAGGAGGATCTCCACCGCTTCGGTGTAGGAGACCCGCGCGAAGGGGCGTTCCGCGACAAAACGCAGGCGCTCGAGGAGGCCCTTGTCGACGTAGGCATTGAAGAATTCGAGTTCGTCGGGACACTCTTCCAAGGCCGTCTTTACTAGGTGCTTAACGAGTTCCTCGGCGCAACGCATGTCGCCCTCGAGGTCGCAGAAGGCCATCTCCGGCTCGATCATCCAGAACTCGCTGGCATGACGGCTGGTGTTGGAGTTTTCGGCCCGGAAAGTCGGTCCGAACGTGTACACGTCACCCAAGGCACAGGCCAAGGTCTCGCCTTCCAATTGCCCGGAAACGGTGAGGTAGGACTGGCGCGCGAAAAAATCCGCCGACCAATCAATCGCCCCATCCGGACCCTTCGGTGGTGACGCGGGATCGAGGGTGGTGACGCGGAAAAGTTCGCCGGCGCCTTCGCAGTCGCTCGCGGTGATGATCGGGGTGTGGACGTAGGCGAAGCCGCGTTGCTGGAAAAAGCCGTGGACGGCCATCGCCATGCGGCTGCGCACGCGCATCAAGGAGCCGAGCCGGTTCGTCCGGGCACGCAGGTGCGGAATCGTCCGGAGGAACTCCACCGTATGCCCCTTTTTCTGGAGCGGGAAGGACTCGTCGGCGCGGCCGACCAAGCGGAAAGCGGTGGCCTTCAGCTCCCACTTCTGGCCCTTGGCGGGCGAAGGCACGAGTTCACCCTCGATCGAGACGGAAGACCCCGTGAGGGCGTCCTTGAGGTCGTCGGCGCCCGGCAGCGCATGGTCAACGACGGCTTGGAGGTTCTTGAAGCAAGAACCGTCGTTCACTTCGACGAAGGAAAAGCCTTTGGAGTCCCGGCGGGTCCGGACCCAGCCGGAAACCGTCACGCCCACGAGGGGCTGCTCCGCCGACAATGCCTGCCTGACCTTGATGCGCATGCTGGCACTGTGGAGGAGTCCGGCCGCGGAAACAAGCGAGAGATGCCCGACCGAGCTGCCCACGTGGCGCTTCTCTGGCTGGACAACGCAACGGGCATCGACCACGCTGGAGCCCTCTTATTTATGAACGCACTCGAGCAACTCCGCCAGCACACCAAGGTCGTCGCCGACACCGGCGACTTCGCCGCCATGAAGGCTTTTAAGCCTCTCGACGCCACGACCAACCCCAGCCTTATCCTTAAGGCCGTCCAGATGCCGGAATACCAGGCCCTACTGGTGAAGGCCGCGCAGGACAACAAGAGCAAGGGCGTCCAGGCCGCCGTCGACGCGCTCCTCATCTCGTTCGGCACCGAGATCCTCAAGATCGTCCCGGGCCGCGTTTCCACCGAAGTCGATGCCCGCCTATCGTTCGATAAGGCCGCCACCGTCGCCAAGGCCCGCGAGCTGATCGCCCTCTATAAGGCCGCCGGCATCCCCAAGGAACGCATCCTCGTGAAGATGGCTTCCACCTGGGAAGGCATCCAGGCCGCCGCGGAGCTCGAAAAGGAAGGTATCCGCTGCAACCTCACCCTCCTCTTCTCGTTCGCCCAGGCCGTCGCCTGCGCCGACGCCAAGGTCCAGCTGATCTCGCCGTTCGTCGGCCGCATCTACGACTGGCATAAGAAGGCCCAAGGCGCGAATTGGAACGAAACCGCCTCCTCCGGCGCCAACGACCCCGGCGTGCAGTCCGTCCGCCGCATCTTCGCCTATTACAAGCGCAACGGCATCAAGACCGAAGTCATGGGCGCCTCCTTCCGTAATGTCGGCCAGATCAAGGCCCTCTGCGGTTGCGACCTCCTGACCATCGCCCCGAACCTCCTCGACGAGCTCTCCAAGGACGCGGCCGCCGTGCCGAAGGTCCTCGACGAAGCCGCCGCCAAGGCCGAAGGCGAGGCCGCCAAGGCGTGGGGCGAGAAGGAATTCCGCTGGCACCACAACGAAGACGCCATGGCCACGGAAAAGACCGCCGAAGGCATCCGCGCCTTCGCCGTCGACGGCAAGAAGCTCGACGACCTGGTCGCCAAGGCCATCGGCTAAGCGGATCGTCAGTCCTGTAAGCAAGGCCGGGCCCCACGCCCGGCCTTCTTATTTGCGGCGGAGCATCGCGAGCACAAGCAGCAGAGCGCCCACAAAGCCGAACAACCAGCCCAAGGGCAGCAGCCCAAAAGGCTCATGCAGGAAGCCTTGGGCATCCAACGTGGCGGGGGTCGCCTGAAAGACCAAGAAGCATGCGGCTGAAACCAGCGCACAAAGGACCGCCGCGACGAGGTAAGTCCGATGCATGCTTATCTGCGGCGCTGTCGGACGGCCTCGAACAGCACGATGCCCGCCGCCATCGACACGTTCAGGGAATCCGACAGGCCCGCCTGCGGGATGGAAATCTTCTCGTTCGCCGAACCGAGCATGAAGTCGCTGAGGCCGTCCTTCTCCGAGCCGAGCAGCAGGGCGCTCGGACCACGGCAATCGACATCCCAGAAGGTCTTCGTGGCGGCCGGCGAGGTGGCGAGCGAGCGGATCCCCTTGGATTGCATCCAAGCCACGGCTTCGGCCGAGGCGCAAACCGCCACGGGAATCGAGAATACGGCCCCCTGGGAGGAACGCACGACGTTGGGATTAAAAAGGTCGGTAATGGGGTCGCAAACGATCAAGGCATCGCAACCGGCCGAATCCGCCGTGCGCAATAAAGCCCCGAGATTACCGGGCTTTTCGACCGATTCGGCAACCAGGAGCAGAGGGTTCGCGGAGAGCTGCAGGCGACTCAGGGAGCAATCCCAAGTCTGGGCGATGCCGAGGAGCCCATCGGGGCCTTCCCGTCCGCTGATCTTCTCGAAGGCCGATCGACCGACCTCGCAGCAATCGATGCCGGCGGCGCGGCAGCCCGAGACCAGCTCGGCCGCCTCGACCCCACGGAACAACTCTGGGCAGAAATAGACCTCCGCGACCGCCACCTTCCGTTCCAGCGCACGGCTGAGTTCACGGAGTCCTTCGGCAATGAAGAGCCCACGGGCTTCCCGCTCGGGGCGGTCGCGCAGACGGGCGACCGCTTGGATGCGGGGGTTTTGGCGGCTTTGGATGACCTCGTCTGGCACGGGCGGGATGAAGCAGGATTCTCGAGCAAAGGGCAAGGAAAGCCGTTCACCACCACCAAGGGCAGGGTTAAGGCTCGACCTTCCGGGCGGGTAGCCGAGTTTGCTCACATGTCCGAAGAAGAAGCCACCGATGCACCGCAGGGCCGCAAGCCCGACTCCTCCAAATTCCGCGAAGGGAAGTTCACCTACCATCAAGAGGTGGAAGTCGATATCGCGACCATCACGAACCTCGGCGACGGCCTCGGCCGCATCGACGGCTGGGTCGTCTTCGTGCCGGGCGCCCTACCCGGCGAAAAGGTCGTCGCCCGCATCTGGCATAACGCCGCCAACTTCTCGCGTGGCGACCTCGTCCGCGTGATCATCCCGTCCGCCGCCCGCGTCCAGCCCCGCTGCGAACTCTTCGGGGAATGCGGCGGCTGCCAGTACCAGAACATGGCCTACGCCGAACAGCTCGTCTGGAAGCGCAAGCAGGTCGCGGAAGTCTACGAACGACTCGGTGGCCTGACGGTCGAGGTCGAGCCGACCCACCCTTCGCCGAAGCAGTACGGCTACCGCTCGAAGATCACCCCGCACTTCATGACCCCACGCCGGGCCGATTTCCCGATCGGCTTCCTCGCCGCCGGCACGTCCCGCCGCGTCGTCGACGTCGCCAAGTGCCCCATCGCGACGGACGCGATCAACGCCGCCTACGCGCGCTCGCGGAAGGACATCCGGGCCAACCCCGGCCGTTTCGAACGCGGCGCCACCCTGCTCTTCCGCGACTGCCAAGAAGGCGTCGTCTCCGACCCTCGCCAAACGGTCACCGAACAGGTCGGCCGCGTGAAGATGAAGTTCCTCGCCGGGGAGTTCTTCCAGAACAACCCGTCGGTGCTCGAAGACTTCGTCGGCCACGCCATCCGCCTCGCCAAGGCCTCCGGCGCCAAGCACCTCGTCGACACCTATTGCGGCTCCGGCCTCTTCGCCCTCTCCGGCGCCCGCGAGTTCGAATCCGTCAACGGCGTCGAAGTCAGCGCCGAAGCCGCCCGCAAGGCCGCGGAGAACGCGACCCTCAACGGCTTCCTCAACTGCCGCTTCATCGCCGGCTCGGCGGAATCGATCTTCGCCAACGTGCCGGTCCGCGGTCCCGAGACCGCGGTCATCGTCGATCCGCCCCGCCGCGGTTGCGACGAGCCGTTCCTCGAACAGCTGCACGCCTTCAACCCGCGCCGCATCGTCTACATCAGCTGCGCGCCGGACAC
>CALQIY020000115.1 GCA_943330755.2 Opitutus sp. GAS368
AGCGTGCGCTCCATGAGCGCGAGCAACGCGCGCGGTTCCCAGAGCGGCTTCTCGAAGGGGAAGATGCAACGCAGGTCGAGCAGGAGGGCGCGGGCGAATTCGCCGCGGGCCGCCTCGTCGGTGCGATGGTCGTGGAGGCCGCGGAGGTTCGCCGCGGTCCGCAGCGACCAGCTGAGCAAGATCACGGGTCGGGGTTTCGCCGCGCGCCCGCGGGTCTTCGGCGCCTTCATGCGCGCGGCCAAAGCGGCGAAGAGCGCGCTGGGCGCATCCGTCACGACGAGGCGGAAGTCCGTCGACAAGCGCGCGAGCAGGTCGGTCTGTTCGATGCAGCCGCGCGTCGTCACGATGACGTTGAGTTCCGGTGCGGGCGCGGCCCAAGCGTCGGCGGTGGCCTCGGCCGCCGGGCAGACGGCGACCGTCAGTTGCCGTTGGCGGAGGTGTTGGACCGCCGCGGCGAGCGCGCGGGTTTCGTCGCCCGGCGTCTCGAGCACGAGCAGCACTTTGCGACGACCGTAGGCATCGGCCAGTTCCGCATCTTCATCGTCGGCGGAGCCGTCCTTGCCGACGCACGCCTTGTAGGCGAGTTCGGCCTGCAGTTCCGCGAAGCGGCCCGCTTGCTCCGCTTCGGTGGCGACGAGCGCCGCCAACTCGAGGCGCCCCGGCGAAGTCGGTTGCCCGGCGGTGTTGCCGAGGAGCGTCCATTTCGCGGCGTGCACCGCGAGCGGCAAGAAATCGGCGAACGTCAACGTCTCGGCGGAGAGCACGATGAGTTGATCGTAGCCTTCGGCGTCGTGCGCCAAGGCCGCCGGCCGGAGTGCGGGATGCTGCGCTAGGCCGGCGTTCGTACCGTAGGTCAGGTTCGCCGCGGCGACCGCGACGCGTTCGGCCTCGTCGCGTTTCAACATCACCGGCCCGACCTGCCGCAAGCGGGCCACTTGCGTTTCGAGGAGGTGAGGTTGGCATTTCGCTGTCGCCCCTTCGCCGGGCGCCAAGAACCGGAGCGGTGCGGTGAGGTGCGCACCATCGGGATGCGTCTGCGTGGCGGCGAGGACCGCTTCCAGTTCGGGGCTGTCCGTGGCCGTCAGGAGCACGCGTTGCCCGCGCCGCAGGCATTGCAGGATGAGTTCGGCGGCGGCTCGGACGCGGGCGGGGCCGGCGGCGGCTTCGAGCAGGGCGAAGTCGGGGGAGCCGATGGCCTTGCGGACGAATTCGCGGGCGCTGGCCTCGGCGGGGGCGAGCAAGAGCCAGGCGGCAGCTTCCTCGCCGACGTTGAGGGCTTGGGCGTCCCCCCAGCTCTTGGCGTCTGGGTTGAAGAGGTTGAGGAGGGGGAGGTGGCTAGCCTCCCAGCGCTGGAGCAGCCGCTTGAGGGCGGCGACCCGTCGGAGGGCGGGGTGGCGGGCGGGTCGGGCGGCCAGGGAGACCGTCTCACCGTTGGCTATCTTAGTTAGTAGGGCTTCGCTGTCCGGCCCCGGGGTCGGACGGAGGATCAGCAGGAGGGGGTCGCGGAGGCAGTCGACCCGTTCGGCCCGCAAGCCGGGGGCCCCTTGAGAGGCCTCGGCGGCCGTGGCATGGAGTGCGAAGGTCTCCGTTTCCGAGCAAGCCAACCGGAGGGCATGGATGTGGTTGGATTCCGCATCCTCTTGACCTTCAAACCTTAAGGTAATCAATCCCGGGTGCTCGCCATCGGGCGTAGCGGGTAGGGATTCCCTTGCCTCCGCGTGGGCGAAAGCGGCCTCGGTCTGGCGGATCGTGGCTGTCGAGCAGGGAGCCACCAGCCAAGTCCCCGTCAGGCGGTTGGCCTCTAGCTCCGCGGCCTGGAGGAGTTCGGCCAGTTCCTGGCTAGCCCGTTCGGAGCCTTGGGGGGAGGGCCGACGGCGCGGATCCTCGAGCTTCCTGAGATCCAAGCTGGCATGCCTCAGCCTGGCGGATTCCGACAACAACGCCGCCAAACGTACCCGGGTTGGGTCGGCTGGGGCGGGGGAGGAAGGCATGGTAGGGTCTGGGGGCAAACTCCCAGCAAACGATAGAAGGAAAGCGGAGGGAAGCGGGAAAAAGACTAAGTTTTGTTCAAAAATGAGCAAAGTCTAAGCAAGCACAAGATAACCACAAAAAGCAGGAAGGTTCTTAACAGCAAATGTTCAATTACAGTCAATTAAACGCTAACTAATTGAAAATCAACGATTGCCGAAGGGCAGGCCAGGGGGAGGTGCGCCTAGGTGAATAATGTTAGGAAGTTTCCCATAAAAGACCCTATTTTTGTTTGAAGGTATCCCCCTACACCCCCAGAATATCCCCATCCCCACTTCTATTTTTTACCCAAAAAATGGCCGATCCTGTCGGCTGCAGCGCCCGCTGTGAACAGACGAACCGACATGTGAACATGCCGGCTCTCGTCGTCCTACTTTTAACCATCGTCACTACTTTACAGATACACCCCCAAGACGTCCGCCGCTCGCGGCACGTCGACCTACCCCAACTCCTTTCCAAACTTTACTAAGATGAAACGTTCCCGTCACCCGAAGCTGATCTCCCGCGCGTGCCTCTTCGCCGCCGCCGCTCTCCTCTCCGTGGGAGCGCCGCCGAGTGCGCGCGCCGCCAACATCTTCTTCGACCAGAACGGCGCGACCGCCGGCACCGGCGCCACGGGTGCGGCCTCGTTCAACGGCGCGTTCTGGGTCAACGCCGGCACGGGGACGACGATCCCGGGCACCGCGGCCGCCGCGGCCTACACCTTCACCAACGCCGACGTCGCCTACTTCATCGGCGGCACGGTGCAGACGATCACGTTGGCTTCGGCCACGACGCTCAACGGCATCAACGATCAGACGGGGATGACGTTTACGGGCAGCACGTTCACGCTCGCGGGCACGACACCTTCGATCAACGTCTTGACGGCCAAGACCACCACGATCAGCTCCGTCATCGCCGGTGTGGATGGCCTCACGAAGGCCGGCGCGGGTACGCTGGTGCTCAGCGGAACGAACACTTATTCCGGCACGACCATCCTGAGCGCGGGCACCTTGCGTATCGGTAGCGCCGCCGCCCTGGGTACGAGCACGTTGTCGGTCACGGGTGGTTCGCTCGATGCCGCTTCGGCCCTCACGATCACGAATGCGCTCTCGCTCGGCGCCAACCTGGACTTCACCGGCACGGCCAACCTCACGCAGACCACGGGCGCGATCACCTTGACCGCCGCGCGCACGATCACGACCACCGCGAACACGCTTTCCTTGGGTGGCGTCGTCGGCGGCGCGTTCGCCCTCACCAAGGCCGGCGCCGGCACTTTGACGCTCGCGGGCACCAACACCTATTCCGGTGGCACGTCATTCACCGCCGGCAAGCTCTCGGTCGGTGCCGATGCCAACCTCGGCGCGACCGCCGGTGGCCTCACCTTCAACGGCGGCACCTTGCTTTCCTCGGGCACCTTCTCCTCCGCGCGCGCCGTGACCATGACGGGCGCAGGCACCATTGAAGTCGCCTCCGCTCAGACCCTCACGATGACCGGCGCCTTCACGGGTACCGGCGCGCTGACGAAGACGGGTGCGGGAACGCTGCTCTTCAGCACCACGGGCAAGGCCTATACCGGCAACACCACGGTCAGCGCGGGTGCGCTCTCACTGGGCGTCGGAGGCAGCACCGGCGCAATCCGCGGTACGCTCACGGTCGCGAGCGGTGCCCAGCTGTTGTCGACTGCGGTCGACGCGTCCGGTTATGGTTCCGGCGCCAAGCTCAACGTCATCAACCTGACCGGTAACGGCACCCTGGCCGCCTTGAGCCACACGGGCGCGGGTAACTTCGGCTGGGGCGTCACCTATAACCTGACGGGTGCGATCATGCAGTCCAATGGTGGCACGAACAACGCGACCACCACCCAGGCGTTTTCCTTCGGCGGCATCAGCACGACCGACGTGAACAAGGTGGTCACCTTGGCCAGCGCCAACGAATCGAAGATCCTTGGCCGCGTCATCCTCCGCGAAAACAACCTCAACAACCGCGCCATCTTCGACGTCGCCGATGGCGCCGCCGCCGTCGACCTGCGCGTGGGCGCGTTCGTCACCGAATCGGCCGCCGGCTTCGGCATCGAAAAGACCGGCGTAGGCCTCATGCTCCTGGAGCAGGACAACACCTTCACGGGTGAAACGCACATCCTCGGCGGTCGCCTCCAGATCGGCGGCGACCTCAAGCTCGGCACGGCCCCGACCGCGGTCTCCGCGACCAAGATCACCTTCAATAACGGTGGCCTGTTGAACACGACGGCCACGATGACGCTCAACACCAACCGTGGCGTGACCCTCACGGGCAACGGCGGCTTCGACGTCAACTCCGGTACGACCTTGAGCTACGCCGGCATCATCGCGGGTGCGGGTGTCCTGCAGAAGACCGGTGCGGGCACGCTTGTGCTCACGGGTACGAACACCTTCACGGGTGGCGTCAATGTCATCGGCGGCACCGTCCAGATCGATAACGCCAACCGCTTCGGCACGAACGGCGCGATGAATTTCAACAACGGCGGTAAGCTCGTCACCACGGCCAACATCACCTTGGCGGGCGCCAATACCTTGACCGGCAACGGTGAACTCGCGCCGAACTCGGGCACGACCCTGACTATCTCCGGCGCGTATTCGCTCACCGGCTCCTTGACGATGGGCGGCGCGGGTACCTTGGTGCTCAACGGTACCAGCTCCTACACGGGCGGAACGATTTTCAATGCGGGTACGACCCAGGTCTCCGCGGACGCCAACCTCGGTGGTGCCGCGGGTGCGCTCACCTTCAATGGCGGTACGCTTCGTTCGACGGGATCGTTCACCGCCGCTCGCGCCACCACGATGACTGGCGCCGGCACCTTCAATATCGATGCCGACCGGACCGTAACCATCTCGGGCGTCGTCGCCGGAGCGGGCGTCATCAACAAGTCCGGTTCGGGCGACCTGGTGCTCACCGGCACCAATACTTTCACCAGCAAGCTCAGCGTCACCGCGGGCGCCATTGGTGCTAGCACGACCGCTGCGCTCGGCGCGGCCCCCGCCACCTTGACCGCCGATTGGGCGACCTTGGCCGGTACCTCTTCCTACCTGCGCGCGACCGGTTCGTTGTCCTTGGGTGCCAACCGTGGTATCACCCTGATTAACGGGGGTGGCTTGTTCGCCGATGCCGGCGTCACGCTTACCGCGGACACTACCTTCACCGCCTCCGGTACGGGCGCCAGCGTCCTCCGCCTCGGCAACCTCGGAACCACCGGCGGCTTGGTCTACTTGCCCCCCACCGCGGTGATTCCGGGTGCTACCTCCATCGAAATCGTCCAGTCGGGCGCCTTGGCCGCCTCCGGCCTCTACACCGATGTCACCGCTTGGTTGGCCTCCGGGAAAATCGCGACGACCTCGACCGGTACGCTGGCCCTCACCTCGGCCGATGCGGCCACGAACATTGACCTCTCGGCTAGCTATAAGACCCTCGGCATCGGCGCATCTTCGGCCATCACCTACACGGGTACCATCACCCCGGGTACCGATGGTTACGTCCTCGGCGGCGGTACGGGCACGCTGACGGTTTCCACCATCCTGTCGGGCGCCAACGAGCTCGTCCTGAATAACTTCAACAGCGGCAAGGTCATCCTGACCCAGGCCAATACTTACACCGGCCCGACCGACCTCACCACCGGTTCGCTGAGCATCAACAACGCGGCCGCCATCGGCAGCGGTTTCTTCACCATCCGCACCGGGACGACGATTGATAATGAGTCGGGTGCGGCCCTCGCGCTCTCGGCCAACCCGAATGGCTCGATCGGCGTCGGTGCCATCGATGCGAGCACCATCACCTTCACCAATACCAACAGCCTCGACCTCGGTAGCGGCATGTTTGCGATCGCCGGCTCGTCCGCCCAGACGATCAACGTCGTCGCGAACACCCTGCGCATCGGCGCCCTCACCGGGACGACCCAGCTCCGCAAGCAAGGTGTCGGTACCTTGAGCCTGGCCGGCACCGGCCTCTACACCGGCGAAATCGTCCTCGACGGCGGCAATGCCAACTTCGAGTCCCACCAGGCACTTTCGATCTGGGGTAAGACCGCCTTCTCCACCTTGTCCAGCGGCATGGTGCTCGACCTCGGCGGCGACATCCAGTCCCAGCGCCGCATCGGCGCCATCTTGGAAGGCTACGCCAGCCCCATCATCGTCACCAACGGCTCCATCGGCCTCATCGGCGATGCTTCGGCCGGCGTTGCTTACACCGCCCGCGGTACGGTCAACAGCACCCTGGATA
>CALQIY020000116.1 GCA_943330755.2 Opitutus sp. GAS368
AATTCCTGCAGCATCACACCGCAGGCGATGCTCGTGAAACCCTTGCCCGTGGAGGCCATGTCGGGGTTGGCGTTGCGGTGGGCTTTGCCGAAATACTTTTCGAAGACCAAGTAGCCTTTTGAGATCACGACCAAGCCGCCGTTCTCCGTATTGGAGCGTTCGACGGCCCGATAGGCCTGCTCGAGCTTAGCCATGTCTACGCCGGCGAGGACGCGGGCCTCGGTCGCATCCTTCGGGGTGCGCCAGCCGCCTTGGGCGTCGGAAGGCGGGAAGTAGTCGGACGCGGTGGCGGAGAGGGTGAGGAGGGAGAGGGATGCGAGGAGGAACTTCATCGGGGTAAGGGGAAGATGGAGGATGGAGGATGAAAGTTGAAGGATGAAAGGAAGAGGGGGCACGTGGACACGGTGACATGGGGACACGGGGCACACATTAGAGGGCCGGAGGCTCAGAGGCTAGGTTGACCAGAGGGACACCTTCGGGTCTCAGGTCTCGGCAATCGGGTAACGGGTACGGGCTTTCAGGTTCGGGTACGGGTGCGGGTCCTGAACCTGGACCTGATGCCGAAGACCTGAACCTGAGACCTGACGGCTGAGACCCGGGACCTGAGAATTGAAATTCCGGTCTCCGGTTTCCCCTTTGGTAGGGTTGACGGAAAGAGTAGGTGAGGGCATAGGAATCATATGAACCGACTGTTACCCCTCGTCGTGGCGCTGCTGTGGCAGCCCCTTATCGCCCAGTCCGCCAAGAAGGCGGTGCCGGATTCCCCCATCAAGATCGCGGCCCGGGCCGAACGAGCGGATGCGACCTACCGGCAGGGTGAGAAGGTCGTCTTTAACCTCATGATCACCGACAGCGGCAAGCCCGCCGCCGGCCTCGTCGAATGGTCCATCCTTAAGGACGGACTGGTCACCGACCAGAAGGGCGTGAGCGAGCTCGTCGACGGCAAGGCTATCGCTACTGGTTCATTGAACGAACCCGGCTTCATTCAGGTGCGTGCCGTTTATCGCGCCAACGCTAAGGCCAAGGTTGCCCCGGTCTCAGGCCTAGGCGGTGCGGCGATCGACCCGACCGAGATCAAGCGGAGCCTGCCGGTGCCGGATGACTTCGATGCCTTCTGGGACGGCATGAAGAAGAAATTAGCCGCCGTACCGCTCGAGCCCAAGCTCGTCTCCGTCAAGTCGCCGATCAAGGACGTCGAGTCATTCGACGTCACCGCGCCGGCGCTCGGTCTGCAGATTTCCGGTTACATGTCCAAGCCCGTCGGCGCCAAGCCCAAGAGCCTGCCCATCATCCTCACCGTGCATGGGGCCGGCGTGAGCGACAGCTCTCTCGGTGGTTCGGCCAACTGGGCGAGCAAGGGCTTCCTCGCCATGGACATGAACGCGCACGGCCTGCCGAACGGAAAGCCCAAGCAGTTCTATGCGGACCTCTACGCCGGCCCCATGAATCCGTATCGCTATGAGTTCCGCAACGACCGTGAGAAGGCTTACTTCACTGGCATGATGCTTCGCCTTATCCGTGGTATCGACGTCCTGACGGCCCAGCCTGAATGGGATGGCAAGCGCGTGATCGTCTTCGGCTCGAGCCAGGGCGGCTATCAGGCAATCGCCGCGGCCGGCTTGGACTCACGCGTGACCTACTTCGCGGCAGGCGTCCCTGCCGGTTGCGACCACAGCGGCATGCTCGCCAACCGCATCGCCGGCTGGCCGAAGATCGTTCCGATGAAAGACGGCAAGCCCGACAACGGCGTCGTCGAGGCCTTCCGTTATCTCGACTGCATGAACTTCGCGACCCGGACCAAGGCGGCCGGCTGTTACTTCACCGTCGGCTTCATCGACACCACCTGCCCGCCGACCAGCATCTACGCCACCTATAATCAGCTCAACATTCCCAAGGAGATCTATAACGATATCCCCAGCGGCCATAGCCATTCGCAGACGGCCCGGGACGGGATGGTGAAGGCGGTGATGAAGTATGTGGGGAAATAGCGCACGCGGAGCTTGCGAGGGGGCACGTGGGCACGGTGACATGGGGACATGGAGCATGCAGAACTCAAAGGGGGCAGCATAGGGAGACCGGATGGTTGGCTGGGGTGCATGTATTTTCGGGTCTCGGGTCTCAGGTGATCGGGTATCGGGCACGGGTTGTCAGGTTCGGGTACAGGTACGGGCCTGAACCTGTACCTGATGCTGAACACCTGAACCTGGGACCTGACGGCCGAGACCTGGGACCTGAGAGTGAATCATGCCCGAAGCATTCATTCCGCTCTCCGGTTTCCCCTTGAGATATGAAGTGTTTCGGGTGGCTGGTGGCGGGCTTTGGGGGTGGAAAGGCTGGTAACCTTTGGCGGGGTGAGTTGTCTTAGGAGTAACCCATGCGTAAGCCGCCCAAGACTCTCGATGGTCTGCCCTTCCGGGCTCTTCTGGAGGTCATGCCAGATGTCCAGGCATGGATGAAGGATCGGGAAGGTCGGTATCTCTGGGTGAACCGGGCTTTCCTCATGAACTATGGACTTTCGCGATCAGGTCAGGTGGTGGGTAAGACCGATAGTGATCTTTCGCCGGCACATCTGGCCGCCTATTTCCAGGAAGGAGACCAGGCCGTCTTGGCCGGACGTGCGGTCAATCAACGTCTGGAGTTGGTGGGGAGATATGATCACTCGTCGCATTGGTGTCAGACGACGAAGCTTGCGACTTATGGGGCAGGTCGCCGCCCGACCGGCACGGTCGGATTCACCCGGAGGCTATCGGCCGCCGAGATCGATCAGATGGCCGAAATCCCCCTGGGTAGCGTCGTCGCGACCATGATCCGCAGGTTAGGTCGAAAGGTCAGCAGCGCGGAGCTGGCCAAGAGCGCGGGCACCTCGGTCCGAGGTTTAGAACGAGCCTTCGACCGTGATTACGGACTCTCACCCCAGCAGTACCTTCGTCGACTACGGATGCAGACCGCCTGCCAGTTGCTCGTATCGACCCGTCTGGCACTGGCGCAGGTAGCTGATCGGTGCGGTTTCGCGGATCAAAGCCATTTCACCCGGGACTTCCGGGGTCTGACGGGCATGACGCCAAGGGCATACCGGGTCGCCTTCGCCGCATGAGTGTCGCGATTATTCCAAAAAAAGTCGGCCAACTTCTATCCCCGGACGCCAGTCCATGGTATCATTCACGCATGAAACCCCTCTTCCGCGGAATCCTGCTTCGCCTCTCTCTGGTCGGGATGTTGCTGGGCGGATCCGGCGGACTGCCGGCGGCCGAGCCGTTGTATGACCAGAAGAACCTGGCGGCCTGGTGCATCGTCCCGTTCGATAATCAGAAGCGCACGCCGGAGCAGCGGGCCGCGATGGTGGCCAAGATGGGCCTGACCAAGGTCGCCTACGACTGGCGGCAGGAGCATGTCGCCGAGTTCGAGGCCGAGATCCTCGCATATAAGAAGCACGGACTGGAGTTCTTCGCCTTCTGGTCAGTCCACGACGAGGCCTTCAAGCTCTTCGAGAAGCATCAGCTGCATCCGCAGATCTGGGTGATCATGAGCGGGAAGGGCGAGACCCAGGAGGCCAAGGTCAAGAACGCCGCCGAAGGGCTGCTGCCCGTGATCGCCAAGGCGGCCAGGATCGGGAGCAAGGTCGCCCTCTATAATCACGGAGGCTGGTCGGGAGAACCCGAGAACATGGTCGCCGTGGCCGAGTATCTCCAGAAGCAGCATGCCGTCACCAACGTCGGCATCGTCTATAACCTCCATCATGGCCATGGGCATCTGGCTCGATTGGATCAGGCCCTGAAGCTGATGATGCCGCACCTGCTGTGCCTCAACCTGAACGGGATGGACATCGGCGGCGATGCCAAGGGCCGGAAGATCCTGCCCATCGGGGCCGGCACCGAAGACCTGAAGGTACTCCGACAGGTACGGGCCAGCGGTTACGCCGGACCCGTCGGCATTCTGAACCACACCATGGAAGACGCCGAAGGGCGCTTGCTGGATAATCTCGACGGGCTTCGTCACCTCGTCCCTCAGCTGGATGACCTTCCTCCCGGTCCGAAGCCGAAGTATCGGACCTTTGCCGCCAAGCCGGCCGTCGCGATGCCAGTCACGGCGGCGACGGCGGGCGGCGTCCCTTCCTTGGCACCGGAGTTCGGGAAGGCGCTGCGAGGCGGACAGGTTCATTCTGCGACGGAGGATTTCTTCCGTTGGCCCTTCACCGTCGAGCTTCGTTGCCGCATCGCCGGGAAGAAACAATTCAACATCCTCGCGGCCGGTGGTCCGAAGTCCAGTCCCCGCCACTGGGAGATCTACAGTTACGCCGGAAGCGGTAAGTTCAGCGTCTATCTTCCTGGTCGGGGCGGTGAGTATGTCAGCCCGGCGGACCTGGCGGATGGCCAGTGGCATGACTTGCTCATCAGCTTCAGCGACGACGCCGTCACGCTGTGGGTGGACGGACGAGAGGTACTGACGCGAAAGCCGCCGGCGGCAGCGGGTGGTCCGGCTCCGGACAAAGTCGCCATCGGACAGCTGGTCGATGGCGACTTAGGCTGCGAAGGGCTCATCGATGACGTGCGGGTATCCCGGGGAGTCATGAAGCCTCGGAAGGTCGATGGACCGAGGGCGCGGATGGATAACACCCTCGCCCTTTGGTCGTTCGACGAGCTCGGCGCCGTCCAGGTGCCGCCTCCGGCCCCGGCCATGCCGGCCTTTGAGCCCGCCAAGGCGCCACTGGACGCCACGGACGACGTCTTTGCCGACCACCCCATCAACCGTGACCGTATCTTCGATTTCTACGCCAAGCAGGCTGCTGCCTTCCGGGGCAAAGACATCAAACTCATTCCGGGCTATCCTGGATTGGATGGTGGCCGCCAGGGGCATTGGGGTAATCAGAACGACGCCGTCACTTGGAAAGACGGACGATGGAATCTCTCCGACAAAGGCGTCTTATTCAGCGGGGTGTTTCGGAGCGGTTCCGTGATGGTGACCAAGGGCATCGCCGTGAAGAAGGGCGACGAAGCCGCCTGTTTCGATCCCGTGAGTCTTTCGTTCCCGCTCCGCTGGCAGGGGGATTTCGTCAAACTCAGCGACTTCCGTCACGGCATGGCGTCCAACCCGGCGATCGCGGGTAAGGTGACCGTCGCGACCAAGCCCACGGCTGCCGGGAAGGGGGATCGTTATCTCGGACTTTATCGTCATGGCGATGAAGTGGTCTTCGCCTATCAGAAGGATGGGCAGCGTCATCTCGTCGGCGCATGGGAGACGGACGACGCGAAGCTGTCTTCATTGACCCATGGCGGGCCGTCCCGCTGGCCCCGACGTCTCGAGACGCAGGGCACGATCGGGGACCGCCGGCCGTTCGCGGTCGATAGCATCCGGGTCCCGTTCGAAAACCCCTACGGCACCTTGTTCTTCATCAGTGGGTTGGATTTCTTCGAAGACGGTTCCGCCGCCATCTGCACGATGACCGGTGAAGTCTGGTTGGTCGGCGGATTGGACGCCGGCCTGCGCAAAGTAACTTGGAAACGCCATGCCACCGGCCTGCATCAGTCGCTGGGATTGAAGGTCGTGGACGGAAAAGTCCTCGTCTTGGGCCGAGATCAGATCACGCGATTGCATGACCTCAACGGCGACCAAGAAGCCGACTATTACGAGAACGTCACGTCTGCTTATGAGACGTCGCCGGGCGGGCACGACTTCACCGTCGGACTGGACATGGACCGTCAGGGCAGATTCTACACCGCATCAGGAAAGCAGGGCGTCCTGCGGCTGACCCCGCCGGATAAGGTCGAAATCCTGGCGACCGGACTGCGTAATCCGAACGGTATCGGCGCCGATGCGGCCGGACGTTTCGTCAGCAGCAGCGTCCAGGAGGGTGACTGGACGCCGGCTTCGGCGATCTGTGAGATCGAGGTAGGCTTCAACGATGGCACCCATTTCGGCGCCGGCGGTCCGCGGAACGGCAAGCCCCCGACCGTCCCGCTGCTGCAACTGCCCCGTGCCGAGGACAATTCAAGTTCCGGGCAGGCCTACCTGGGCAGCGATGCCTGGCCGAAACTGAACGGACAGGGTAATCTCCTCCACGCCTCCTTCGGGACGGGGAGCGTCTGGATCGTCAGCCGACAGAAGGTCGGCGGAGTCTGGCAAGGAGCCGCGCAGCGTCTCAGCGGGGCGATGCGTTCCGGCGCGCAGCATCTGCGGTTCAACCGGAAAGACGGACATCTCTATGTCAGCGGCATGCAAGGATGGGGCAG
>CALQIY020000117.1 GCA_943330755.2 Opitutus sp. GAS368
CTTCGGTGCGGGTGTAGGGGTTTCCTTTTCCGGTCCAGGGGTTGGGCATGTGCGTAGGGAGGGGGTGGGTTAAAAGTGAAGTGAGGTGAAGATGTGCGTTCGGCGGTGGTCGGCAAGAATGGGTTGCTCGGCTCGGACGCGGGGGTTATTCAAGGGACGTGGTGCCTGACCGCCAATCAAATACCCCTTTCGAGACGCAACTCCGTCACCTTGAAACGGACATCGAGAACCCACGTTCCAAGCGGATGACGGTGGTCAGCGCCGAGGTCCGCGATGCCCGTCCGTGGGTGCAGGATTCGCCACGCTGCGCCGAGCTCTCGCACTTTGAGATCAGCCACGTGGGTTCGGCCGAGATGATCCCGCCGTATTCGGTCGTCCGGCGCCAGCAGAGTGGAGCCTTCTTCATGGCCTGCCTGTCGGGCCAGGGTGAGGTCTACGTGGACGGGCGTTGGCGTAAGCTGGCCGCAGGGCAGGCCTGCCTGCTGCCTTCGGGCATCCAGAATTCTTTCCGCATCGGCCGCAGCAAGCGCTGGGCCTTCTGCTGGGTGCGTTTCGGCAGCGGGGTGAAGTCGCGCACCATCTTTCGCGCCAGCTCGCCCGTGCAGGCGGCCTTTGATGGCGCCCCCTTGCACGCGGCCATCCTCGGACTGCGGGCGGAATTGCAGGGCGAGGGCCTCTCCCGCCGCAACTACCAGTGGATCGAACTGATCTACGATTACGTGAAGGCCTTCGCAGGCAGCTTCCGCGGGGATGAGCGTGTGCAGCGCCTCTGGGAGCAGGTGAACCAGCGCCTCGATTATGCGTGGGATGCCAAGGCATTGGTGCGGGAATCGCACTTGAGTTTCGAACACCTGCGGCGGCTGTGCCTGCGCGAGATCGGCCGGACCCCGATGAGCCACCTGACGCACCTGCGGATCCAACAGGCGGTCCGCTTGATTTCCGAAACCGACGAGAAGCTGACCGAGATCGCCCGGCAGGTCGGCTTCGCCAACGGCAATAGCTTCGCGGCGGCTTTCAAGAAATGCACCGGTCACCCCCCGTCCCAGTTCCGCCTGGGGGCAGGGGCGGGTCGTTCGAAGTAATATTTCCATCATAAATGTGGATTTGGGGGTGGTTGGGTTGCACCCGGAAAGGAAGCAAAGGGTTGAAGGCTGGAAAGCAGGGGGGTAGTTTAGGCCATCCCCGTCCCTCCCCATGTTCCGTTTCCTACTCCTGTTCACGGCTGCCTTCGTTTCGGCAGCCCCGCTGCGCGTCTTGGTGGTCAGCGATAATGACCAAGCGACCCGCGGTACCGTCGCCTACCTGACCAAGGGTGGGGCGCAGGTCGCGCAGGCGTCCGTCGCTTCCGCCGAGGCCTTGGCCAAGGCCGACGTGGTGGTCCTTTATCAATCCAAGTTCGCCGCCTATTCGGCCGACGCCCAGCGGGCGCTCGGTGCCTTCGCCAAGCGCGGCGGTGGCGTCGTCGCCGTGCACGGCGCGGTGGCCGTGGGTAATGCCGAGTTCGGCAAGTCGCTCTTCGGTGGCGCCTGGACGGGCGAGAGCCAGAAGTTCGCGAACAACATGCTGCTCTGTATCCGTACGGATGCGCACCCGTTGACGATTTCGGCCTCCACGTTCGATATCCAGGATGACACGGTCTACGACCTCGCCCTCCACGAGAACATCTTCGTCCTCGGGTCCGCCTTCACGCCGAAGGTGACCAACGACCGCCGTAAATCCACGGAGGCCAAGGACCGCGCCTCCATCTACGACATTCAGCCGCAGCTCTGGGTCTACGAAGCCAGCGACCACCGTGCGGCCGTTTTCTTGGCCGGCGCGAATGCCGGCACCTTGGATCATGTCAGCTTCCGTACCTTCATCGCCCGCGCCACCGCTTGGACGGCGAAGCGTCCGTCGACCGATGAACTTTGCGCGAAATCCGACCTGGAAGATGTGCGCTACCCGACGGGCGGCCCCCGTCGTGGTCCCGATGCCGTGGCCCAGTTCAAGCTGCAACCGGGCTTCAAGGTCAGCGTCCTCGCCACCGAGCCCCTCATCAACAAGCCCATCGCCATGCAGTGGGACGAACGCGGTCGTCTCTGGGTCGCCGAAACCCCGGAATACCCGAACGGCCGCCGCCCCCTCAACGCCGAAGCCTGGAAGGAAGGCGGGGTGCTGGCTCCCGGTAATTACGACCGCCCGGCGCACGACAAGATCAGCGTCATGGTCTCCTCGAAGCAGGACGGCGTCTTCGACCAGAAGGTCATCTTCCATGAAGGCCTCGAATTGATCACGGGTTTTTGCATCTACAAGGACGGCGTGATCGTCGTCGCCCAGAAGAACATCGTCTGGCTGCGTGACACCAACGGGGACGGCAAGGCCGATAAGGAGGAGATCCTCTTCGGCGGTTTCACCCCGGGTGACACCCACTTCGTGGCCAACCACTTCATCGTCGCGCCCGATGGCTGGATCTACGCTTCCAATGGTGGCGGCGGTACCGCCACGCACGCGAAGACCGGCGAGGCGATGGCGCGCCTGTCCCCAGGTACCTTCCGCTTCAAGCCCGATGGGTCCGCCATCGAGCAGGTCGCCTCTTTGGGCGGCAACAGCTTCGGCAACGAAGTCACCAGCGACATGGAGCTCTTCCATGGCAAGGCCACCAACGGCAACCCGATCCAGCACGTCGTCCTGCCGGAGTCCATCCTCGCGAAGGTGCCGGGCACGACCGCCAAGGCCTTCAACTCGGTGAACCCCGGTCGCCCGGTCTTCCGCAAGGATCTCCCGGACCGCGCACCATTGCTGCAGATCGACCAAGTCGGCCGCTACACCGCCGCATGTGCGACGCCGGTCTATGAGGACGGCGCTTGGCCCAAGGAATACAACGGCACGGTCTTCGTCACCGAGCCGATCCTCGACATCATCCACCACGAAAAACTGGTCGTCGGTGGTGCCGCCTACAAGGGTGAGCTCATCCTGGAGGACTCTGAGTGGCTCCGCTCGATGGACCATTGGTTCTGCCCGATCGACGTGTCCTTCGGTCCGGACGGCGCCATGTACATCCTCGACTTCTACACCCCGGTGGTCGCCCACAATGATACCCGCGGCCCGCAGCACTCGAAGTCCGGCGCCTCGGTGCGTCCCGACCGCGAGCACTACTTCGGTCGCATCTACCGCATCCAGCACGAGAACGCGCCGGCTTTCGGGCACCCTGACCTCACCAAGGCCGACGCGGCCGGCTTGGTTGCCGCCTTCAGTCACCCGAGCAAGGTCGTCCGCTTCAACGCCCTGCGTGTCCTGATGGACCGCGATGCCTCAGTCCACGCCGCCGCCGTGCCGCTGATGACGGAGTTGGCGTTCGGCAAGGGTAAGCCGGAGGCCCGCATCCTCGCGCTCTGGGGTTTGCAGCGTCTCGGTAAACTCTCCAGCGACCAGCTCGCCATCGCGGCTACGACCGAGAACGTCTCCGTCCGCAAGAACGCCTTCCTCGTCTCCGAAGCCGGCCAGATCGCGCTTCCGACCGCCGCTTACCGTGCGGCCTTCGACGATGCCGACGCCCGGGTGCGCTTGGCTTCGTTGCGCTCGCTGGGTTCCGCGGCGATGTCCGCCGAAGTCGGCGTGCTCCTAAGCGCTTCCCAGGCGAAGTTCACCGATAACTGGTCCAAGGCCGCTTCGTCGGCCGCGACGGCCGCCAATCCGGCGACCTTCCTGGAATCCCAGATGGCCTCGACCGAAGCCACCGACGTCGAGTTCGCCCGCTCCTTGGCGACCAGCATGGCCGCTTCGAACGATGGCGTCGCCCGTCTCCGCGTGCTGCAGGCCGCGGCGACCGCCCGCAACGTGGCCGTCGCCCGCGCTGCCTTGCAGGTCTTCGCCTCCCGCAATGCGGCGGCTCCCGCCGATCAGGCGGCCACCGTGGCCGCGCTCAAGAAGGCCATCGCCCATGGTGACGCCGAGCTCAGCCTCGCCGCCGTCACGCTCGCCGCCGCTTGGTCCAAGGGCGACGAACTGAAGGCTGAATTCGCCGCGGCCGCGCAGAAGTTGCTGCCGCTCGTCGCCGATGATCAGGCCGCTCCGGAAGCCCGCGCCGCCGCCGCCCGTACGCTCGTGGCCCTCCGCCGCGTCGACGCCGCCATTCTTCCCGCCATCACCAAGGTCCTCCAGAAGGGCACGCCGGACGTGGTCGCCTTCGCCGCCGTCGAAGCCTTGGCCGCCGCGGGCGATGCGGCTTCCGGTAAGGCCCTGCTTAGCGCCTTCCTCAAGGCCGAACCCATGGTCCGCAAGTCGGCCTATGCGGCGCTGATGTCCCGTCCGGAATGGGCGGCCCTCGTGCTCGATGCCCTCGAAGCCAAGTCGCTCTCGCCGATGCAGCTCGGCACGCTGCAGTCCTCCCAGCTCACCCGGCACCCGGATGAGGCGATCTCCAAGCGCGCCACCGCGCTCTTCCTGAAGTTCGATGCCGGCACCAACAGCTCGAAGGATGAAGTCATCGCCAAGCTTCGGGCCGAAGTGGATAAGCCGGGCGACATCGCCAAGGGTAAGGAAATCTTCGTCGGCGCCTGTCAGACCTGCCACATGATCGGCAAGGTCGGCAATGACTTCGGTCCGAACCTGCAGGGCATTGGCTCGCACCCGGCCACCGAACTCCTCGTGCACATCGTGGATCCGAACCGCATGGTCGACGACGAGCACCGTACCTGGAACATCAAGTTGAAGGACGGCACCGCCTACTCGGCCCTCATCGGCAGCGAGAACCCGGTCGCCATGAAGCTCAAGATGCCGGCTGGCGTGACCATCGAGGTCAAAGTCGCCGACATCGCTTCCCGCACCCGCGTGGAGACCTCCCTCATGCCCGAAGGCTTCGAGGCCCTCGGCGCCGAAGGCCTCCGCAATCTGATTGCCTACATCCGCTCGACCGCCGTCACCAATGAAGGCGTCACCGTCGGCAACTTCACGTTGCTCGACCTGTCGGCGGCCATGACCGCGGATACCCGCTGGGGTCTGTACGCCAGCCGCGAGACCAAGGGCGACACCTTGCCGTTCGTGAAGTTCGGCCAAGTCACCGCCAATGGCGTGCCGTTCAACATCGTCGACCCCGCCAAGGCGAAGGACGGCAAGAACGTCATCGTCCTCAAGGGCGGTGCGGGCCGCGCTTATTCGCAGTCCTTCCCGCAGACCGTGGAATTCCCCGTTGGCGTATCGGCTACCCGCTTGCACTTCCTGGGCGCCGTCGGTGGTTGGGCGGGCATCGGCGGTTTGCCGGCCATGACGGTGGAGATCCGCTTCGTCGGTGGCCGCAAGCAGGTCGTCACCCAGATGGCGGGCCGTGATTTCGCGGACTACTATCCCGACGACGCCGAAGTTTCGGGTTCGAAGATCGCCCAAGGGCTGGTGAAGTCCCACCACGTGCGGACGCTCGTCCTGCCGGTGGAAGGCACCGAGATCATCGAGAAGATCATCCTGACCAGCCCGGGCAACACGGTGGCTCCGACCACCGTCGCGATCACCGCCGAAATCGGTGGCGCTCCGAACCCTCCGAAGTCCGCTGCCCCGGCCGTTGCTCCTGCGAAGGGCAAGGCGAAGGCCAAGGGACCTGCCGTGAAGGATGACGACCTCCCCGCCGACAACCCGCGCACCACGGCCCCGACGGGTCAGAAGTTCGCTCCGCGGAAGGCCGGTCAGCTCCGCGTCCTCGTGGCCGGTGCCGGCAGCTCGCACCACTTCCCGAAGTTCTTCCTCGGTACCGATGCGCAGGTGGCCAAGGCCGCCGGTTATGACGTCGCCTCGACCCCGAACCTCAAGGAGACCCTCGAATTGCTCCCGCAGGCCGACCTCTTCCTCTTCAGCGGTAACCACGGCCAGTTCGGCACGCCTGAGTTCCAGAAGGCCCTCCGTGACTTCACCGGCGCCGGGAAGGGCGTGGTCCTCCTGCACGCCGCCACCTGGTACAACTGGCCGCTCGAGACCAAGTTCAACGATGAGTTCGTGTGCGGTGGTTCCCGTAGCCACGGCCACAGCGACTTCCCGTTCACCGTGACCAAGCCCACGCACCCCGTCATGGCGGGCGTCCCGGCGACCTTCACGATCCGCGACGAAAGCTACAACGTCGAGTTCACCCGTCCGGAAGGCGCGGAAGTCCTCGGCACCATCCCGCGTCAGAATCCCAAGCCCGGTCAGTCGGCCATTCTCCCGTCCGTCTGGGTCGTCAAGCAGCCCAAGGCCCGCGTCGTCTGCATCGCC
>CALQIY020000118.1 GCA_943330755.2 Opitutus sp. GAS368
AGGATGTCGATGCGGCCCATCTGGCGCTCCACCTCGGCGACCGCGGCCTTGATGCTGGCGCCGTCACGGACATCGAGGGCGACCGCGCAGGTGCGTCGTCCAAGGGCTTCGATCTCCTTCCGGAAGGCATCCAGTTTGGAGGCATCGCGGCTGGACATGGCGATATCGGCGCCGGCCTGCGCGAGGGCGCGGGCGAAATGTTGGCCCAGACCGCGGCTGGTCCCCGTGATGAAGGCGACCTTGCCGGCGAGGTTGAAGAACGGGGAGGACATTAGTTCTGCGGGGCGAGGATGACCTTCATGACGCCCGGGGCGCCGGCATAGAGTTTGGCGAACCAATCGGCGCCCTGTTCGAGCGGGGCGACGGCGGAGATGATCTTGTCGACCTTGATCTGCTTGGTCGCGAGGAGCTCGATGCAGCGCGGGATCTCCCCGGCGGAAGCGCACGACCCCTGCAGGCGGAGCTGGCGGGTGACGACGATCTGCAACGGGAGTTCCGTCTTGGGCGAAAGGTTACCCACGAGCGTCACCGTGCCGCCCTTGCGGACCGCATGGATGGCGGACAGCACCGTGGCGTTGAGTCCGACGCACTCGAAGGCCGCATCGGCGCCCTGCCCCTTCGTGAGGGACTTCACGAATTCCGTCAGGTCGCCGCCGGTCTTGGCGTTGAAACGGTGGGTCGCCCCGAGTTCACAGGCGACATCCAGGCGGGAGTCCTCGGTGTCGACGGCGATGAGCTGAGAAAAGCCCGCGATCTTGGCCGCCTGGAGCGTCAGCAGGCCGATCATGCCCGTGCCGACGATCACGGCGGTGTCGCCCGGGGCGCAAGGCGTGAGCCGCACCGCGTGCACGCCGACGGAAACGGCCTCGATCATGGCCGCCTCGTTGAAGCCCAAGGCGTCGGGCAACACGTGCACGATGCGGGCCGGGACGGTGACGAATTCGGCGAAGGCCCCGTGGCGGCGGTAGTCGCCGCAGGAGACGCCGAGGACCTGACGGTTATCGCAGAGGTTCACGTCGCCGCGTTTGCAGTGGACGCACTCGCCGCAGAAGACCGTGGAGTCGAAGGTCACGCGCTGGCCGGGCGCGAGGTGCTTCACTTCGGCGCCGACGCCGGTGATGACGCCGGCGGCCTCGTGGCCCATGACGAGGGGCGGGATACGCCGGCCCGTGGAACCATCGTAACCATGGATGTCGGAACCGCAGATACCGCAGGCCTTGACCTGGATGAGGACGTCGGCCGGACCGCAGACCGGGTCCGCGACCGTCGTGTAGGACATCTTCTTATATTCCGTGAGCAGCAAGGCCTTCATGGGGGGACCTCTTTATTGGACGGGTTCTGACCACGAGCAAGCCCAGCCTCGTTCCCCGGCACTTCGAGCAACAAAAAGCCCCGGCGGGGCCGGGGCTGAGTGGTCGGCGTTCAGGCCGGATTACTTCTTTTCGCCGCAGCAACCCGAGCTGGACTCGCTGGAGCAGCAGGAACCTGCGGAGTTGTCGGACTGGCAGCCGCACGGACAGGCGGAACAGCAACCGCAGCACTTCTTCCAAGCGACGTAGGTCAGGAACAAACAGGCGAGGATCGAGAAAATCAGGACCGGATCCTTAATGCCGGCCAAGGGGGCGGGCATGAGGAACTGATGGATGCAGGCGATGTTGAAGACGATGGCGCCGATGATGACCAAGCCAAGGGTGCGGAGACGCGGCAGGACGAGGAGCAGACCGCCGACGATTTCCAGAAGCTTCACGAGCTTAAGGTAGCCCGTGGAGTACATGGCGCCGATGAAGGCCGCGGCCGGGGAACCCTCGGGCGGGTGCGGGATCGCGATGAACGGGAAGAAGAAGTTGAGTCCGAAGACGATGAAGATCGCGCCGAGGAGGACGGCGACGATGTTGGCGGCGAGTTTCATGATGGTTGGGTGGAAAGATGGTTGGGCTGAAATCAGAGGGCCTTGTGCGAACCGTCGCAGAGGGCACCTTTCTTGGAGTGCTTGCAGGCGCAGAAGTAGACCGTGCCGTCGGCTTCAGCCTTGTAAGGGACCGGAGCGAAGGCCGAACCCTTGTGGGCGCCATCGCAGAACGGCTGGGTCTTCGAATGGCCGCAGGAACACCAGTAGTAGGTCTTGCCGGCTTCGACGAGGACAGGAAGGGGCGACTTCTGAGGGATGTGCGGTGCGGACATGGCTAGATCATCGTTTACCGGGCGACTTACGCAAGGTCGAACAAGAGCGCTTCCACCGCACCCGCGGAGACGAATTCGCAGCGGCCAGCCTCCTCGGAACTCACCGCGTCGCCAGGCTGCAACTTAACGTCACCGACCGTGACTTCGCCGGCGATCAACTGAAACCAGAGGCCCCTGCCCTTCGCCAAATCGTGCACCACGGTCAACGCCTTGGTCGACTTCACGCGGTAGACGTCCGCGTCTTGGCTGATGTGCGCCGAGCCCTCGCGGCCATCGTTGGAGATGATGAGCACCTTCGGTGCGGCGAGCTGAGGCAGCGTCGGCGTCCATTCGGCATACCGCGGCTTCAGGCCAGCCCGGTCGGGCTGGATCCAGACCTGCAGGATCTGCAGGCGATCGGTGGCGGAAGGGTTGAATTCGCTGTGCTTTACGCCGACGCCCGCGCTCATGACCTGGATTTGGCCGGGTTTGACCTGCGCGTGGTTGCCCATGCTGTCGCGGTGCTCGATGGTCCCTTCCAGGACATAGCTGAAGATCTCCATATCCCGATGGCCATGCGGGGGGAAGCCACCGCCGGGGGCGATGATGTCCTGGTTGATGACGCGCAAGGAACGGAAGCCCATGTGCTTCGGGTCGTAATAGTCCGCGAAGCTGAAGGAATGCCAGGTCTTGAGCCAGCCATGGTCGGCGTGGCCGCGCTCGGCGGAACGGCGGGTCTGCAGTTTCATCCCTTTTATTAAAAATGAAAAGTCACCGAAGTCGACCCTGCCGAAAGTTAAAAAAACCGCGACCCATCCTTGCCCTGCCGCCAAACTCAGCCAATTTAACCACGAATCCCGATGAAACACCTCACCCTCGCCACCCTCTCCTTCCTCGCCGGACTCAGCCCACTGGGCGCCGCCATCGTCGAGAAATCCGTCGAGTATAAGTCCGGAGACGTCGTCTGCGAAGGCTGGCAGGCCTATGACGACGCCCTCGCGGGCAAGCGTCCGGCCATCCTCGTCGTTCACCAGTGGACGGGCATCAGCGGACATGAGAAGGCCGCCGCCCGCCAATTGGCCGAGCTCGGCTACAACGTCCTGGTCGCCGACGTCTACGGCAAGGGCGTGCGTCCGCAGCCGCCGGCCGCTGGGCAGGAAGCCGGCAAGTACAAGAAGGATCGCCCCCTCCTCCGCGCCCGCCTGACCGCGGCGCTCGACGTCCTCAAGCAGGACGCCCGCACCGACGGGACCAAGCTCGCCGCGACCGGCTATTGCTTCGGCGGCACATCCGTCCTCGAACTCGCCCGCAGCGGCGCCGACCTCAAGGGCGTCGTCAGCTTCCATGGCGGCCTCGACTCCCCGACCCCAGTGGACGGCCAGAACATCAAGGGCAAGGTCCTCGCCTTGCATGGTGCCGACGATCCGTACGTCGCCGCGAAGGACGTCGCCGCCTTCGAAAAGGAACTCCAAGCCGCCAAGGTCGACTACAAGCTCATCCGGTACCCGGGCGCCGTCCACAGCTTCACGCACAAGGAAGCCGGTAACGACAACTCCAAAGGCGCGGCCTACAACGAAGCGGCGGACAAGGCCTCGTGGTCCGAGATGAAGGCCTTCCTCACCGGCCTCTTCGGCCCGAAGTAACCCTTCCCCGCCTCCGCGCAAAAGCCCCGGCGACGCGAGTCAGCCGGGGCTTTTTGTTGAAGCCTCAACTGCGCTTACTGCAGCGGACAGCCCGAGGTCAGCTTTTCGGGCGCGCCCTTAAAGTTAACCTCCGCGGGCGGCGTGCGGCCTTGGCGTGAAATCAGCCGGGAGAGCTCATCGAGGACGGCGGCACTATAGCCCGGGTTGGACCTCACGACCGCACCGGCACCAGAGATCAGAATGGTGGAAGCGCTACGCTCGGCCTTGTAAGCATTGATGACCTCGAACTTAGGATCAGCCACGACCGTAAACTGCGCCAGGGCGGCGGCGGACCATTTCTCGGCCACGGTGGAGTCGGCATTGATGATGCCCACCACGCGGAGATGGGAGCCATACGCCGACTGCAGTTGGTTGATGAAGGCCGCCGCATCGCGCGAACACGGGCATTCCTTCTCGATAAAATAGAGCAACGTCGGGCGACCGGCGGCATTAGCCGTCAGGCTCGTGGGCTTACCAGCGGCGTCGGTCCACGAGAAGTTCGGGGCAGAGGTACCGGTCTGCTTGGCCGCCGTAGCGACGAGCTGAGCCGTCAACGGGTGGTCCATCTTGGGGCGGAAGACGATCGCGCCAGCAGCATCCCTCTTGAGCGCGGACGGGTCCCGGGAGACCAAGAACTGCCCCATCATGCCGCCATCTTCGTGATTGGCCATGTGGCAGTGGTACATGAACGCATCGGTATCGCTGGCGAAATCCTCGAACTTCGCGATGAACGTCACCGACGCCCCGCGCGGCAGGTAGACCGTATCCTTCCAGCCCTGTTCGTACTCACCCACCGCACGATCGCTCCGGCTCACAATCTTAAACTGCACATCATGGATGTGGAAGGCGTGTCCAAAGATGTTATTGTTCGTCACCGTCCACGTCTCGGTGGCACCGAGCTTCACGACTTGGTTCACCTTGGTCATGGCGAAACTCAGGCCATCGAAACTGAATGTCGGGCGCCCCCCTGTCACCGCGAGCTTACGACGGACCGTGACTTCGGAGTCGGCCGGGAAATGATTCTTCGTGAGGACCTCGGGGATCTTCGCTAGCTTCTGGGCATTCGCGGCCACGACGTTGATCTTGAGCACGCGGAAATCGCCGTTGTTCAGCAAACTCCCGTTGGCGCCCCCACTGTCGGGCTCGCCGCCGGGAAAGCCGAAGGGCTGATTGGAGTTATAAGCCATCAGGTCGAGCGAGCCGCCGACCTTGTCGCCGCCGAGGTTCACCAGGATCTCGGTGCGTTCACCGACCACGAGCGTGAGCCGCTTCAGGGGGATGGGCTTATCGACGAGCCCGCCGTCGGTGGCGATCTGATAGAATTCACGGTTATCCGCGAAGCCCAAGATATACCCACGCTCGATTTCGGCGTTCAGAATCCGCAAGCGGACCCACTGGGCCGGCAGTTTCGCCTGGGCGTCCATCACCCCATTGGTGAGCAGGTAATCGCCGTATTTATCGTTATCGCCGTCGTAGCTGAACTGGTTGCTCGAGGTGAAGCGGCGGCTGGTCAGCACCACCGGGAGATCGTCCACGCCGTAAGTACGGGGTAGCCCGAGCTTGGCCTCCTCCGGGTCGCGGACGATGATGAGCCCACCCGCGCCCATCGCGATTTGCTTCTGCGTCAGCTCATGCGGGTGCGGATGATACCAGTAAGTCCCCGCATTATTCGCGACCTTCCACGCCGGCGACCACGTGCCACCCGCCGGAATCGTCTGATGCGGACCACCGTCCATCGTCGCCGGCAAGTGGAAGCCGTGCCAATGGACCGTCGTCACCTCCTCAAGGTTGTTCTTGAAGTTAACCTGGATCGTTTCGCCCTGGTTGAAGACCAACGTCGGACCCCAGAAACTGGCGCCATTGAAGCCCATCGTCGTGGTCGTGCCCGCGAGAAACTTCCGCGTCGACTGCGTCAGCTCGAGATTAAAGGTCTTCCCTTCGACCAGCGGAGGAATCCAGAGATCCTGCAACGGTCGGTTGCTGACCACGACGCCACCGGTACGGCCTTTGCCACCGCCGCCGCCCGGACGTTGGCCACCGCCGCCGGGACCACCTTGCCCGGGGCGCTGCGGGCGCTGACCTTGACCGGGACGTGGCGGACCAGCACCGTCTTCTTGCCGGGGCGGGCGACCGTCGGGGTCCGCCGTTTGGGCCCGAGCGGACGATGGTTGGCAGAACACCATCGCCGTCAGGAGCCAAACAAAGTTTTGCGGCGAAAGTAGCCTCAATCGTTTCAGGAGCATGAAAGCCATGCTAACAAAAAAGAGGTTAAGCCGAGATTAAGCCCGAATAATGAGGTTTCCCAACGTCAAGCCGATGCAAAGCCTGTTGCCCGACC
>CALQIY020000119.1 GCA_943330755.2 Opitutus sp. GAS368
AGTGGTGGAGCCCCCGACTGGATTTGAACCAGCGACCTCGTCCTTACCAAGGACGCGCTCTACCAACTGAGCTACAGGGGCGAACCGTCGACGTTGATTGGGAACGTGAAGGGAGGGTTTGAATGACCATCGCCCAACCCATCGTCAAGAGGATTTTTGCAACCCTTTTACAGGGCGGTTTCCCCTACTCAGGGACCCACGGTTACCCGATATGAACCCGGGGGGAGGCGCTTGGCCCAAGGGACCTGGGCCGACCAAGATACGACGGCGGCATCTACGACCGAATTACCCGAAGATCGCACAATTTGGGCGGGAGCCTGCAATCCCATGGAATCGACACCAATAATCAGCTCCAAATGGGATGATAGTGGGGCGTCTTTATCACTTTTAGCCCCATTTTTTTCGCTTTTAATGGTAATATTTGATACCTTACCCTTCAAAATAGACTTTTTTGCCCCACCAATGTCCGAAACGTCGTAATAAAAGCTCCGTGGAGCAATCATACCCTGAGTCAAATTGGCACTACCAAGGGTGCTAAAGGGCTCCCACTGATTTAGTGGAATGGCGGCATAAGGCACGACGGCTACCGGCTTCTCGGATTCGAGGGTCAAATCGACCGGCTTGCCGGGGCTGAAGCGCAAGATGGGGTCAAAGCCCGGCAAGGGGGAGTCTTCGACCTGGACCTCATCCACCGCGGCCAAGGGCGACTTGGGGGACCCGGCCGGCAAATAGGCGGCGGAAGGGTCCAATAACGCCTGGGTCTCGGCCAAGGCGTTCCCTGGCGGTAGCAGCACCGTACCCGCAGTCAAGGTCGGCGCGGCCGGAGCCCCGCCGGAGACCGGCTTGAAGATCAGGAGGCCCACGACGAAGACCCCGAAGCCACAAAGGACCGCGAAACGCGTGGCGGGCGGAAGCCGGCCACCCGCGACATTGCGAACGGTACTCAGCAAACCCATGGTTCAGCTGCCGGCAGGCCGCTCGGCCACGGCGATACGCACCAGGGACCCCTGCCCTTTGCGGATGACGGACATCAGGATGACATCGCCCGGACGGCGCTTGGCGATGGTGAGGCGAAGTTCGTTCCAGTTCTCGAAAGGCTTATTGTTGACCGCTACGATGACGTCATCTTTGCGCAACCCGCCCCGCGATGCAGGGGAATCCACCGTCACATCCGTGATGCGGACGGCGCCGTTGCGCGACTGCGTGAGCTTCGCAGATTCTTCCACCGGCAGGTCTTCGCCAAAGAGCCCGACGTAACCGCGCACGACTTTGCCCGTGTTCGCGAGATCCGTGGCGATGCTCAGCATCAAATTGGAGGGAATCGAGAAACCGATCCCGATATTGCCTTCCCCTCGCCCGTCGGTGCGGATCATGGTGTTCATGCCGAGGATACGGCCTTCGAAGTCCACCAGGGGGCCGCCCGAATTGCCGTGATTGATGGCGGCGTCGGTCTGGATGAAATCCTCGTAATTCAGGCCTAAACCCGAGCGTCCCAAGGCGGAAACGATGCCCGAAGAGACGGACATCCCGACGCCCAAGGGATTGCCGATCGCGTAGACCGGATCCCCGACGCGGGCTTTATCGCTGTCCGCGAGACGCGCAAACGGGAGGTTGCGCTCCTCGACCTTGATGATGGCGATGTCGGTCTTGTCATCCACCGCGAGCACGCGGGCCTTGAATTCACGGCGATCCGAAAGCGTGACGTAGGCCAGCTTGGCGACCGTGTTGTCGGGCATCATGACCACGTGCCGGTTGGTGATGATGTAGCCGTCGGGGTTGATGATCGTGCCCGAGCCCAGCCCGACGAACATCTGGACTTCACCGGTCTTAGGGTCGGTCTTGGTGTTCGACTTGAGATCGTCGGGAGCGATGCGGGTCTTCAGGCGTCGCAGGTAATCGGGGGGGATCGTGGCGGCAGTCCGGATGCTGACGACGGCCGGCATGACGCGGGACAGCATGTCGGCGGTACCGGCACCAGGCTGGGCACGGTTGATGTCCTTCCCGTCGACCTGGAAGGAAACGGCCGCCAGCATCATGGCCGGCGCGAGGCAAAGCACGGCGAGGATACGTCTCATACGCCCCCAAGTTTAGGAGGAGTATGGGCCAATGCAAGCGACCTCAGCGGGCCATCGTGAAGCCGGCCCCGGGCGAGGTCGGCTCCGCCTCGTCGCGTTCCTTGTTGAAACGCATCGAGAAGAGACGGGTCACGCCCTTTTCCTGCATCGTCGCCCCGAAGATGGCGTCGGCCGCCGAAACGGTGCGCTTATTGTGGGTAATCACGACAAACTGGGAAAAGCGGGTGAACTCGCGGATGATGTCCGTGAAGCGACCGACGTTGGCGTCGTCCAACGGGGCGTCGAGCTCGTCTAGCACGCACAGGGGGGAGGGCTTCACCATGTAGATGGCGAAGAGCAAGGCCACGGCCGTCATCGTGCGCTGACCACCGGAAAGCAGGGAGATGCCCTTGAGCTTGGTGCCCGGAGGCTGGGCCACGATTTCGATGCCGCTTTCCAGCGGATCCTCGGCCTGGACCAAGGTGAGGTCCGCCGCTCCGCCCACGAAGAGACGTTCAAAGGTGAATTTGAAGTTCTTCCGGACCTGCTCGAAGGTGTCCGTGAAGAGCTTGAGCGAGGTCTGGTTGAGCTCGTCGATCGCCTTGGTGAGCTCTTCCTTCGCCTTCCAAAGGTCATCGCTCTGTTTGGTCAGGAAGTCGTGGCGATCGCGGAGGGAGGAGTATTCCTCGACGGCGACCAGGTTGACGGAGCCCATGCCGGCCATGCGGTCACGGAGTTCGGAAATCTCCCGGACCAGCGGCGGCCAATCCGTCGAGACCAACCCGGCGAGTTCTTCTTCACTCGGTTCACCGCGACGCACGACGGCGGCGCGCGTGGAGCGGCTGCCCTCCTCTTCGGTTTCCTCGAGGTCACCGAAACCGGCGGCGCCTTCGGGTTCGCCCTCCGACAGCCAAAGTTGGGTGCGCCAATCCACCGTTGCGACGTCGAGCTGGTGGTCGGCTTGGACCTTTTCGACGATGAAGCCGCACTGCGAGGTCTGTTCCGCGAGGTTCACTTCCAGCGACTTGAGGCGGGCGTCCCGCTCGCGGAGGCGCTCGCGGTCGACGGAGAGGACCTTGTCCTCGCTTTCGAGGAGGCCGTCCTTCTGCGCCAATTCCTCGCGGAGGGACGTCAAGGCCGCGGCGGAGACTTCAATCTCGGCGGCCAAGCGGACGGAGGTCTCGCGCGCGGCCACGCTTTGCGTCTTCAAGTCGGCAATCAAACGTTCGTTGCTTTGACCTTCCTGGCGGCGGGCCGCGAGGCGATTCGCGGCCTCGGCCCGGCGGGACTCCAAATCCGAGACCTCGCGACCGACCAATTCCAGCCGCTGGCGCTGTTCGGCCAGGGTGAGGCGGACTTCGCCCAAGGAATTGCGGCGCAAGTCGGCTTCGGCGCGGCGGACTTCGACGTCCTTCTCGCCGTCGGTGATCGCCTGGCGAAGGGTCGCTACCTGCGTGTCCTTGGTGGTCAGGGTTTCCTGGGCGCGATCGCGACGCATCAAGGCCTCGGCCTTCGACGTCTCGATTTCGTTCAACTGGCGCTGCTCGCGGTTGATCCGGTCATCGGCCGTCACCAGGGTCGAACGAGCCGAGCGCTCATCCGCCTGCGCCACGGAAAGTTCCTGCGCGGCAAGCTGGGTGGCGGCGCGTAGATTGGTCACCTCGACCTCGTTGGCGTCGATGGAAGCCTGCAACCCGAGGGCCTGCTCATTCAGCGTGGTGAGTTTATCGTTCTCGGTCTCCAACTTGGCGCGGACCGCGCGGATTTCGCTTTCGCGCGAGAAGACGCTGGAACCGGCCCCCGTGGCCACCTTGCGCGGGCGACCCGCGAAGACCAAACCACGGCGATCGACGAGGTCGCCCTCGGTCGTGGCGACGAGGAAGAATTCGAAGCCGGGGTTGGCGCGCCACCAGCCCAGGAAATCGCCGAGGCTTTCGCAAACGTAGCAACCATCGAAAAGATTGGCGACCAAGCGGGCATGGGCGGGGGCCTTCGGGGCCACCGCGGTGCTCGCAGCGCGCAGCCAAGCAGGGGCCGCGGCACCGGTACGGGCGGCGGGCGGGGCTTCCACCTGGAAGACCGCGCGGCCGAGCTGACGTTCGCCGAGTTTGGCGACGATGCCGGGCAGGAATTCGGCGCTCTCCAAGGCGACCGCTTCGGAAGCGGCGCCCAAGATGCTTTCGAGGGGACCTGCGACGGAGGTGTCGGTGACGGTGACGAGGTCGGCCAGCGCCGAGGCCTTGCCGGCGGGCATGCTTTCGGCGAACTCACCCCGCAGGACAGCCTTGGCGGCATCCGAGAAACCTTCGAGGCGCGACTGCATCTGCTCCAGCAGACCCAGTTGCGCGGACAGCTTGGCGACTTGGCGATCCTGTTCGGAGATCGTCTGCTGCAACGCGCGGAACTCACCCAGGAGGGCCTTCGCCTTTTCCGCGCCGGCCTGTTCGTTGGCGCGGGCGGTCTGCAGTTCCGCGTGACGCGTGGTCACGACGGCGGCGCTTTCCTGCGCGCGGCGTTCGAGGCCCTCGCGTTCGGCCTTGGCCTGCGTCAGCGAGGCCGAAAGGTCGACGTGCCGCTGCTGGTAGCCGCGGAGGTCGACTTCCAGGTTGGTGACGTCGGCGCGGGCGCGGGTCATCTCGCCCTCGGCGATGAGGATGTCCTGACGCGCGCGGCGGAGGCGGTTTTCCGCGTCCATCAACTGGCGCAAGGACTGGTCCACTTCCGCGGTCTTCTCCCGGAAGGTCGCATCGGCGGCGGTGACGTCGCCGGCGGCGGCCGACTTCACGTCGGAGGTGCCCTGCAGACGGGCCACGAATTCGACGATGGCCTGCTCGGCTTCCGCCGCTTCCCGGCGGACTTCGACGAGGCGGGCGGAAAGATCTTCGGTGCGCAGGTCCGCGGTGCGGGCGGCGGCTTCAGCGTTTTCGCGCGCGGTCCGCAGGTCGAAAAGGGCCTGCTGCGACTGCTGCACGCGTTCGGCCAGCTCGAGGCGCAAAGCGCGCGTCGAAGCCAACGCGGCCTCACGGGCGCGCAGGTCGTCGGACAAGGTGGCGACTTCCCCGCGACAGGCGGTGGCTTCCGCATCGAGGCGCTCGATCTGGGTCTTGCGGTCGAGGAACTGCTTGGACTGCCAAGCCAGGTCGAGGTGCGTGAAGCGGTGGCGGAGGCGGCGGTAGCGCAGGGCCTTGGCGGCCTGTCGACGAAGCGTCGCGATCTGGCGACCCACTTCGCCGATGACGTCGGTCACGCGGGCCAAGTTGGTGTCGACGCCGGCCAGCTTGTTGAGGGCTTCCTTGCGCTGGGACTTGTAACGGGTGATGCCGGCCGCTTCTTCGAAAAGGTAACGGCGCTCGGCGGGATTGGCGGAGAGGATCTGGTCGATCTGGCCCTGCACCATGAACGAGTAGGACATGCGGCCGATACCGGTGTCCATGAAGAGGCGTTGGATGTCCTTGAGGCGGGCCGGCTTGCCGTTGAGGAAATAGTCGCTGGTGCCTTCGCGATAGATGCGGCGCATGACCGACACTTCAGCAAAGGCCGTCCCCAGTTCCTTTTCGCAGTCGGCGAAGATCAATTCGACCTCGCACTGCGGCAGGGGCTTGCGGCGGTCCGTGCCCGAGAAGATGACGTCCTGCATGCTCGTCCCGCGGAGGGACTTGGCGCTCTGCTCGCCGAGCACCCAACGGATAGCGTCGACGATGTTGGACTTGCCGCAGCCATTAGGGCCAACGACAGCCGTGACGCCGGGACGGAGCTCGATGCGAGTCCGGTCGGCGAAGCTTTTGAATCCGTTGGCGACGATTTCCTTGAGGTACATCGAGGGGTTGTCCCGAACGATTGCCCCGCCTACCCCCTCCCGCAAGCGTCTATCACCCCGTTTCGGGGCGAGTTATTCACGGTTTCGGCTGTGATTTAAAAGGTGGTTTATGGGTTGACGAACCCCCTGCCCCCCTGTTGCCTCGACCCTCCAACTGCCAACATGTCTGTAGAAATCAAGATCCGCAAGGGCGAGACCATCGACAAGGCTCTCCGCCGCCTCAAGAAGAAGATCGACCGCGAAGGCGTCATCAAGGACGCCCGTGCGAAGCGCGGCTATGAA
>CALQIY020000120.1 GCA_943330755.2 Opitutus sp. GAS368
CACCCAATTGAAGCCGGCGGCCTTATCGAGTGGCGGTGGCGAGCTGGCCCAGTTTCTTCCGTGGAGTGATTTGGTCGCTGGCGTGCTCAAGGAAGTCCAGGCGGGTGCCTTGATTGCGGGCTATAGTCTGGCGGAGTTAAATTTACTTCAGGCGGCTCGGCCAACCGACGCCGAGCAATTGAAGCGGCGCTACCTTAACGCCAACGCAGGTCCGTGGTTCCGTAAGCATCGGCCCAAGGTCTACGCCGAGCTGGAGGCTAGTCTTCCTCCGAATGCTTTTATGAAGCGGGTGGGGCTTACCCATTTCCTGTCCGTCCCAGAAGTTCGATATCATGTTCCGAATCGTTTGGACGACTTTAGCCCAGCCGAAACCCTTAAGCGCGTGCGTGATGGCTTAGCAAAGTCCGGTGGCTCCTATGGCAACCTGACGCAAGACGTCCGCATCGCCTGGCGGAATCTGATTAAGTATAATCAGCACGACGTAAAAGGGATGGAGCATCTCACGGGCTATATTCATCGCCTCTCTCGCTAGCAGGAGCGAGTGATTGAGTCTGGTGATTCAGGTTTAAGGCAGCGCTGGCTAGGTTGGCACGCAGTGCCAACCCTACCTCGACGCAAATAGGACCGCACATGGTGCGGTTCCTGCCCTTGCCGATACGCACGCGGCCGCTATGTCACTCTATGACAAGCGGGTGGGTGGACGGATGGGACGGGGCGCTTAGGTTGGGTCATCTATGAGCTACACACGCCGAGATTTCATCAAGTCATTCACCGTGGGCGGGATCACCCTCTTCACCGCCGATTGGTTCGCCGCCGTGCAGGCCCGTGAACCGGTTCCGCCGACATTCCGCCTGCCTGCCCACGTCAACGACCCCATCCCGGATGACCACCAGGTGATCAACGCGGTGTGGAACGATGGCACGGGCTACATCCTTTACCTGAACGGTACGCCGTACGGCGAGCCGCCCAAGATCACGCTCCGCGAAAAACTCATCGAGGAAGGCGAAGAGGGCGTCTGCGTGGTGGTCGATGCGTTTCAGGGTAAGTATGGCCAATTCATCTGGGACCTCGAAGAACTCGAGCAGGAGATCGATGCGGACCAGGTCGAACAACTGAACAAGGACGGCGGGTCCTATACCTTCGAAGCGGGCGAGACATGGCGTGAGTTCTTGGAGAGGGAAGACGGCGATCTCCTCGCCGACGTGGATTCGAGCGCCGATGAGTGGGGCTCCGGCGTCCTGCATAAGCTCGACGACAACATCGATTGGGATGAACACGAAGGCTGGCTGACGGACTGGTGCCGCAACCAGAGCCCGGAGTCCGATGCGCTGGGATATGTCGAAGGGCTCTTCGACGAACTGGAACTCGAAGGCGAGGAAGGCGTGGAGTTGCCGGCGGGCGATGAATCCGAACTGAAAGGCATCGAGTTCATCGACGGCGCCTGCCCGGGCAATGATACCCTCCGATGCGCCGTGGCTCCCGGCTATACCACGCTCGCGGCCCTCCAGCGTGCCATCGACGTCCTCGGTTGGAAGGCCACGGTCGTCCTGCTTGAACCAAGCGATCGCGATAAGCCTAAGGGGATACGCGAGCGGAACTCGTGAGGGGTAGCGCGGGCTTTGCCCGCGAAGGGACAAGGTGACATGGGGATAAGGGGTTGTTGAATGGTTGATTCGTTGATTGGAGGGCGGTCGCGACGCGACCGTGGTGCTGCGGCCTCCGCCCGCGGGTGCACGCCGCGTTGCGGCGTTACCTCTTCACGTTCGCGGGCTCCGCCCGCGGGTAGGGGTGCGACTTCCTTAGGTAGGGACCGCACCACGTGCGGTCCTAGCGGATTACAGACCCGAAAGACCAAGGCTTAGGCATGAACTGAAAGGGGGACCGGAAAGGATGCGAGGCATGCACAAGCGGTCAAAGGCCGCAGCACTTCCCTATACCCGCAACCCTCAACCCGATACCCAAGGATATCTTCAGGGGGCCGAGGGTTGGGGCGGCTAGGTTGGCACGCAGTGCCAACCCTACCCGAGGCAGGAGCCATTCCCTATCCGCCAAAGGCTAACCGCTATTTCCATTATCAGGTAGGGGCGTGGCTTCGCCGCGCCCTCCTATGGCGGAGTGCAAGGCAGAGCCTTGCCCCTACCCGCGAGTGTTACTCGCGAGAGGCAATTAGGACCGCACGTGGTGCGGTCCCTACCCGAGGCAGCTAGGTTGGCACGCAGTGCCAACCCTACCTCGAGGCAGGAGCACAACCTCCATTCAACGAATCAACCAGCCAACGAGTCATCTCCTGAATAAGGGAACCGGAAAGTATGGGCGGTCAACGATCGCGGCACATCCAGATACCTGCTGGGGCCATCGCCCCACGCTTGACGGCCGCGTGGGTCTGGGCCTCGCTAGGGGTATGAGTTCCTACCGCCACATCGTGATGTTCAAGTTCAAGGACGACGCTCCGGCCGCGAAGGTGCAGGGCATCGTCGATGCGTTCAAGGCGCTGCCGGGCAAGCTGCCGGCGATCCAGGCGTTTGAATGCGGGACCAACGTGAGCCCGGAAGGCCTCGACCAGGGCTTCACCCACATCTTCACGGTCACTTTCGCGTCGAAGGAAGTCCTCGAAAAGCAGTACCTCCACGAACCCGCCCACCAGGAATTCGTCGCCCTCCTCGGCGGCGTCCTCGATAAGGTCTTGGTGGTGGATTACGTCGCGGGCTGAATCGAGGGTAGGGTCGGGACTGCGTACCGACCTAGGGTGGCGTTCGTCGATAGCGGGCCGCCGAGGTGATCTGCGAAGCGCGGCGAACGGACGCGACGCAGTCGCACCCCTACCGGAGAGGCAACTAGGTTGGCACGCAGTGCCAACCCTACCCGAGGCAAAGCCATACACGATACCCGCAACCCCCAACCCGATACCCATTGTACCCCTTAAAATTCCTGGCGGAGGGGAAGGGATTCATGGCCTGCGGCCACGAGGTGACAAGAGGGCAAGGGGTTGGCAGAGAGGTGCAAAGGTGCAAATCGGCCTCGGCCTGTGCAAAAGTGCAAAGGTGCGATGCGAAGGTAGCGGCATACATTCAAAAGGTAGGGGCGTGGCTTTGCCGCGCCCTCCTATTGCAGAGTGCAAGGCGGAGCCTTGCCCCTACCCGCAAGCGTTGCTCGCGAGAGGCAATTAGGACCGCACGTGGTGCGGTCCCTACCCGAGGCAGCTAGGTTGGCACGTAGTGCCAACCCTACCTCGAGGCATAGCCATACCCGACACCCGCAACCCCCAACCCGATACCCAATGTATCTCTTAAAATTCCTGGCGGAGGGGAAGGGATTCGAACCCCCGGAACCTTGCGGTTCATCTGATTTCGAATCAGACGCAATCGACCACTCTGCCACCCCTCCTAACCAGGACTGTTGAGGAAGCGATTACGGCGAAGACGGGCAAGCGGAAACTCCAAGGTCGGTCATAAACCGCGGGTTTTGAGGCGTTTAGGCGGCTGGGTCCGCCCTCTGCATTGGGTCGCCGGCCAGACTCCTTCTTGCGGTTTATCTTCTAATACTAATAGTTCCCGCGTGACCGACACCCCGTCCGATCAAGTCGTCCCCAACCGCCGACGTACGCTGTGGCAACGGTTGGGCGGTGAAGGTTTCATCGTCTCGGTGACCATCCACGCGCTCTTGGTGCTGCTCGCGGCTTTCTTGATCATCTCCGTGACGAAGGAGTCGTCGAAGAAAGACCCGAATAGCTTTGCGACGGGTTCGGGCGGCGGGTCCGCGGGCGCTCAGGCCAAGCAGTTCCAGACGCGCCTGCAGCCGAAGAATCCGAAGACGACGGCCAAGACGCCGAACCGCATCACGACCAAGAATGCCTCGGCGACGATCGCCTTGCCGGACCTTCCTTCGGTCGCGATGTCCCCCCTGAATTCCGGCCTGATGGGTGGCGGCTCCTCGAAGGGCTTCGGCGGTGGGGCCGGCGGGGGCATGGGCGGTGGTCTCGGCGTGGGCGTCGGGGCCGGCAAGAACTTCGTTTCGCTTTTCGGCGGTCGCGGGATGGGCAACGGTTTGATCGGCGAGTTCTGGGACATCAAACGCGCCAAGGACAAGAAACCGCTCATCACGCTCAAGCCGGGCGTCAGCACCTACGGTTACACCGATGACGAGATTTCGGATTACTTCCGCGCGATCCGCAAGGTGGTCTCCGCCCGCGGCGATGCGACGTCGGCGCTCGACAAGTATTTCCAAGCCGATGCGGTGCTGTCGGCCAACGGCATCTTCCAGCCAACCATGAGCGCGTCCGAGGCCCCCAAGGCCTTCGGCGTGGAAAAGGAAGTCGCCCCGGTCCTTTGGCTGGGCGTCTACCGCGGAAAGATCCGCGCGCCCTTCGCGGACCAATTCCGTTTCGTCGGCGGCTGCGACAACGTGCTCCTCGTCATCGTCAACGGAAAGCTGGTGCTCGACGGCAGCTTGAAGCACATGCCGGGCCAATCTTCGAAGAACTATTACGCCGCGGATTGGAAGCAGACCACCGAGCCCGTGCCCGGTCTCCCGGCTCGTGCCCCGACGAACAACTTCAACTTCGTCTATGGCGATTGGGTGCGCATGGATCCGAGCTCGGATACCGACGTCACCATCGTCTTGGGTGAATCTGGTGGCGCCTACGGGGCTTTCATCACCATCGATTACAAGACCGCGCCTTGGCACAAGAAGGGCGGCGCGTTGCCCGCCGGTGGTTACCTGCCGCTGTTCCTCGTCGGCAAGCCCGACGCCGAACTGCGCGACCTCATGGAGAAAGCCGGCGCGCCCGCCGGCGTGAAGCCCTTCTTGGATGGCCCGATCTTCACGGCCGGCCTCCGCGGCGTGAAGCGGTGAGGCGCGTGGCCTTCGGCCACGAGGGGATAGGTTGGCTAGGCGTGAGGTAGGGGCAGCACCGCGTGCTGCCCTAGAGGAGTGCTGAGTCGAGTACAGAGTACAGATTACGGATTTGAAAGGCCGAGGGTAGAGGCAACTAGGTTGGCACGCAGTGCCAACCCTACCCGAGGCAGAGCCATTTCCTATCCGCCAACCGCTAACCACCATCTCCTTCATCGCGGCGTGGCTTTGCTGCGATTGCATTGGGTAGGGTCGGGACTGCGTACCGACCTAGGCGCGCTTGATGAAAAGGGGGACCGGGAACCGGGAAGGATGCGGGGGTGAAGGCCGCAGCACTTCGCGATACCCGCAGCCCACAACGCGATGCCCACTGGCGAAGCGCCTGTCCGAACGGGGTCAGGCACCATCGCGTCAACGCGCTGAAGCCAGATCCCAACAGGCGCCACTAGGTTGGCACGCAGTGCCAACCCTACCTTAATACAGGCGGCCGCCGAGGAGGGGATGGCCTGCGACGGAATGTCGTATGTCGATCGGCGAACGGACGCGACGCAGTCGCGCCCCTACCCGAGAGCCACTAGGTTGGCACGCAGTGCCAACCCTACCTCGAGGCAGAGCCATTCCCTATCCGCCAACCGCTAACCACCATCTCCTTTACTTGGCGTACACCTTGTCCTTCGCGTTACCGCCGGAGAGGAGGTAAGCCATGAGGTCGGCTACTTCCTGGGCGTTCAGCGAATTGAGCAAGCCCATCGGCATCGGGCTCTCCGCGGAGCGGTCGATGGAAAGGATGTCGGAACGGTTGATGGTCTCCTGGAGGGAGGGATCGAAGGCGCTCACCGCGAGCAGCAGCTTGTCGCCTTCCTCATTGAGGATGCGGCCGATCGATTTGCCGCCATCGACGCGACCGATGACGGAGTTGGCGTACTGATCGGACACCACGGCGCTCGGTTGGACGATGCTCGTCAGGACGTCGGCGGCGGCAGTGCGGGCACCGAGGCCCGAGAGGTCGGGGCCTTGCGCGCCGCCGGTGCCACCCATGCGGTGGCACTGGGAGCAGAGCGCGGCCGCGAACATCTTCTGGCCATTGGCGAAATCGAGCGTGCCCTTCTCCTTGCCGTTTTCCCAGGCCTTCAAGGCGTCGGCGTGGGTCCACAGGCGGCCCGGACCTTGGGCGGCCGGGATTGGCGTGGGCTTGACCACGGGTGCCTTGGTTTCGAAGGCGGTGCGTTCCGCCGCGGGCACGAG
>CALQIY020000121.1 GCA_943330755.2 Opitutus sp. GAS368
ACACGCGGTGCAGATCGACGTCTGCGATCCGGCGAGCATCACCCGCGCCTTCCAGAAGATCGAATCCGAGGCCGGCCGTCTGGATATCCTCGTGAACAATGCGGGCGACGGCGCGAATTGCTCGGCCGTCGATGAGACGGCTGCGCAATGGGACCGGATCATGACGGCGAACGCGCGCGGTCCGTTCCTCTGCTCGCAGGCGGCAGCCCGACTGATGCTGCCACGCAAATATGGACGTATCGTCAACATCAGCTCTCAGGCTGCCACTGTCGCGATCATGAACCACGTGGCCTATTCCTCGTCGAAGGCCGCCTTGAACATGCTCACCAAGAGCATGGCCCTCGAATGGGCGCCGAGTGGCATCACCGTCAACGCCGTGGCCCCCACCTATCTCATGACCCCGGGCACCCGCCCACACCTCGAAAAAGCCGAGTTCCGTCAATCCGTCCTGTCACGCATCCCTGTCGGCCGCGTCGGCAGCATCCACGATATCGCCCACGCCGTCCGCTTCCTCAGCCATCCTGATTCCAGCCTCATTACCGGCGAGGTACTCATGGTCGACGGCGGCTGGACCCTGGCCTGACCTGCCCCCTCAGAGGTCGTGCAAATCCTAGGCTACATCAAATATCAGGCGCCTGAATCGGTTCCGCCTGTCCGTCGTGGATTGTTCGTAGATTTCTGGCACTCCGGATGGTTACGGCGGGAATCTAGATGACGAAATGTTCGCGGAAACTCCATCAAGCCCCGAAAACCTGGTCCTGCTGCTCTCCCAGCACCAGGAGTCCATCTTTCGTTATATCTATTGCCTGGTGCCGGTCGAGGCCGACGCCCGGGACATCCAGCAGGAGACCAGCCTGGCGCTCTATCGCAAGTGGGAGCAGTTCGACACCTCCCGTCCGTTCCTTCCCTGGGCGTTCAGATTCGCTTACCTGCAGGTCCAGAAGTATCGCGAGAAGTCGGCGCGCTCCCCCTTGACCTTTGCCCCTGACGTGCTCGACCTGCTTGCCAGCGAACGCGAACATGTCGCGGATCATCTCGACCGGAGATTACAGCTGCTGGACGGCTGCCTGCAGAAACTCCCGGCGCCGGAGATAGAACTCGTCATCAGCCGTTACGCGCGGCGTGAGAGCGCCGAGACGCTCATGGACAGGCTCCATCTGAGCCGACGCACCCTTTTCCGTAGGCTGGAGCTGCTCCGCCAGCGGCTTCACGACTGCGTCACCCGCCAACTTGAATCAGAAGGATGAACATGGACCTCGAATCACTCATCAACGCCAAGCTCGAAGGGGAGATCACCCCCGAACAACACGCCCGGCTGGAGGCCCTGCTCCGCGACGACTGGCAGGCGCGCAGGCGCTATCTGGAGCTCGCCGACCAGCATGCCCGCCTGCTGCGTCAGCCTGAGGTCAGCACGGGCAGGCTCGGGCAGGCATCCCTCATCACTCACAAGATACGCTGGCAGACCTACGCCTTGGTCGCTTCGGCGGCGTCCATCGTCCTCTTGGCGATATTGGCCTGGCCACGGCAGCCGACCGACAAAGAGGCGACGTCCGACGGCGTGGCGACCATAAGCCAGACATTGGATGCCGACTTCGAGGGAAAATCACGGCGTAACGGGGACACGATCGCGCCCGGGAGCCTGACTCTGCGCAAAGGCCTGGCGCAGATCGAATTCTTCAGCGGCGCGACGCTCCTCGTCGAAGGAGACGCCCAGATCGAGATCATCTCCGCATGGGAAGTCCGGTGCCACCGCGGCCGGGTGCGGGTCCATGTCCCGCCGGCGGCCAAGGGTTTCCTCATGCACGCGCCCGACGTCAAGCTGGAGGATCTGGGCACCGAGTTCGCCTTAAACGTCAACGGCCAGGACAGCGCGGTGCACGTCTTTGATGGCGAGGTCATCGCGCACAAGAAGGACAAGGCGCCTGCCAGCCTCAAGGTGGGCATGACCCTGGCCTCTTCGGCGGGCAAGTTCTCATCGCAGGACTTCCTCCCGGTCGGCGAAATGCAGGATATCATCCGCCAGCGTGAGAAAAGCCGTCTGCAGGAGTGGAAATCTTGGGCGGCCGGAGTCAGCAATGATCCCCGCCTCATCTCGTTCTACGCCTTCCAGCATCCTTCCGATGACCGCTGGGACCGTCTCGTGGGCAACCTCGCCGCACCGCTTGACAAGAAGCGCGCCGGCGGCGCGGTCGGAGCCCAATGGACGCAAGGACGCTGGCCCGGAAAAGATGCCCTGGAATTCAAACGGCCTGGCGACCGCGTACGCATCAATCTGGATGGCAGCTACTCCGCCCTCACCTTGTCCTGTTGGGTAAAGGTCGACTCTTTGGACAAGAAGTACAACTCGCTGCTCCTTACCGATGACTACGAAGCAGGCGAGCCCCACTGGCAGATCTATGAGGATGGCAGCCTCATGTTCTCCATCAGCTACCCGGCGCCCGGACAGGGTCAGGTCCGTAAGAACAATCAGATCTATTACTCCAAGCCGGTCATCACGGCCGATAGCCTAGGGCGCTGGCATCACCTTGCGGTCACTTATGACAATGCGACGGGCATTGTCGTGCAATACTTCGACGGTAAGGAAGTCGGCCGAGAAGTCTCGGGGTTCCATCAACCTGGCCGCCCCATCGTCTTCGGTCCCTGTGAACTAGGCAACTGGGGGCTCCCCTCGAAGGGACATGCTTTCCCGATTCGCACCCTCAACGGGTCGATCGACGAGTTCGCGATCTACCACTCCGCGCTCAGCCCCGCTGAGATCCAGAATCTCAACCAAAAAGGCCAACCCAAGTGAACAGTTTGACCCGCTTTATCCTGACGCTGTCGATGGTCTCGGCTTCTGCGAACGTTGCCGCTGCCTCCACGGAAGTAGCCGTCAGCTGCGATCTACCGGGCGTTTTCGCACCAGCGGCGAGTTGGCGGGCCATTAGCTCCGGGCACGCTGGCTGCGAGGGAGCTCAATGGGTCGGCGATACCCTTTACTATTCAGCCCATCACGACGGATTGGCGTTCAAATGGTCCGTGGCGTCGGGCCTGATCATCTGGCGGAAAGACTCGCCAGAAGCCACCAGCTTCCGGCCCGATGGAACCGAAGGCTTTTATGTGGTCGAGCAAAAGACGCGCTTGCTGGCTCGTTGGAACGCCAAGGGAGAACAAGTCGAGGTGCTTGCTGACCGCTTCGAGGGCAAGAGTCTGAACCGACCGAACGATGTCGTCGTAAAATCGGACGGCACCCTCTGGCTGACCGACCCCGACTTTCTTTTCAGCAAGCGGCCCGGGGATAAGAAGGAGCTGCCGGGTCAGTTCGTCTTCCGCCTGAACCCAAAGACGAAGACGCTGGTCAAGGCCGCCGAAGGCTTCGACAAGCCGAACGGCATCGTCTTTTCGCCGGACGAAAAGCACCTCTTCATCACCGACTCCGGCACGCCGAACATCTTCCGCTTCGCGGTTCACTCCGACGGAACCCTCGGGTCGCGCGAAACGTTCGCCACCTTCGCTGAAAAAGGACTCGATGGACTGGCCTTCGACCTGCAGGGACGCCTCTGGTGCTGCACCCGTGCGGGCATCCGCATCATCGGTGGGGATGGCACGGTCCTGGGGCTTATCAAGACTCCCGGCAAACCCACCAGTATCGCCTTCGGCCCGGAAGGCCGTCTTGCCGTGACCATGAGTGACGGCTGCTTCGTCGTCCTTCCCGAAAGAAAACCGTCAAAAATTGGCACTCGGTGACATCAAGACGGGAATCTTACGACACCCTATCCAAAAACATGAATCATCTCAGCCGCCGTTCCTTCCTTAAGACTGCCGCCTTCGCCGCACCCGCGATCGTCGGCATGAATTCGCTCGTCCGGGCGCAGAGCGCCCGGGAGGGCAAACTCGGTGTCGCCCTCTGCGGACTCGGCGGCTTCAGCAAGCAGAGCATCGCGCCCGAACTGCCCTCCGCTCAGAATGTCTATTTTGCAGGCGCCATCACCGGGAACCCCGCGAAAGGTCGTGAATGGGCGGCCCAATACGGTTTCCCGGAGCGCAATATCTTCAGTTATGCCGACATGGCGAAACTCGCCGATGCCAAGGATATCGCGATCGTGCACGTGGTGACGCCGAACGCGCTGCACGCTGAGCACAGCATCGCCGCCGCCAAGGCAGGCAAGCACGTCATGTGCGAGAAGCCCATGGCGACGAGCGCCGAGCAGTGCGAGGCGATGATCGCGGCCGCCAAGGCCGCGGACGTCAGTCTGGGCGTCAACTACCGCCTGCATTGGGAGCCGCATCACGTCAAAGCCATCGAAGCGCTCCGCAACGGAGCGGTCGGCGACCTCAGCAACGGCAATTATGAATTCTCATGGGGATATGCCGCCGGCCTCTCCGACCCGGCGAGAGCCGCGACGATCAAGAAGTGGCTGCTCGACCCGAAGATGGCGGGCGGCGGCGCCATGTTCGACACGGGCGTGTATCCCGTGCAGGCCGCGTGTTACCTCACCGGCAAGGTGCCCGTGTCCGTCCGCGCCTTTCCGGCCACGCGGCACAAGGACCTCTTCCCCGAAGGAGTGGAGGAAACGATGAGCTTTGAGCTGATGTTCGACGACGGCTTCCAGGCTCTCTGCCGCGCGAGCTACAGCAACAGCTTCCATCAATGCACCACGCTGGGCCCGAAAGGCAGCGTGGAAATCCTCCCCGGAGACAAAGGCAGCGTCTATGGACAAAGCGGTGGCAACAAACCCAATCCGAAGCGCCTCGTGGTGAACAAAAAGGAAGTGCCCGCCGGAGACACGCTCCAACTCGCCGTGCTGCTCGACGAGTTCGCCAAGGCCATCACCAGCAAGTCGCCCTTCAAAGCCGACGGCGCGATGGGCCTGCGCGACATCCGCATCGTCGAGGCCATTTACGCCTCCGCGAAGCAGGGCGGCGCCAGGGTCGAACTGAGACTCTAAGCTTTCAGGTTTCATGAAATCCCCCTTGCCCCTCCTTCTGGCCCTGCTCGCTCCGGGTATGGCCATGGCTGCACCCGACGAAAAAGCCGAACTGTTGTTCGTCCGACGCATCAACCCGCTCTTCCACGAGAAGTGCCTCGCGTGTCACGGCAAGGATGAGTCGAAGATCAAGGGCGGACTGGACATGAGGACGTCGGCCTCGACCCTGAAAGGTGGCGACAGCAAGCTGCCCGGCTTCATCGCCGGTAAGCCGGAGGAAAGCCCGCTCTATCTGGCGGTCACCCGCACGCACGAAGACTGGGAGGCGATGCCGCCGAAAGAAGCGGACAAGCTTTACGAAAAACAGGTGTCCTGGATCAAGGAATGGATCGCCGGTGGTGCGCCTTGGCCCGAGGCCTCACGCGCCCAGGCTATCGCTCGGGCGAACGAAGCCAAGTGGTCGACGGAAGACGGCACGGTCATGAAGACATCCGGCGGCCTGTCTCCCGAATGGACCAACCGAAAATATAAGCCCGAGGACATGTGGGCTTATCAACCCGTCAAGAAGCCTGCGCTTCCCGCGAACCAAGGCAACCCCGTCGACGCGTTCATCATGGCGAAGATGCCCGCCGGACTCGCGGTCGCCCCGGCTGCCGACCGTGTCACCTTGATCCGCCGCGCGACGTTCGACCTGCTTGGCCTGCCGCCTAAGCCGGAAGAAGTAGCGGCTTTCGTCAAAGACCCTCGGCCCGAGGCCGAGGCCTTCGCCGCCCTGGTCGACCGGCTGCTGGTGTCCCCGCACTACGGAGAGCGCATGGCCCAGCACTGGCTCGACGTGACCCGCTACGCCGATTCCTCCGGGTTCTCCAATGATTACGAGCGCGGCAACGCCTGGCGTTATCGGGATTACGTGGTGCGTTCCTTCAATGCGGATAAGCGCTACGATCAGTTCGTCCGCGAGCAGATCGCGGGCGACGAGATCCAGCCAGAAAACCCTGAGTTGGTCGTCGCGGCGGGCTTCTTGCGCATGGGCCCATGGGAACTGACGGGGATGGAGGTGCCGAAGATCGCCCGACAGCGCTTCCTTGACGACGTGAGCAATAGCGTAGGCGAGACCTTCCTCGCCCATTCC
>CALQIY020000122.1 GCA_943330755.2 Opitutus sp. GAS368
GTCAGCACCTCGTCGATGAGCACCAACGAACCATCGGGGGCGGTGCCGAATTCAAACTTCGTGTCGGCGAGGATGACGCCGGCCTTGGCCGCGCGTTCGGCGCCCATGCGGTAGAGCGCGATGGACGTATCGTGGACCGTACGGAAGGCCTGCGTGCCGAGGATCTGTTCGCACTGCGCGTTGGTGATGGCCTCGTCGTGGCCTTCGGCGGCCTTGGTCGACGGCGTGAAGATGGGCGTCGGCAGCTTCGAGCCATCGAGCAAGCCAGCCGGTAGGACGTGGTCGAGGATGGCGCCGTTCTTCTTGTATTCCTTGAAGCCGCTGCCGGCCAGGTAGCCGCGCACCACTGCCTCGACGGGCAGGGGGATGAGCTTGCGCACGAGCATCGAGCGCGGGATCAGGTGTTCATGGCCCTGGAGCGCGCGGGTGAGGGCGGTCGCGTGGTCGGGCACGAGGTGCGTCGGGAAGAGTGCCTTCGCCTGTTCGAACCACCAGAGGCTGATGTGCGTGAGCAGGATCCCTTTTCCCGGGACCCCGTTGGGCATGACCACGTCGAAGGCCGACAAGCGGTCCGTCGCGACGATGAGGTAGTGTTCGCCCAGGTCGAAGACCTCGCGGACCTTGCCCTTGGCCTTCAACGGGAAGGGTAGGCCGGTCACGGTCATCAAGGCTTCCTTGGGCAAGGGCGGCGTTTTCATCCTGCCACGGAGATAGGCGAGGGCGGGCCAAGAGGGCAAGGACAACGCACGCCGATTCGGCGTTGTGGCCCTTGTCTTGGCCGATAGCTTGGCCTTTCGCCCGGATGCTTGTTCACGACGCCCATTGCCACTATCAGTTCGCGGAAGTCCCGTATGCCGCGGTCGAACTCGCTCGGCGGGAAGGCGTCGGCTATGCGGTCGTCAACGGCAGCGCGCCGGTCGATTGGCCCGATGTCGCCGCACTCGCGGCCCGCGACGCCCGCAACCTTCCTGCCTTTGGCCTACACCCTTGGGATGTCCCCACCGCGCCCGTGGGTTGGGAGTCGCAGCTCCGGGCCATCTTGCTCGCGCACCCGCAGGCCTCGGTCGGCGAGATGGGCTTGGACCGGTGGGTGGAGGGCCACGATCCCGTCGCCCAGGAAGCCGCCTTCCGCGTCCAGCTCGCCTTGGCCGTCGAACTCGACCGACCGCTCACCATCCACTGCGTCCGCGCGATCGGCCCCCTCATGGATACCTTGCGAGCCGCGCCTGTGCCGCGGCGTGGTTTCCTCCTGCATAGTTGGAACGGCCCTGTTGACCTCGTGCCGGAGCTCGTGGGCCTCGGCGCTTACTTCTCCTTCAGCGCGCATCACCTCCGTCCGACCAAGGCCGACCTTCGTGGGCAGTTTGCGGCGGCGATCCCTTCCGACCGGATCCTCGTCGAGACCGATGCCCCGGCGTTATGTCCCGCGCCCGCGTTCCGCAGGCATGAACTCCCACCCGATGCCGCGGGCGTGGAGCAGAACCATCCGGCGAATCTCCTGCGCAACCTGGAAGAATTCGCGCGGACCCGCGGGCTGGCGGTGGAGCAGGCGGCGGAGCTCACGGGCGTGAACTTCGCCCGCTTATTCCTTGGGCAATAAGGTGAGTCGGAGCGCTTCACCCGCGGCCGCCAGGCCGAACGCGCCGGCCACATGGGAGGCCGTTCCGTAGCCCCATTCGCAGTTCGGGTGCAGGTCTTCGCCCTCGGGAATCTCGCCGCCGGGCAGCCCGGCGCAGTCCGTCGGCTGCGTGAACGGTTCATCGGACCACACGCACGACACGCCGAACGGCGCCTTGCCGCGCGGGAAATCGAAGTTTTGGCGCAGCCGCTTGCGGACCAGCATCATCAGCGGGTCATCGCGCGAATCGCGGAGGTCGGTCACCTTGAGCCGCGTGCCATCGAGACGCCCGGCGCAGCCGCCGACCGTGACCACGCGCAGCTTCCGGTTCACCGCCTCCGCGATCAGCCCGCATTTCGGCGACAGCGCATCCATCGCGTCGATGACCACGCCCTCGAAGCCCGTCAGCACCTCATGCGGGTTGAAGCGCGAGAGGAAGCGCGTGTGGAGGGTCGTTTGGATGCCTGGATTGATCGCCCGCACGCGGGCCGCGACCGCTTCGGTCTTGGCTTGGCCCTCGGCGCCGGCGATCGCGTGGAGCTGGCGGTTCGTATTGGAAATACAGACCGCATCGCCGTCGACCAGGGCCAGGTGGCCGACGCCGGAGCGGGCGAGGGCCTCCGCCGTCCAGGAGCCGACGCCGCCCAGCCCCACGATCAGGAATCCGCTGCGCGACAGCCGTTCCAGGCCCGCCAGCCCGTAGAGGCGGCCGACGCCGGCGAAGCGTTCGAGGAAGGCGGAATCCATGGGGCGGCATCGAAGGCGGAAACCGCGGCCTATCCAAGAAACAAAACGCTCCGGGCTTGAACCGAGTCCGAACCCCGCAAAGATGGTCCGAACCCCCTTTCCATGGCCGACTCCGAAAACAAAGTCCCCAAAATCCTCTTGGCCCCTGCGTCGCCCCTCTGGTACCACGCCATGATGTGGGCGATCGGTGGCTTGGCCCTTGGTCTCCTCATCGCCTTCGGCTTCGTTTTGCGCGACCATTTCCAGGCGGACGGCATGACCCACGTCTATCGCGAAGCCCGGGCGCCGCTCATCCAATACCGCCTCGAGAAAGGCGCTTGGCCGGCCAAGTTCGATTTCCGCGTCCCCCCGGCGGACCTGGCCGCCTTCGGTTTCACCAAGGTCGTCCAACCCGCCTTGGATAAAGCCCCCGTTAATGGCAGCTGGAGCTTCACGCCGGACAGCCCTGCGGGCAAAGGTATCCCCGCCGTGGTGTTCACCCCCTCCACGCCGGACGCCAGTTCGCAGCGAATCTTGCTCGTCGTGGACGAGCGCCTCGATGACGGCGATGGCGCCAAAGGCCTCTTCCGCGTCTCCGAGACCGAAGCCGCCTTTACGCTGAAGTCCGAGTGATCGCCTCGGCGCGCGAGCGCAGGTCGGCGTCGTAGAGCGCGTTCACCAGTTCGTCGAGGTACCCTTCGAGGATCTGCTCGATCCCGTGGACCGTGAGGTCGATGCGGTGGTCGGTGATGCGGTTTTGCGGGAAATTATAGGTGCGGATGCGTTCCGAGCGGTCGCCCGACCCGATCATGTTCTTGCGGGCATCGGCGCGGACCTCGCGTTCCTTGGCGCGGGTGAGGTCGAGCAGGCGGGAACGCAGCACGCGGAGGGCCTTCTGGCGGTTGCGCAGCTGCGAGCGCTCGTCGGCGCAGTAGACCATCAGCCCGGTGGGCTTGTGGATGATTTGGACGGCGGATTCCGTCTTATTGACGTGCTGGCCGCCGGCGCCGGAAGCGCGGGCCACGGACATGTCGAGGTCTTCGGGCTTGAGGACCACTTCGGCCTCTTCGGCTTCGGCGAGCACGGCCACGGTGGCGGCCGACGTATGGACGCGGCCGGAGGCCTCGGTGGCCGGGACGCGCTGGACGCGGTGGACCCCGGCCTCGTGGCGGAGGAGGGCGGTGGCCCCTTCGCCCTCGATGAGCAGGACCGCTTCGCGGACCCCGCCGAGGTCGGAGTGGGACAAGGACATCAACTCGCATTTCCAGCCCTTGCGTTCGGCGAAGCGCGTGTAGGCCCGGAGCAGTTCGGAGGCGAACAAGGAGGCCTCTTCGCCCCCCGTGCCGGCGCGGATTTCCACCATCGCATTGCGGGAATCGTCGGGGTTGGGCGGGACGATCGCCTTGATCAGCTGGTCGCGGGCCACCTCGATCAGCGGTGTCAGGCGGCGGGCTTCGTCATCGGCCATGCGACGCATCTCGGGGTCGGCTTCGCCGGCGAGGGCGAGGGCTTCGGTCAGTTCCTTTTCCAGGCCCGTCAGCAAGTCATCCGCTTTGACCGCCTTGCCGGTGAAGCGCAGTTCCGCGCCCAAGGCGGCGGCCCGGCGGCTGTCCCCGAACGTGGCGGGGTCGGCCATGAGCCCTTCCAGCTCGGCAAGGCGACGGCGGAGGCCGGAAAGGTCGGGTCTGAGGGGGGCTTCGGCCATGGTGGGTGGAACGGGAATCGGGCTTGGACAGCGGGGCTGCCTCCGTTAGTTAATGGATGCTTGGGGACTCTCCCCGCAAGCCCGACCTTTCACCCTTTTCCGATTTAGCATGCAGACCAAGGAACCCGCCCTGCGCGGCAGCCACGTCCTCTCTTGTGTCTGGGACTTTGATAAGACCCTTTGTCCCGGGTACATGCAGACCCCGCTCTTCCGCGCCTTCGGCGTCGATGAAGAGCAATTCTGGAAGGAAACCAACCAGTTGCCGGCCTTGTATGCCCGCAAAGGCATCCGCACGTCGAAGGACTCCGTCTACCTCAACCACCTGCTCAGCTACGTGAAGTCGGGCGCCATGAAAGGCCTCACGAACCGCCAGCTCCGCGCGCTCGGCGGCGAAATCGAGCTCTGCCCGGGCCTCCCGGAATTCTTCCCCGCGCTCAAGGAGTTCGTCCGTGAATTGGGTCGCAAGCACAACGTCGAGGTCACCTTGGAGCATTACGTCATCAGCACCGGCCTAGCGGAGATGATCCGCGGCACCTCGCTCGCCCCGCATTGCGACGGCATCTATGGCTGCGAATTCCTGGAGCATCCGCTGCCGCCGCACTTCAACCAGCAAGACGAGCTCGCGCTCGAGCTGCCGACGGAGATCACGCAGGTCGCCGCGATGGTCGACAACACCATCAAGACCCGCTTCCTGTTCGAGATCAACAAGGGCTCGAACAAGAACCCGGAGATCGACGTCAACGCCGTCGTCCAGGCCGAAGACCGGCGCGTGCCCTTCGAGAACATGATCTACGTCGCCGACGGCCCCAGCGACGTCCCGGTCTTCTCGTTGCTGCGGAAGAACGGCGGCAAGGCCTTCGCCGTCTACGTGCCGACGAACGAGGCGGAATTCGCGCAGAACGACGCGCTCCTGCAGGCGGGTCGCGTGCATGGCTACGGCCCGTGCGACTACGGTCACGCCGCCTTCACCCCGAAGTGGATCCGCCACGCCTTGACCGGCATGGTCGAGCGCTTGGCCCAGGAACGCACCCGCGCCCTCGCGGCCCGCGTGACCCGTCCCCCGCGCCACATCCACGCCGATCCCTCGGCGCCCCGGACCGACGTGACGTCGCAGGGCAACCTCTTCAGCGAATAATCTTCATGCCCGCCCCTGCCCGTAAGCGCACCGCCACCCTGGCCACGCCCGCCAGCGAAAGCCGTCCCATCCTCGCCGTCATCCTCGGCCTGCTCGCGACCTTCTTCGTGATCGCGTTGGTCTTCCATTCGTCGACCGATGCGAACCTCTTGCCGGCCTGGCTCGAGACGACCTTCAGCCTGCCGGCGCAGTCGGACGCGACCCCGACATCCAATCCCTGCGGCGCATTCGGGGCGACCCTGGCGGTGACGCTCTTCTGCCTCTTCGGGTACGGCGCTTTCTTCATCCCGGCCTTCCTCTTCGCCGCGGCGTGGTTCGCGCTCAACAACCGGGCGCACACCCTTTGGCCGACGAAGGTCGCCTTGATGTCCGCGTGCGTGCTCTTCGGCGCGCCGATGTTGACGCTCTGGCTCGGGGCCGATGCCTCGGGCACCTTTGACCCCAAAGGTCCGGGCGGCGTGCTGGGCGGCTTCATCTACCTCAAACTCTGTCAGCCGATCCTCGGCGAGTACGGCACTTGGATCCTCGTCTTCCCGTATGGCTTCTGCCTCCTCGGGGCCTTGGCCGATGATCCCAAGGCCACGCTGAACGCGTGGATCTCCGAGATGCGTGATGGCGTCGGGGCTTGGAATGCCGAGCGCAAGGCCGCCGCCGCCCGCGAGGCCGTGGAGCGCCAGCGCAAGCTGCAGCAGGCGGCGGAGCTGCGCCGCAAGCAGCAAGAGATCGCGGGCGCGGAAGTGACCGCGATGCCGTCCGCCGCGGCCAAGCCCATGGTGAAGATCGA
>CALQIY020000123.1 GCA_943330755.2 Opitutus sp. GAS368
CCGACAGCCTCATCGGTGACGGTCCCCAAGGCGGGGGCCGAGAGCACCAGGGTTTCGAGGCAATTCAAGGCGCGGCGCAAGTCGCCCGAGGCCATCTCGGCCACCTGCCGCAACACCGCTGGAGCGGCTTTGATTCCCAGGGCACCCAGCCCACGCTCGGCATCGGCCAACGCCGTCCCCAAGAACGCCGCGATTTCCTCGACCCCCAAGGGGTCGAGGCGGAACAGATGACTCCGACTCAACAAAGCCGGCACCACGTAGAGTCCCGGATTATGGGTCGTGCAACCGATGAGCCGCACCACGCCCGCTTCGACGTCGGGCAAGAGCAGGTCCTGCTGCGCCTTGTTGAAGCGGTGGATCTCATCGACGACGAGGACGGTCTTGCGGGCGGGCGAACGACGGGCCTCGGCGAGGACTTCCCGCAGCTCCGCCGTCCCCGAGAGGACCGCATTCACGCGGACGACGGTCGACTGGGTCTCGGCGGCGATGACCTCCGCCAAGGTGGTCTTACCGCACCCGGGCGGGCCATAGAAAAGCAGCGAACCGAAATTATCGGCCTTGATCAAGCGCGGCAGCAAAGCGTTCGGCCCCAGCAACGCGGCGTGGCCGACGACTTCCGTGAGGTTCCGCGGCCGCATGCGCGCGGCCAAGGGGCGCCGGCGGGCGGGGACATCGGGCGCAGGCTCCGCCTGGCCGAAGCCCGGCAGAGACGTGTCCGACCCCTGATGCGCGGCCCCCACGTGGCTTACTTTCCGGGAGCGTACTCGACCAGATGGCAATACGGACGGCCACCCTTCTTCTCGTAATAGCGCTGGTGATACTCCTCGGCCTTCCAGAACGTCTGCGCCGGCTCGATCTTGGTGGCGATGGGCTCGGCATACACCTTGGCGGTGGTCAAAGCGGCCTTCACTTCATCGGCGACCTTCTTCTGCTCCGGCGAATGGTAGAAGATGACCGAACGATACTGGTCACCGACGTCCGGGCCTTGGCGGTCGACTTGCGTCGGGTTATGCATGCGGAAGAAATATTCCACCAGTTGACGGTAGCTAACCTTGGCCGGGTCGAAGGTCACCTCGATGACTTCGGCATGGCCGGTGTCGCCTTGGCAAATCTGCCGGTAAGTGGGATTCTCGGCCTTGCCCCCGCTGAAGCCCGAGAAAGCTTCAGTGACGCCGGGAATCTTGCGGTATTGGTATTCGACACCCCAGAAGCAACCGGCGCCGAAGGTGGCCTTTTCAAGTTTAGGAGGAGTAGTCATGGGCTTGGAAGCGGAAGCGGGGGTTTCGGCCGCAGTGAGGCCGAGGCAAGCCGTCAGCGCGAGGCAAAGACGACCTAAGTGCAGGAAGTTCGTGGTCATGGCGGTGATACCCGACCACGTTAAGCCTTTTCCCGGCCGAAGCAAGGGGGACCTAATTCAGGACACCACCTGACGGAGCCCTTCGGCCAGGGCGTCGGGGCTGTGCGGGGCCGTCGTCAGGCCACGTTCCGGGGTCAGGTAGAAGGTGTCCAAGGCGAACCCTTGTTCGGTGGAGATGTTCGCGAAGGTAATCGCATACCCGGCCCCACGGATGACCAAGCCCATGCGGAACAATAAACCCAGCCGGTCATTGCACTGCACTTCGGCGACCGTCCGACCGAGGGCTTCCTCGAAGTAGACGCTGACCTCCGCGGCCAGGGGCACGAAGGCCTTGCGTCGCGGGGCCGTCAGCGTGGCGCGGATTTCCTCCTGCCCGACTTCATCGACGAGGTCGTAGCCACCGACCAAGGAGCGGGCCAGGGCTTCGGCGAACTTCTGCTTGGCGCCCAGCTCCTTGCCCACGGGCAAGACGACCTTGAAGAAGTCGATCGCGACATCGTCTTCGCGGGAGAACGCCCGACAAGAGACGATGTTGATGCCGGCCACGGCGAAGGCGCCGGCCATGCGGCTGAAGAGGCCCGCGCGATCCCACGTCACGACGGTCACCGCGGACTGGCCCGAGCCCACGTCATCGTGCCATTCCACGATGGGGCGCAACGATTGCTCCGCGTCTTCCTGCGCGACGGTGGCGATGAGGCGATGGATGAGGCCGATGTGCACGGCCGCATCTTCGGCCGACACGTGCAGGAAATAGCCCGAAGGCATCTGCGTGAAGTGGGCCTCCAGTTCATCCGCGGGGACCGTGCCCGCCAGCAGCACCGCGGTCTGCTCGCGCAGAGCGGAGGCGGCGACTTCCGCCTCGGCTTCGGATTCCCCGGCGAGCTTGGCCAACGTCCGGCGGTAGAGCGTCCAATGCTGTCCGTCCTTGAAACCTGTCCAGAGATCGGGCGAGGTCGCGCGGGCGTCGCAACGGGTATGCACGTGCAGGCTGCGCAGCACCTGCTCATCGCCGACGATCGCGGCAAACCGCTCGATGTTGGCCGGATCATCGACGTCATGGCGCTGCCAGTAGATGCCCATGATCAAATGGTGGCGGATGACCGCCGCGGCGACTTCGCGTTCGCGGGCATCGAAGCCGAGGCGCTCCAGCACGACCTCCGCGATGGGCACGCCACGTTCGGCGTGACCCTCGATGCCGCCGGATTTGGCGATGTCGTGGAGGAAAAGGATGGCGTAGAGGAACGACGGCGCTTCCGAACCCAGGACGACCTCACGGTAGTGTCGGTCGACCTCGGTCTTGCCCTCGTAGATCTCGTCCAACTCCATCAAGCAACGGAGGGTGTGCACATCCGCGGTCCACCGGTGGTAGAACTCGAACTGCACCAAGCAGTGCAGCCCAGCGAACTCGGGCACCAAGCGGTAAAGCAGGTCGTGCTCGCGGAGGGCATGCAGCGCGCCGTAGACCCGACCCGCCTCGGTGAGCATGGCGCGCAAGGCGCTGCACGACTCCTCGGCGAAGGCGACGTCGGCGGTGAGCAGGTGGGCGCGCTCGCGGACCAACAAGGAAAGCGCCCGTTCGGGCCGAGCCTCATGGACTTGGCACAGCCGGAAGAGACGGACCAGCCGACCTGGGTCTTCTTCAAACACCAGGCGATGCTGGGCGGAGACGGTGCCACCGGGCACGAGCCGGAAACCATCGATCAAAATCGGCTCACCCCACCCGGCGGGTTCGGGCTCACCCATCACCGCCCCTTCGACCATCTCCACGCACCGGCGAACGTGATCCGCCGCGTCGAAGTAATCGCGCATCAAGGCGCCGATGCGGGACTTCAGGTCGCCCGGATAACCCAAGGCCTCGGCGATCGTATCTTGCCGCTCGAGGGAAAGCTGTTCCGTCGGGCGGGTGACCTGAAAGTGCAGCTCGCAGCGCAGCCGCAGCAGGCAAGCCCGAGCTTGTTCGAACTTGGCCAGATCCGACGTCGGCAAGAAACCGGCGGCACCGAGACCGCGCGGACCCGCCACGCCGCGGGCGATACGCGCCAGCCACACGCAGCCTTGGACGTCGCGGAGCGCGCCGACCCCGTTCTTCAGGTCGGGTTCCTGGAGGTAAGCGCTCCCACCGGCCTTCTCGCGACGCTTGCGTTGCGACTCGACGATGGCCTTGGCGAGGGGCTGCCACGCCTGCCCGCTCAAGAGCTCGGATAGCCGGACCTCCAGTTGGGCGAATTGCGAACGCTCGCCGCACAGCAGGCGGGTCTCGAGCAAGGCGACATGCAGGTGAAGGTCATTGCGGGCATAATCGGCGGCTTCCGCCACCGTCCGGACCGATTGACCGACCTTAAGCCCGACATCCCACAACGGGTAAAGGATCGTTTCCACCGCCTGCTTGGTCTCCGCCGTGTGCGCCGGCACCAAGACGAGGAGGTCGATATCGCTCAGCGGGCAAAGTTCGGCGCGGCCGTAGCCACCCGTCGCCACCAGGGTGAGGCTCGCGGCGGCCGGCCCGGCGCGGAGGTACAGAGCGTCGATCACGATATCAATCGCGTCGGAGCGCAGCTTGGCGACCTCATCGCCCGGAATGCCGGAACGGTGCGCCGCCAACTGAATCTCACGGGCCTCCTGAAGGAAGGCTTTGGCCCGCGGCACGACCGGCCCCGCCTGGGCCGCCTGTCCGGCCAACCCATGCTGCAGGGCGGAGCGTCGGAGACGAACGGCGGAAGATTCGAATTCAGGCGACATCGGTGAAGCCAGCGTGGCGAGGACCCGCATAGCTTTCAAGGCGATTGCCAAGCGCGGGAAAGCCTTCTTAGTGCTAGCATGCTTCCTTGGCTCAGCGACCTCTGGTCACACCTCCACACCGCCGAAGGGCTCCGCCAGACGATCGAGGTCGGCGGCATCTCGCTGATGTGCCTGATCATCTTCGCGGAGACGGGCTTGCTCGCCGGCTTCTTCCTGCCGGGCGACTCCTTGCTCGTCACGGCGGGGGTCCTTTCGGTCGCGAACGGCGAGCGGCCGGCTTACTTTGACCCTTGGGAGCTCACCTTCGCCTTATCCGCCGCGGCCGTCATCGGCGACCAGACCGGTTACTGGCTGGGTCGCAAATACGGACACATCATGGCGAATCGTGCCGACAGCTGGTGGTTCAAGCGCCGCCACCTCGAGGCCGCCCGCAGCTATTTTGCCGAAAAAGGACCACTCGCCATCGTGCTCGCACGCTATGTGCCGTTGATGCGCACTTTTGTGCCCTTTGCCGCCGGCATGGGCCAGATGCCGACGGCCCGCTTCCTCCGCTGGAATGCCCTCGGTGGGGTGCTCTGGGTGACTTCGCTGGTCTGGCTCGGTCACTTCCTCGGCCGCACACCGCTGGCCGATCAGCTGCATAAGGTGATCGTCATCGTGGTCGTCGTGTCCTTCGTGCCCGTCGTCTGGACGGCCGCCAAGCGCCTGTTCACTTCTGGGCCGGAATCCAAAACTTGAACGTCGTCCCGGCCGGGCCGGTCGATTCGACGACGATATCGCCGCGATGGTCGCGGAGGATCCGTTTGACGATCGCCAAGCCGAGGCCGGTCCCGTCTTCGCGGCTCGTGAAGAACGATTCGAAGATCTTCGGCAGGATCGCCGGGGGAATCCCTGAGCCCGTATCCGCGATGCGGACGGAGATGACTTCACCCTGCGGCCCAGGCTCGCGGGCCACGCGCAAGGACAGTTTGCCGCCCTTGGGCATCGCCTGCACCGCATTCAGCAACAAGTTCAGGAAGACCTGCTGGATCTGGCCGGCGTTGCCTTCCACGAACGGGAGGTCCGGCTCGGCCACCACCGTGGCCTCGACGCCGGCCTGCTGGAACTTCAGGCGCAGGAGGAGCACCGCGCTATCCGCGGCGCCATCGAGCGGGAACGACTTGAACGCGCCCGATTGGGCCTTGCTCATCCCCAGCACGCGGGAAACGACGCCTTCCATGTGCGTGACCTTCTCGCGCATGACGCCGAGGTCCTCCTGCTTGGGGTCATCCGCGGCCAAGCCTTGGCCCAACGTGTCGCAGAGCAGCTTCATCACCGTCAACGGATTGCGGATCTCGTGCGCCACTTCGGCGGAAAGCAACCCCAGCGCGGTCAAACGTTCGCTGCGACGCAGGCCCTCTTCCACGGTGAAGACTTTGGCGTAAAGCCGGGCATTCTGGATCGAGGAGGCCCCGAAGGACGACAAGGCCGTCACCAAATGCTTGTCGTCATCGGAGAAGCGATAGGCGCCCATGGACACGCAGACGAGCACGCCGAAGGTCTCATCCTCATAACGGACCGGCACGGCGAGCAGCGAAGACGACGCCACCGGATCGATGAGTCGCGTGAACAGGTGCTCTTCGGATTTCCCGGCAACGGGCACCACCAAGGCGCGGCGGCGGGTGGCCGCCGTGCCGATGGAGGTCTGATCGATGCTCGTGACGGGATTGAACACGCTGCCCGCGCACTCGCCATCCAGGAAACCCAAGCTGTGCTCGCGGTCGTTCAGGCGATAGTAAGCCACCG
>CALQIY020000124.1 GCA_943330755.2 Opitutus sp. GAS368
GGCCCGGTCGCCGCCGCGACCAGCGCCTTCGGACTCAACCTCTTCTCCACGTCCGCCGCCATCGCGGCCTTCATGGCCTGCAGTAATTTCGTGCTCGTGTGGGCCTTCTTCCCGGAGACCTTGCCGCTTGAAAAGCGCGCGGCCAAGGATGCGCAGCGTCCCTCGGTCTTCGACCTCGCCAACGTCCGGTCGCAGGAGGTGCGCCGCACTTCCTGCGCCAACCTCATCTACCAGATCGGCTTCACGGGGATGGAGAACACCATCGTGTTCCTGACGCTGGCGCTTTTCGCCTATAGCCCGCGCGATAATGCGATGTTGTTTCTTTTCAACGGGGCAAGCTTGGTGCTCGCCCAAGGCTTGTCGCGCCGCGTGGTCGGCCGCGTGGGGCAGCGCAAGGTGGTGCTGTTTGGCTTCTTGACGGCGGCGGTGGCCTTCCTGTTGGTGGCCGTCATCCCGACGCCCGTCCCCGGCGGTGTCTTGCCGGCGTGGGGCAAGCCCGTGTTCTTCTTGGGGATGGGCCTGATCTCATTTGCGACCGGCCTCATCTTGCCCAGCGTGTCCTCGTTGGTCTCGCTTTACTCGGATGCCACGGAGCAGGGCCGCAACCTCGGCATTCTCCGCTCCGCCGGTTCCTTGGCGCGGGTGATCGGGCCCATCAGCGCCGCCTTGCTCTACTTCCATTTCGGGTCCCACTTCTGGGTCTACATCGTCGCCGCGGCGTTGATGCTGCCGGCGTTCTTGATCGTCCGCAACTTGCCTGATCCACAAGGTCAGGCTGGGGCCAACTAAGCGCTCGTCAGCGACCGCCCGAGCGCGTCACCGGCGCGAAGCGCGTGCATCAACGAGATGCCGCCGCGGAAGGCGCCGTGGAAATGGAGTCCGGGGTTTTTCGCTTCGGCGCGCGCCAAGGCCGCCTCGCGACGCGTCTGGTCGACGCCATACTGGGGAATCGCCCGGTCCCAGCGTTGAATCCATTCCTTTTCGGGCGGACCACTGACGCCGAGGGTTTCCGCGAGTTCGCGGTCGACGGCGGCGCGCAGCTGTTCGTCCGTCTGGCGGGCGAGCGCGGGATGACGGGCGCCACCGATGAAGCAGCAGAGCAGCGCTTTGCCTTCGGGGGCGCGGCCGGGCAGGACCGTCGAAGGGAAGAGGCACCCAAGGATGGCGCGCTTTTCGTTGCCTGGGATGAGATAGCCGAAGCCGTCGAGCGGATGCGCGATGGCCGAGCGAGCGTAGCCGCGAGCGACCACGGTCACGGGGGGCGCTTCCGCCCGTTCCCATTCACGGAACGTCTTCTTCAGTTCTTCGTCGAAGGGGAGGGAGGCCCACTGCCAATGAGGCGCGGTCACGACCAGGTGTTTGGCAACGGCGCCTTCATCTTGACCTTGGGCGTTGCGCCAGGCCACGTTCCAGCCGCGGGCGTCTTGACGAATCAGCGTCGCCATCGAGCCCAGCTGCAGCGCTTCGGGCGGGAGTGGGGCGGCCATCGCATCGGCGAGTTGCTGCATGCCCGCCGGAAAGCCAATGATGCTTCGCCCCTTGGGCGGTTGGCGCATGAGGCCGAGGATGACGGAGCGGTGGCTGGCTTCGAGGGCCGGGAGGGACGGGAAGCTGTTCGCCATGCACAGCCGACCCGGATCGCCGGCATGCACGCCTGACACCACGGGGTCCATGAGGAGGTCGGCGGCTTCCGCGCCAAAACGCCTGGTCATGAAGGCTTGCACCGTTTCCTCGGCGGACCCGCCGCGGGGTCGGAAGATTTCCGAGATGAACCGGAGTTTCCCCCGCCAAGTAAGCAGGTCTCCCTTGAACAACGAGGACGGCTTATTCGTCAGCGCGTGCAGTTTCCCCTTCGATAAGATGAAACGCTGGGCCGAAGCATGGTCCGCCTCCTGCAGGACCGTCCCAAGTCCATAGTGGTCGAGCAGTGCACGGTCGGCTTCCCCCTCGATTTGGAGCGTGTTGGGCCCCGTCTCGACGAGCCAGCCATCCTCGCGCACGGTCCGGATGGAGCCACCTGGACGGGTCGATGGCTCGATGACTTTCACCTGGGCCCCTTGCCTCACCATGGCATTGGCCACCGCCAGGCCGGCGGGACCGGCGCCCAAGATGATGGCATCCAGTTGCATGCTTCGATGACAACGCCTCACACGAAGGTTGGCAACCCTCCGTCCATTGGTTTGGCTGGATTCCTCGATGAAGCGTTTCCTGCTGCTCTTGGCGCCCCTTTGGGCTTTCGCCGACACCGTGACCTTGACGGACGGCACTTTCTTGCGTGGTAGAATTGAACGCGCGGCCGACGGCTATCTGGAGGTGAGCGTGCCAGCGCTCGGGGGCGCGCCGCAGAAGATCGCCTTGGCGAAAGTCGAATCGTTCCGGACCGAGACGGCGGTCGCCGTCAGCATGGGTGGCGTGGTGCAGCGCGGCATCGCCGCTGCCATCGCGGGTCGAGTGACTTCTTCCGGGGGCGTCGAGTCGTGCGATCAGAACGGAAAGTTCGAGCTTTGGCGTGAGCCGGAACTACGGCCCATGGAACGGCGCGGGCTTCGTCAGTGGACGCTGCAAGCGGACTTCGACCTTTCGGGCCGCTCAGGGGCGACGCAAGGCAGCGGCATCAGCGCCGGTTTCCAGGCGAAGGGCGTCCGCGAAGTCGATACGTTGTTGGCGAGCATCCGCATCGTCCGCGCCAAGGCCGGCACGCAGACCTCCGCCGACGACTTGCACGTCAATCTCGCTTACGAGACCAACCCCACGGACATCGTCTTCTGGTATGCCCGCACCGATAGCGGATACGACAACGCGCGACTCGTCGATTTCTTCTCGGTCAATGCCGCTGGGCTTGGCTTGCGGCTCTACACGGATGGGTCCGGCAAACTCGATGCCCGCGTGGGTCTGGCCCATCGTACGGAGCGTTATGCGACGGCGGGTCTGGCCGATCTCTCCACCCCTTCGGCGGACTTGGGTTTGGTGCTTACCCGGGAGCTGGGCTGGGCGGCCTTGGACTCATCGGTATCGATCGTGCCGTCCTTCCAGAAGTCGGGGGACTTCTATATTCGGCATGAGTCCTCGATCAACCTGCTGCGGGGACCTCGGCCGCTTTCCCTCCGCTTAGGCCTTTCGAATGACTTTCGGTCTAAACCCCAGCCTGGGCAGGTGAAGTTAGACACGGTCTACTATGCTCGCCTAACCTATGCTTGGAAATAAGCAGAGCCTCTTTGCTAATAATTAAGCACGACTGACCAAAATTAAGCAATACCCCCTGTGAATGGTTGCCTGTTGAAGCGTGGCACAAGGGGTGCTTTTCAGTACGTGCAGCCCATCACTTTCCAATCCCCCAATCCATGAGTACCAACCCAGCCCGCCGCAACGCCATCGAGGCGATTGCCTCCCAGCCTCGCCTTCAGGGCAGCTTCGACTTCCGCAACGAGAAGATCGACCTGATCTACGGCCAGAATGTTTTCTCCCTCGATAAGATGGAAAAGCGCCTGCCGAAGGACGTCTTCAAGTCCCTCAAGGCGAACATCGAGTCCGGTACCAAGTTGGATGCCGCCTCCGCCGATGTCGTCGCTGCCGCCATCAAGGATTGGGCGCTCGAGCGTGGTGCGACGCACTATGCGCACGTCTTCTATCCGCTGACCGGCTTCACCGCTGAAAAGCACGACACCTTCTTCGAGCCTAACGGTAACGGCACCCTCGCGCAGTTCTCGGGCAAGGCGCTCATCCAGGCCGAACCGGATGCGTCCTCCTTCCCGAACGGCGGCCTCCGCTCCACCTTCGAAGCCCGTGGTTACACGGCTTGGGACGTGACCTCCCCGGCTTACATCTTCGACACCGAAAACGGCTCCACGCTCTGCATCCCGACCGCTTTCGTGTCGTGGAAGGGCGAGGCCCTCGACAAGAAGACCCCGCTGCTCCGCTCGATGGCTGCCGTCAACAAGGCTGCCACCCGCGTCCTCGCGCTCTTCGGCAAGAAGCATGGCTTCATCTCCGCCTCGTGCGGCCCTGAGCAGGAATACTTCCTCATCGATTCTCGTCTCTTCCACCTCCGTCCCGACCTCTACACCTGCGGTCGCTCCCTCTTCGGCGCCAAGCCGGCGAAGGGCCAGGAGTTCGAAGACCAGTACTTCGGCACCATCCCTGACCGCGTGCTCGCCTGCATGATGGAAACCGAGCGCGAGTGCTTCAAGCTCGGGATCCCGATCAAGACCCGCCACAACGAAGTCGCTCCGGCCCAGTACGAAGTGGCCCCGATCTACGAATCCGCCAACGTCGCCCACGACCACCAGATGCTCACGATGACGCTGCTCCGCCGCGTCGCCACCAAGCATGGTTTCGTCTGCCTGCTCGCCGAAAAGCCCTTCGCGGGCGTCAACGGTTCGGGTAAGCACGTCAACTGGTCCATCGGTGGTGCCGGCGTCGGCAACCTCCTCGAGCCCGGCCACAACCCGCACGAGAACGCCCAGTTCCTGACCTTCTGCTCCGCCGTCGTCCGCGCCGTCGATCTGCACCAGGGCCTGCTCCGCGCTTCCGTCGCTTCCGCCGGTAACGACCACCGCCTCGGCGCCAACGAAGCTCCGCCCGCCATCATCTCGATCTACCTCGGCGACATGCTCAATGAAGTCATCGAGCAGGTTAAGAAGAGCGGTTCGGCTTCGACCTCCCGCAAGGGTGGTCACATGACCCTCGGCGTCGATACGCTGCCCGTCCTCCCGAAGGATGCCGGCGACCGCAATCGCACCAGCCCGTTTGCCTTCACCGGCAACAAGTTCGAGTTCCGTGCCGTCGGCTCCGCCTTCTCGGTGGCCGGCCCGCTCACGGTCCTCAACACGATCATGGCTGACTCCCTCGACAAGCTCGCCGACGAGCTCGCCGAAGAGATCAAGGCCAAGAAGGGCGACTTCAATGCCGCCCTCCAGGTCGTCCTGAAGAACATCCTCTCGAAGCACGGCCGCGTGATCTTCAACGGCAATGGTTACTCCGAAGAGTGGCACAAGGAAGCCGCCAAGCGTGGCCTCAAGAACCTCCGTACGACCCCCGACGCGCTCCCCGAGATCGTCTCCAAGTCGTCGATCGAGGTCTTCGAACGCCAAGGCGTCCTCTCCAAGGCCGAACTCGAGTCCCGCGAAGAGATCTACACGCACTCCTACGTGTTGGCCATCAACACCGAGTCCAAGCTCGTCTCGGAAATCGCCAAGACGCTCCTCCTCCCGGCGGCCCTCAAGTACGCCGCTGACCTGACCCCGGTCGAGAAGACCAAGTCCGGCGGCAAGCTCCGCAAGGAAGTCATCGCCCTCGCCGACGAACTCGCCGCTGCGATCGACGCCCTCGACGCCGCCCGCGACGTCAGCAAGTCCGACACGCACGCCCAGGCCAAGCACTCCTGCGACAAGGTCCTCCCGGCCATGCTCAAGGTCCGTACGGCCGCCGACGCGCTCGAAGAGATCGTCGCCGACGAGTACTGGCCGCTGCCGTCCTACCAGGAGCTGCTGTTCCTCCGCTAAGCCTGCGCGCTTGGTGCGCTCAAGGGCCGAACCTCCGGGTTCGGCCCTTTTTGTTGTCCCGCCTCCGTGGGCCGCCCGGAAAGCAAAAAGGCCCGACGTCGAGACGTCAGGCCTTTGGAGCAGGTGCTAAGGGCGAGCCTTAGGCGTTATCCCACTTCTTGCGGAGGTAGCTATTGAAGTTCTTGACCTTCGTCTTGCGACGACGGCGCTCGCAGGGCTTTTCATAGCCGCGCTTCGCACGGGCGTCCTTGATGACGCCTTCGCGGTCGATCTTCTTCTTGAGGCGGCGGAGAGCCTTGTCGATGGTCTCGCCCTTGCGGATCTTGATTTCTAC
>CALQIY020000125.1 GCA_943330755.2 Opitutus sp. GAS368
ATCCGAGATGGTCGCGACGTTTTCCTTGGAGACGGGCTGGAAGAAGCTCGGCCAGCCGGTGCCGGAATTGAACTTGGCGTCGGACGAGAAGAGCGGGAGCTCGCAGCAGACGCAGTGGTACGTGCCGGTCTTCTTGTTGTCGAGCAGGGTGCCGCAGAAGGGGCGTTCGGTGCCCTTGGCGCGGCAGACTTCATACTGCGCCGGCGTCAGGCGCGCGGCCCAGTCGGCATCGGTGCGCACGACCTTGTCGACGAGCTGCGGCTTGCCGACGCCGCCTTTGCCGTCGTCGAGGGTGACGAGGACTTGCGGGACTTTTGAAGAGGGGGATTCGGCTTTGGTCATGGGCTTGGTTTCGGAAGGGGAGGTGGCGGCGAAGAGGGCGACCGCGAGGCCGACGGCGAGGGGGAGCAGCAGGAAGGGTTTCATGGTGTTAGCTGAAAGATTTGCCGCAGCCGCAGGTGCTGCTGGCGTTGGGGTTACGGACTTCGAAGCCCTTGCCGTGCAGGCCGTCGTCGAAGTGGATGGTCGAACCATTCAGGTAGGCGAGGCTGGCGGGATCGATGAGGATCTTCAGGCCCTGGCTCTCGAACTCCTGGTCGCCTTCCTTGCGGACGTCGAAGGCCATGCCGTATTCGAAGCCCGAGCAACCGCCGGCCTCGATGAGGACGCGGAGGGAGGATTCCGGGTTGGCCTGTTGGGCGTGCAAAGCCCGGACCTGTTGGGCGGCGGCTTCGGTGAGGTTGATCATGCCTATCAGTTTATCGGTCTGCGGACAGAGTCAAGGGGGGCTGTTTGAACTCGCCCCGCCCATCGCCCCCGTTACCTTGGTTTATCCCCATGCGTCCCCTCTCAAAGGCTCTCTGGTTCTCGATTCCCTTGGCCTTCCTGTTCAATGCGGTGATGGTTCTCGTGGGCGGGTTGCTCCTGGGGGACGCTCCGGAATTGGGCGACCTCGTGGGCGGAAACCTGCTGCGCATCAATTGGGAGCACCTCGGGGAGAGCACCATCGACGTGGTGCCGGTGATGCTCTTCTGGGCCTGCGCGCTCCTGCAGTCCGGCCTCTTCTTCCTGCCGCTGGCGCCAAAACTTTCCCTGACCGAACAGCCCGCGGCCCTCTGGCCACGCGTCCTCGGGGCCGCTTTTTGCACGGCGTTCCTGGTCGCCCTGCCTTTGTTCGCATTGCTCGACGTCTACTACTTCTTGCCCGGCGCAAATCCCAAGGAGTTCGAGAGCGGTGCGTTCATCATCGGTATCCTCGTCGCTTGGCTGGTCTCGTGGATTGTCTGGACGGCCATTCTCCTGCGCCGCGTCCGTTCCGATGAGTCCGCTTTGGAGGTATCGCTGCTGCGGACCAGCAAGGCCTCGCTTGTCGGCCTGGCGCTTTGCTTGCCGTGGTATCTGGTGCTCCGTCGGAAGCAGTCCTGCGCCTGCAGCCTCGGTACATTCGTCGCCTTGGTCACGGGCCTCTGGTCGCTCCTGGTGATCGGCGGCCCGCTCTTGTTGGTCTTGGCCCGTGACCGCCGGCTGCGTGCCGCGGTGAAGGCCGACTGATCAGAGTTCGCAGCCTTGCTGGGTCTCGCGCGTCGGCCGCGCGATGAGTCCGCGGTGCGGTTCTTCCGGGTAACGCTCCGTGGCGCGGGCTCCGAGGAGGTGCGCATCGCAACACTTCAGCAGGTCCGACATCGTTTCGGTCCGGCGCATCTCGTGCAGGAAGCGTCCTTCGGTATCCACGGCGAGGCCGATGAAGTTGAGGAATTTCTTGAGGCGCCCCGCTTGGCGGTCGACGGCCATCGCCTGATCGCAGCATTCCTCGGCGATTTCCTGGATGTATTGCCGGACGTCCCCGAGCGTGGGCGCGAAGGGGGTCTGGCCTTGCTGCACGGCGCGCCATTGCTGGAAGACCCAAGGGTTCCGGATGGCGTGGCGGCCCATCATCATGCCCCAGGCGCCCGTCTCGCCGAGGAGTCGCTGGGCCTTGGCGGCGCTCGTCACATCCCCGTTGGCGATGACCGGGCAGGGGACGGACTGCACCGCGTGCGTGATGGCGGCGTAGTCGACCTCGGACCAGTACAGCCCTTTGACCGTCCGGCCGTGGACCGTGAGCAGGTCGACTTGGTGCTTGGCGACGAGCGCGAGGATCGCATCGAAGTGACGTTGGTCCTCGAAGCCGATCCGCATCTTCACCGTGAAGCGACCGGGCGTTTCCGCGCGCATGGCGCCGAGGAGTTCGTCGATCTTCGCGGGGTCGCGGAGCAGGCCGCCCCCGACGTTCTTGCGATACACTTTCGGGGCCGGGCAGCCCATGTTCAGGTCGATGCCCGCGATCGGGTATTTCTGCAGCAGCTTGATCGTCCGCACCATGTGCGGGGTGTCTTCGCCGATGAGCTGGGCGAAGACCGGCCGTCCGGTGCCGTGGTTCAACAACGAGTCGACGATGTGCTTTTCCGGCGTCGACGATTCGTGCACCCGGAAATACTCGGTCACGAACCAATCGGGGCCTTCGCGCCGGCCGATGACGCGCAGGAAGCCCGTCGTGGTGACGTCCTGCATCGGCGCCAGCACCGAGGGACGGGTGCCGTCGACCAGCGGGGCGGGGAGGGGAGTGCTCACGCCTGCTTCCGGAGGCGGGCGAGCGTCTCCGTCATGTCTTCACACGCTTCGATGACCTGACGGCTCAGGAAGACCGGACGCTTGGCCTTGACCGCCAAGACCAGGGCATCGCTGGGCCGCGCATCGACTTCCGCGACCTTGCGGGCGACCGGGCCCTCTTGGCTCAGGACGATGCGGGCGAAGAAGACGCCGTCTTTGACTTCGAGGATCACGACATGCCCGACCACGGCGTCCAAGCCGAGCAGCAGGTGCAGCATGAGGTCGTGCGATTGCGGACGCTCAGCCACCTTGCCCGCCAAGGCGGCCAGCAGCGCCTCGCCCACGGAGGCGTCGACCTGGATGACGATGGTCTTGCGCTCGGTGACCAAGAAGACGGCGGTACCACCCTTGGTCGGAATGACCTCGAGGTGCTGGACGGGCAGCACGGGCAGGTTGCTCATGACGGAAGCATTTGGGGCATCCCTTACGCTTCGCAAGCCTGACTACCCGATTACGGCGGAAAGCCGTCGCATATTCCCGCCAAGCAACCTTGAAATTCACCCCTTTTGGGGCACCTTCAAACCCGTGCACCCCTTTCTCAAAGACGACTTCCTCTTTAATTGGAGTCAACTCCAGCCGACGACGATCGAGCCGGACATCCGCGAGGCCCTGAGTCGCGCGCGCGTCAACGTCGATGGCTTCAAGAAACTTTCCGGCCCCGCCCTCACCTATGACAACGTCCTGTTGGGCTTCGAGAACGCCACGCGCGAACTCGGTCGCGGCTGGGGCTTGGTCACGCACCTCGACGCGGTCCTGAATTCGCCCGCTCTCCGCACCGCCTACAATGCGCTCCTTCCCGAGGTGACGGCGTTCTACACGTCGCTCACGCTCGACGCCGAGATTTGGGCTGTGTTCAAGGCTTACGCCGCCACCGCGGAAGCCCGGGCGTTGACGGGCGTGCGCCGCCGTTTCCTCCAGGAGACGATGGCTGACTTCGAGGAAAATGGCGCCGACCTGCCGGCCGCGCCGAAGCAGCGCCTCGCCGAGCTCAACGCGCTCCTCGCCGCGAAGACGCAGAAGTATTCCGAGAACGTCCTCGATTCGACCAATGATTGGGAGCACTTCGTCACCGACGAAGCGCGCCTCGCGGGCCTTCCGGCCAGCGCCTTGGCTGCCGCCAAGCAGTCCGCCACGGGGAAGGGTCGCCCGGAAGCCTGGCGCATCACGTTGCAGCAACCTTCCATCTTCCCGGTCCTGCAGTATGCGCAGGACGACGACCTCCGCCGTCTCTGCTGGGAGGCCCTGACGCAGGTCGGCCATAAGGACAAGTGGGACAACACGTCGTTGGTGTCCGAGATCCTCGCCCTCCGCGACGAGAAGGCCCGCCTCCTCGGCAAGGCCCACTTCGCCGATTTCACGACGGCGCGTCGCATGGCCCGTCATGGCGCGACCGCGCTGGCGTTCATCGAAGACATGGCCAAGCGCATCCGCCCGAAGTTCGAGGCCGAGATGTCCGAACTCGAGGCGTACCGCGCGAAGAAGGCCGGCGACGCGGTGCGTGTGTTGCACCCGTGGGAGTTCGGCTACTACTCCGAACAGATGCGCCGCGAGTTGCACGGCTTCGACGATGAAGCCCTGCGCCCTTGGTTCCCCGTCGATGGCGTCATCGCCGGGATGTTCAAATTGTTCGGTGGACTGTTCGGCATCCAGGTCGTCGGCCGCGACACCGTCACCGTCGATGCCGCCGGGACACGGCAGGTCATTCGAGCCGCCGCGCCCCGCGTGGAGGGCGACCCCGTCTCCGTGTGGCACCCCGAAGTCCGCTTCTACGAAGTCCGCGACGGCGATCGCCACCTCGGCTCCTTCTACACCGATTGGTTCCCCCGCGAATCCAAGCGCGGCGGCGCTTGGATGAACTTCCTCCGCACCGGTGGCCCGCGCCGCGATGGTTCCTTCGCTCCGCACCTCGGTTTGATGTGCGGCAACTTCACGCCGCCGGTCGGCGACAAGCAGGCCCTCCTGACGCACGACGAAGTCACCACCGTCTTCCACGAGTTCGGCCACCTGCTGCACCACGTCCTCTCCGAGGTCGAAGTCGAATCCCTCTCCGGCGTCCGCGTCGCCTGGGATTTCGTCGAGCTTCCTTCGCAGATCCTCGAGAACTGGTGCTGGGAGGAGGAGTCCCTCGCGCTCTTCGCCCGCCACCACGAGACCGACGCGACCCTGCCGACCGAGCTCCTCGCCAAGCTCGAAGCCGCCGCGAACTTCCGGGCCGCCTCCACGTGCATGCGTCAGCTCTGCTTCTCGAAACTCGACCTCGACCTGCACATCCGCGCGCAGGAGCTCAAGGACGCCGACCTCGATCAGCACTGGAACGACGACCTCGGTCCCTGGCAGACCCGGACGACCCGGCGCCTCCCGTCCATGGCCCGGCGCTTCAACCACCTCTTCTCTGACGCCACGGGCTATGCGGCTGGGTATTATTCCTATAAATGGGCGGAGGCCCTGGAGGCTGATGCCTTCACCCGGTTCCTCAAGGAGGGCGTCCTCAATCCCAAGGTGGGGCGAGAATTACGGGCGAAAATCCTCGCCAAGGGCAATTCCGAGCCGGCCGAGGCGGTTTTCCGCGATTTCATGGGCCGGGACCTCGATTCCGAGGCCGTCTTGGTCCGAGACGGCCTTGCCTGAGGCCCTCTCTGGGTGACGGAAGCGTAAAAATGCCCACTAAATGGGCTCGGACGCCTTATTCCCCTTGCACCGAGGGGGTTTTTCCTATGCGTAAGGCCTTTACAGATGAATCTCCGTAACATCGCAGTCATTGCCCACGTCGACCATGGCAAGACCACTCTCACCGACCGCCTGCTCTACCAGTCCGGCATGTTCCGCGCCGAGGACCTCGACAAGCTCGCGGGTGGCCAGCACGGCCTCATCATGGACTCGGGTGACCTCGAGCGTGAACGCGGCATCACCATCACCGCGAAGAATTGCGCCATCAAGTGGACCGACCCGCGCGACAAGAAGGAATATAAGATCAACCTGATCGACACCCCGGGCCACGCGGACTTCGGCGGCGAAGTCGAGCGCGTGCTCAACATGGCCGACGGTTGCCTCCTCGTCGTCGACTCCTTCGAAGGCCCGATGCCGCAGACGCGCTTCGTGCTCTCCAAGGCGCTCGCCCTCGGCCTCAAGCCCATCGTCGTCATC
>CALQIY020000126.1 GCA_943330755.2 Opitutus sp. GAS368
AGCGAGTCGGAGTCACTGAGCGTATCCCATTGCCAGACGATGCAGCCCATGCGGGCCAGTTGGACGCACAGGGATTGGAAGCGACTCTTGCCGCCTTCCGTGAACGTCTCTTGGCCGGTGGCGATCTCCTTACGGACATAGTCGGCGTCCTGCACGAGGAAGCGGGCGTCCTTCCAGTGACCATGGGCGAAGAGCACCGCCGGGGCCTTGCCCTTGAGGTGCTTGGGCCGATACAGGTTGCCGGTCACGAAGAACCCCGGCGCGCTTTCGAAGAAGACCTTCTCGATGGTGTATTCGCCGCCATCGATCTTGCCGCGGATGACGGCGTTGAGGGGCGTGCGCGTGGGCATCGGCAGCAGTCCCAAGGCTACCTGGAGGCGGTTGCGTATCTCAGCCTGCTCGCCCGCCCATGTGCTCGCATCGGTCGGGGGCTGGAACGGGAAGTAGCCGTTGAGGTCTTTGAGCGGGCCATCTCGGCGGTCCGCGCCGAAGGCAGCGGAGACGCAGGCCGCGGCCAAGAGCAGGGCGGGGAAACGGGGCATGCCCATGGATAGCCCCGCGCGGCTGCTTCGGAAACCTTAAAAAAACCTGCGGGCTCAGCAACACCCTGGGCCGCAAGGCTTCGACTTGGCCGGTTTGGCGGCTAGATCGATGATCTTGCTCAACCGCGGGGGGAGGGGAGCGCGACGGTAGAAGGACCAGCGCCCCTCCTTGCGGACGGTGACTAGGCCGTATTTGCGGAGCATGGCCAAATGGCGAGAGACGGTCGGCTGGTCGCGCCGCACCTCGGTTTGCAGGTCGCAGACGCAGACTTCGCCGCGCCCGATCTTCGCGAGCAGTTGGAGGCGCGTGGCGTCGGATAGGCCCAGGCAGACCTTTTCCGCGGGCGGGAAGACAAACTTCTTTTTGCCGTTGCTCATGGCTCCATGATACATATGTTATTCCATATGCAATCTTTGAAGCCCTTGCCGATGACGGTCGCTGAATTTCGGGCGGCTTTGCTCGCGCAGCCCGGCTTGGCCTTGCGGTTCCGCCTGCCGACGGGCGGTCTGACGCCCATCCATGCGCACCTGACCGAGGTGGCGCGGGTGGAGAAGCGCTTCATCGATTGTGGCGGCACGGTGCGGACGGCGGTATCGGCGCGTCTGCAGTTGTGGACGGCGGACGATACGGAGCATCGCGTCGGTTGCGCCAAGGGCGCGCAGGTCCTGGACCGGGGCGCGGCTTTGCTGGGGTCGGTGGACCTGCCTTTGGAGGTCGAGCACGACTTCCCCCTCCTGACGGTTTTTCCGGTGGTGGGCTCGGTGGTCGAAGACGGCGCGCGGGTGTTCCTGCTGGGCACCTTGAAGACCGATTGCTTGGCGCCCGACATCTGCACGCCGCAGGCTTGCCAGCCCGGCAGCGGCTGCTGCTGATTAGGCCACCTTTTCTTCACGACCATGTCGCGTCCTCTCATCCTGATTCTCTGTACGGGCAATTCCTGTCGCAGCCATTTGGCCGAAGCCATCCTGCGGCGCGCCCTCGGGGGCCGGGCGGACGTCGCCAGCGCGGGCTCGAAGCCAGCGGGGTATGTGCACCCGATGGCCTTGGAGGTCCTGCAGGAGATTGGCTTAGACGCCTCGGCGCACCATTCGAAGCACTTGAACGAGTTCCTGGATAAGCCCGTGACCACGGTGATCACCGTCTGCGGCAATGCGGACCAGGTGTGCCCGGTCTTCCCTGGGCAGCTGAACCGTTACCACTGGGGTTTCAGCGACCCGGCCCATGCGACGGGCACCCCCGAGGAGATTCGGGCCGAGTTCCGCCGCGTCCGGGAGCAGATCCGCCTGGTCTTCGAGGCTTATGCGGCGGGTTTGCAGGAAGTGGCGCTGTCAGGTTAGCCCGTGGCTTTTTAGGCAAGGCGTGTCGGGTTATGGGCATAATCAGCTTCTGACCAAAAAGTTTTATTATTAATACTGCAATCTGGTGGTGGGCGGTCACGCCCCCTCCTCCATGAAACCGTTCCTGCTCGCCGCCGCCACGCTCTTGTCCCTCCCCGTCGTTCACGCCGTCAACGGCATCGAGCGGCTCACGCTGCCTAGCAATCAGTACTACTATGGCGGCTACGGTAACAACTGGATCGCGGACGATGGTCGCTCCGCGATCCTCGGCGGAGATATGGAGATGGGTGGCAGTTACTATTATTCTGCGAGCGCTGGCGTGGTCGCTGCGGAGCAAATCATTACGGGAGCACCATCTAATAACTATAATTACGGCCAGCTTTTTGGCTATTCCAGTGATGGCACCAAACTGTTGTACCGTTCTTACTCGGCCAACTTAAATGGAGATTACCTGATCAATGCGACGGCGGGAACGTCCCAGTTGGTCAGCGTCGCCGCACAAGGCTTTACTCAAAGCCGCGGACTTTCCACCAATGGACTTTACGTTGTCGGTTCCGCCTACACCTCTGGTAATAACATCGCTAGCAGTGGTTTCTTGTGGAGCGCCGCCGGCACTCTGGTGACCGGCATCGGCGCAGGTTTTGGTAACGACTCGTATCTGCAGTATGTTAAAAATGATGGTTCACTGGCCTTGGGTGGGTTTTGGAATAATGGCAGCTCCCAAGCCTTCGTCTGGAAGCAGGCCGGCAATACCGAAACCACCTTTGCGCAGGTCGCCAACTTATCGGTCGGGCAGAACTCTTACCTGCGGTATGTCACGGCTGACCTCAGCGTCGCTTTGGTGTATGTCTACGGGAATAACAGCAGCACCATCTACCGCTGGTCGCCGGTCACTGGTCAATTCACGCATCTGGACCTTTCCGCCTTGAGCGCTAACTATGACACCACCGGCTTGTCGGCCGATGGGTCTACGGTCATCGCGCAAGCGGGAAGCAAGGTTCATCGCTGGACCGCTGCCGGCTGGGACCTCGATTTGACCGCCAGCTTAACCGGGGTGCAGAGCGCCTATTCGAACTCGAATAATTATAATGGCTACGGGAACGGGTTATTGACGAATATTTCGGCGGACGGAAAGGCCCTAGTCGGGAATTATTACAGCGGGAATGTCACCAAGCCTTTCTATTGGTCCACGACCACCGGCGCCATCGATCTTTTGGCTACCATGCCGAATGCCCAGCAATCTGGTCCGAGCCCCATCATCTCGGCCGACGGGAAGGTCGTGTTCGGTGGCCTTTATGACAATAACATCAGCAACATCTACCGCTGGTCGGCGGCCCGCGGGACGCTGACGTTGACCGCTTGGTTGCAGTCTTATGGCGTGGATCTGACGCCCTTCGCCAACTGGACCTTCCAGTATGCCTCCGCGACCTCGTCTGATGGTTCCGTCCTCTTGGGGACGGCCAGTGATGGGCAAGGCATGCCTTTCCCGTTCATCGCCACCGCCAAGGGTGTGACCGACGTGAACGCTTGGATGGCTACGGTCGTGGGCGCTAATTCCTTCTACGCCATGGGCCATCAGCTCAGCCACCTGCCGATGGAAGGCGCTCACCACCGTCCGCTCGCCAGTTACGGCGACCTCGGCGGCCTGAATTCCTTCTGGGCCACGGGTGACTTCGGCAAGAGCACCGATGGCGCGAAATCCGATGTTTCCACGGGCGAAGTGGGCGTGAGTACGACCATCTCACCCAAAATCATCATGGGTGTTGCGGTGGGCCGGGGCCGTCAGGCGCAGGAGCTCGCCTTGGGCGGCTCTTCGCTCGTCGAAGGCAATTACTACTTCCTGGAGGGCGACTACAAGCTCGCGGAGGGCGGGGTGCTCTCCTTGACGCTGTCCGCGGGCAATTGGAAGGGGCAACTCGATCGCGGCTACTTGGTGGGTGCGAACATCGACCACTCCATCGGTAACGCCGACGCTTCCTCCCGCTCCGCCCGTCTGCGCTATGATACGCCTTTCCGGAAGTTTGCGGACAAGTTCTCCGTCGGTGCGTTCAGCTCCTTCACGTGGACCGCGCTGGAAGTGGATGCCTACGCCGAAGCCGGTGGGGCCTTCCCAGCGACCTACGATCGCCAGAACCACACGGCCCGCGAAGCCCGCCTCGGCCTGGTCGGCGTCTACGTGGTCAACGAGGCCGTCGAGGTGCGTGTGAGCGCCCAGGTGGTGCACCGTCTCGACGATGCCCAGCCGACGCTGACCGGTACCGACGTCACCGGCAATCTGCCGTTCTCGATGGCCGGCACCCAGAACGTGAAGAACCAAGGCCGCTATGGTTTGGAACTCGATCACCGCTTGGACAAGCGGACGATCATCAATTATTCCTTGCAGGCCTCTGGGGTCGGCAGCCTGCCCGAAGTGTCGGGAGCCATCAGCTTCCGCCGCGGCTTCTAAGCCTGACCTCAGCGCTCGGCAGCAAGGCCCCCATTTGGGGGCCTTTTCTTTGGGGCAGGGCAGGGTCCGGTTAAGGGTTTGCATAGTCCTAGCCCAAGCCTACACCGATAACTCCCCTAGACCCCTCTAGAGGCTAATCCCTGCCCCATGCTGCCCCTCTACTCAGCCTTGGCCGTGCTTTTGTTCACGGCGCTCGCGGAGTGGCTCCATGCCCGGCGGATTGGGGCGGTGGGCCGGCTGGCGTTTGGACCGGAGAGCCAAGCCCGGGCTTGGACGCGGGTGGTGCCTTGGGTCCGCCCCTTGGCGTTCGCGGCCTTCGCCTGGGGTTTGGCGGTGATGATTGAACTGCACATGGCGGAGCAGGATGGCCAGAAGCCCGCGGCCAAGGAGCCGACGCGGCTCATCTTCGTCGCCGACCTTTCGCCGAGCATGAAGCTCAAGGATGCGGGCGCCGAGGGGAAGCTCACCCGTCAGGAGCGGATCCGCGAATCCGTCGAAGGCGTCCTCATGCGCGTCGGCGGCGATCTCCGTTACGGGGTCGTCGGCTTCTACACCGATGCGCGGGCGGTCGTGATGGAAGCGCGCGATCCCGAGTTGGTCCGCAACGTCTTCAACGGACTTCCCGTGCAGTTGCTCATGCGCGGCGGCAAGACCGACCTCGGCACCGCCATCAACCAAGCCCTGAAGGAAGTCGCCGCCTTGCCCGAGGGCTCCGCGCGACTGCTGATCTACAGCGATGGCGACACCATCCCCCTGCAGCCGATCGAGGCCCGTCCGAAGTCCGTGAAGCAAGTCTTGGTGCTGGGCGTGGGCAATCCGCACAAGGGGTTGTTCATCGATGGTCACCAATCGCGGCAGGATCCGGAAGCGTTGGGAGCCATCGCGCGCGCGCTGGGCGGTACCTATCACGACATCAACGAGAAGCACCTATCCACGGAAGCCCTCGGTGACCTCGTGCGGAAGTCGCCCTTGCCTAAATCCGGCCTCGACCTCGAACAATGGGCCCTCTTGGCGATGTTGCTGGGGTCCCTTTTCTTGGCCTTCATCCCGGTGGCTCTGCAGTACTTGGGCACGGATTGGCGGGCCCAGGATGCCTTGGAGGGGGCTCGGCGATGAGGAAGTATTTCGTGCTGCTTTGGCTGCTGTGTCCGGTGGCCGTGCTGACTTACCATTTTAATTACGGGCAAGCAGAGTTGGCCCGCGAACTGGCCCGCGAGCGGCTCGTCCACATCCGCGGCTTGGAGCAGGCCAAGGAACCGGATTGGGAGTTGATCCTCACCGAGTATGACAAGGTCGCGGCCCAGCTGCCGACCACGGACCATCCGCGCGCGCGTCATCAGGTCCGCTTGGCGAAAGCCAAGGCTCGCCTCGAGATGCTCGACATCGCCGGTGCCTTGGCGGATCTGACGCAACTG
>CALQIY020000127.1 GCA_943330755.2 Opitutus sp. GAS368
AGCATCCGCGACATCCAGGCCAAGTTCCGATTCGCCAGCACGAATGCCGTCTTCGGCCACCTCCAGGCCCTCGAGCGTAAGGGCGTCCTGCAGCGCATCCCCGGTGCCGCCCGTGCCTATAAGATCGCCCCTGAGGTCAGCGCCGATCTTTCCGAGACGGTCATACGCTACGAAGGCCCGAGCGACGACCAGATCGTCAACTTTGAGGAAGTGGCGTTCGCCGGGGCCATTCCCGCGGGTCTCCCGGACTACACCGAATCCTCGGGCGTGCTCTCGACGATGCAGGTGCCGATCGCCGCGGGTTCCCGTCGCCGCCCCCCGCAGTCCTTTGCTCTCCGCGTCCGCGGTGATTCGATGATCGATGCCGACATCAACGATGGCGACACGGTCATCGTCGAGCCCGGCCACCCCAAGCATGGTGACATCGTGGCCGCCTTGATCGATAACGAGACCACGCTGAAGCGCCTGATCAAGCAGGGCGGCAAGGTCTACCTGAAGTCCGAGAACAAGAATTACCCCGACCTCACCCCGGTCGATGAACTGGTGATTCAAGGTCTCGCCAAGACGGTGATGCGTCGAATCTGATCAGCCTTAGCGCAGGACTTGGACGAGGTCGTCCGGGCGTTCGAGGTGGATGGCATGGCCACAGCCTTCGATGACGCTGAGTCGCGCCTTGGGCATGCGCTCACCCATGCGCCGGGCGATCTCCGTAAACTTCGGGTCGTGTTCGCCGGTGACCAGGTCGACCGGGCCCGTCAGCTCACGGAGGCGTTCCCAGAGCGAGCTGAGTCGGCCCGTGCCGACGTGTTCCAGGCTCAAGGCAAGGCCTTCTGGGTCGTTTTGGTGGCGGCGGGAAAGGATGGGCGCGAGCTGTGGGGCGGGCAGGGCGAGCAGCGTTTTGAAGAAGGGCTGATTATGCCAGTACTTGTAAAAGGCCGGCAACCCTTGGGCGCGGAGGTATTTCGCCACTGCATCGTCCGCGTACGTCCGTTCGGCCCGTTCCGCTTCCGTCGCCAGGCCGGGACTCGCGCCGACGAGAATCAGTTGCCGGAACTTGCCGGGATTGGCCAAGGCCCAGTGCAGCGCGAGCCGACCACCCATGGAGTAGCCGAGGAGGGTCACGGGCTCCGCGGCGTTGCGGGCGGACTCATCCAAGATGGCAAGGTGTGCGGCTAACGAATAGTCGGACGGCGCCCGCAGGCTGCGTCGTGAGCCGTGGCCCGGGAAGTCCGGTGCCAGCAACGCGTGACCAGGCGGCAAGACGGACTGGAGCGGGCCGAAGTCAGCCCCTTCGCCGGTGAAGCCGTGGCATGCGAGGATCGTCGCCATGGTCCGGCTTAACGTTTCACGCCCAGCGCCCGGTCGGTCCAGGCCAGCGCCCGGGCCAACGTTTCGCGGTTCACCGAGTTATGGCCAGCATCGGGGAGCGAGAGCAGTTCGACCGTCGCGCCCGCTTTCTTCATGGACGCGAAGAGGTTCGTGCCTTGCACCGGTGGGACGAGCGTATCCTTGGCGCCGAAAACGAGGAGTGTCGGGGCGGATTGGGCGGTCACGTGGGTCACCGGGCTGGCTTCGAGGCCGAGCGGCAGCTTTTGTTTGACGGGTCCGCCGAGGAGCAGGGCGACCATGTTGATGGGCGCGTCGAGTCTCTCGGCATAGCCACCGTCGATGGCGTCCTTGATGATGATGCCGAAATCGGTGGGCCCGCTGAAGTTCACCACCGCTTGGACTTCGGTGCCCTTATCTTGGCGGGAGCCGATGAGCGAAACCATGGTGCCGCCCGCCGAGTGGCCCCACGCGGCGATGCGTTTGCCATCGTAGCCGAAGTCGGTCTGGTGCGTGCGTAGCCACTTGACGGCGGCGCGGGCATCCTCGAGTTGGGCGGGGAAGGGGGCTTGGGTCGAGTAACGGTAGTTCATCGACGCGACGACGTAGCCTTGCGCGGTCAAGGCCGCGATGGGTGGGTTCTCCTTGCTGCCGGTGAGCCAGCCACCGCCGTGGATCCAGAGGACGACGGGAGCACCCTTGGGGTCAGCGGGCAGGCGCAAGTCGAGCTTTTGGCGGGCATGGCCGTTTTCGACGTAGGGTACGTCCTTCTTGAGCGTACCGAGGGATTCCCCGGAGGCCGCCCAGAGGGGGTTCGCCCAGGCGACGAGCGAGCATAGAAACAGGCGGAAAGGCATGCTTAGGTCTATTTCAGGGGGTGGCGGTTGGACAGAAAAAAAGGGGAACCGATTGCCTTCGGGGCTGACTAACAAGGACCCCAACCCTTATGCCCGGCATTCGCGTCAAACCTTGGAACCGTGTCGATGGTCCCATCTACAGTCTCGCGACGACGGCGAAGGGCAAAGGTAACCTCAATATCTGCAGTTATGTGACGCCGATTTCGATGAAGCCGAAGCGCTTCATCGTCGGCATCTACAAGGACACCAAGACGCTGGAGAACCTGGAGGCCAACCCCATCGGTTTGCTCAACTACCTGGCGCAAGACCAAGCCAACCACATCAAGCTCTTGGGCAAGAAGTCCGGCCACAACATCGACAAGGTCGCGCAGCTCGGTGGCGACGTCGAACATGTCGCCGATGGTCTCTATCGCTTGAAGGGCGCCATCGCCACGCTGCGCCTCCGTTTCATGGAGCGACTGGATTGCGGCGACCACTGGGCCTGGCTCGCGCACGTGGACTCCTATGAGAACCTGCGGGAAGCGCCGGCCCTGACGCTCGAAGAACTCAAGCGTCTGAAGTTGATCTTGGCCTAAGGCTTATTTGCCCTTGGGGCGGACCTTCTTGAGCGTCACCGCCTTTTCCTCGCGCGCGGGGATCAGGTAGGTGCGGCCACGGATCAGGCGCTCATAAAGGTCGACCATCGCCACGCCTTCGCGCGGACGGACGGAGTCGGCCTTGGTGGCCTTGTCCACTTGGCGCTTCAGCATGCGGCAAAGGTCCTCGGCGTTGTACTGGATCATGCCCAAGATGCGTTCGACCGAGTAGCCTGGGATGCTTTCTTCGATGTAGAAGCCGTCGGCTTCGTCGTCTTCGAGGAAGACGTGGGCCTCGTTCACGCGGCCGAAGAGGTTGTGCAGGTCACCCATGATGTCCTGGTAGGCGCCGACCATGAAGGCGCCGATGTAGTAGGGCTTGTCGCCCTTGAGCGGGTGCAGCGCGAGGGTCTTGCGGACGTCCTCGAGGTCGATGAAGTCGTCGACCTTGCCGTCGGAGTCGCACGTGATGTCGACCAACGTGGCCTGGACCGTCGGGCGTTCGTTGAGGCGGTGGATCGGGGCGATCGGGAAGAGCTGGTCCAAGGCCCAGTGGTCGAGGAGGGACTGGAAGACCGAGAAGTTGCAGACGTACTGCTCGGCGAGCATCGAGTCGAGGCGGGCGAGCTCGTCGGGGATGTCGGAGGAGTGCGCGAGGTCGGCGCGGATCTGCCGGCAGATGTCCCAGAAGAGGCGGTCGGCCAAGGCGCGTTCCTCGAGCTTGAGGTTGCCGAGGCTGAAGCGGGCGTGGGCTTCCTCGCGCTTCTCCTTGGCGTCGTGGTAACGTTCGAGCGGGTCGAACTTCCGCTTGTTCTTGCGGATGGCTTCGAGCTCGCGGATGAGCTGGTGCGGCTTGCCCTTGGAGAGGTCGACCTTGCCTTCGTCGCGGGTGATGCGGTCGACGGCTTCGAAGATCAGGATGGAGTGCGGCGCGACGAGCGCGCGGCCGGATTCCGAGACGATGTCGGGCAGGGCGACTTTGCTTTCCTCGCAGATCTGCTTGATGTTCGCGACCACGTCGCGGGCATAGCCTTCCATGCTGTAGTTCATGGAGGATTCGTAGGCCGAACGGCTGCCATCGTAGTCGATGCCCAGGCCGCCGCCGACGTCGAGCAGGCCCATGGGGAAGCCCATGCGCTTGAGTTCGCAGTAGAAGCGGGTGGCTTCGACCACGGCCTTCTTGATGGTGCCGATGTTCGGGACCTGCGAGCCGATGTGGAAGTGGACGAGGCGCAGCGAATCCTTCATCTTGGCCTTGGTGAGGCGCTGGGCGACTTCGACGATCTCGGACGCGGTCAGGCCGAATTTGGCGTTCTCGCCCGTGCTGTCGGCCCACTTGCCTTCGCCGGCGGTGGTGAGTTTGACGCGCAGGCCGATGTGCGGCTGCACGCCCATGCGGCGCGCGATGCGGATGATGGCGTCGATTTCGGAGAGCTGTTCGACGACGATGATGGTCTGCTTGCCGAGGCGCCGGCCCATGAGGGCGAGCTCGATGTACTCCTCGTCCTTGTAGCCGTTGCAGATGAGGAGCGCCTTGCGGTTCTCGAGGAGGGCGAGCGCGATGATCAGCTCGGGCTTGGAGCCGGCTTCGAGGCCGAAGTCATACTCCTCGCCGGCGTCGAGGATTTCTTCGACGACTTCGCGGAGCTGGTTGACCTTGATGGGGAAGACGCCGCGGTAGCGCCCTTCGTAGCCTTCCTCGTCGATGGCCTTGCGGAACGCTTCGTTGATCTGCGTGACGCGCTGGCGCAACATGTCCTGCACGCGGATGGTCAGCGGCGGCTTGAGGCCCGAGGCTTCGACTTCCTTGATGATGTCGGCGATGCGGATCTTCCGATGGTCCCCCTTCGGGTGGACACACAGGTTGCCCTGAGGATCGACGGAGAAGTTGTTACCTCCCCAGCGTTTGAAGCCGTAGTATTCTTCGGCGTCTTTAGTGGTCCAAGGCGATGGTTTGCTCACGTGAGTAGGCGTGGACTTTTTATCCCCCCGCCGGAAGCGCAAGGGGGAAATCTCGCCGGCTGGGCGGGCGCCTTCCGGCTCGACCCGTCGCCGGCACGCGGTTGTGATGTCGCCATGCCCGCCTCCCGAGTCATCCCTGCGACGCTTGCGTTACGGAAGTCGCTCGCGGGGCTGTCTTTCCCATCCCCGGCGGACTTGGTTTACCGGCCTTTGGATTACGCCTGGGATGCCCATGAGGCGTATCTGCGGCGCTACGCCGCGGCCGGCGGCCGGCGGGTGCTCTTCTTGGGCATGAATCCGGGGCCTTTTGGGATGGCCCAGACGGGCGTGCCGTTCGGCGAAGTGGCCGCGGTCCGCGACTGGCTCGGCCTGGAGATGCCCGTCGGGCGTCCGCCGGTCGAACATCCCGGCAAAAAGGTCATGGGGTTCGCCTGCCACCGTTCGGAAGTCAGCGGTCGTCGCTTGTGGGGTCTGTTCCAGGAACGGTTCGGAACGCCCGAACGTTTCTTCGCGGAACACTTGGTGCACAACTATTGCCCGCTGCTTTTCCTGGAGAACACGAAGCTGGGCCGCAACGTGGTACCGGAGGAATTGCCGGCGGAAGCGATGGCCCCCGTGAACAAGGCGTGCGACAAACTCCTCCGGACGATGGTCGAGGCGCTGGGCGTGACGACGGTCGTCGGCGTCGGGGGCTATGCCGAGGAACGGGCCCGCGAGGCTTTGGATGGTTTGCTCGTGACCTACGCGAAAGTGCCGCATCCAAGCCCGGCCAATCCCGTCGCCAATCGCGGCTGGTCCGCGGCCGCAACCAAAGCTTTGGTGGAGCAAGGGGTATGGCGCTGATCGAAGAGATCCTCGGCCGGCCCGCGCTGCGGCAAGCGCTGTGGCGCTGGTGGTATCCGTTCTTCACCCGGCGGGTGCGG
>CALQIY020000128.1 GCA_943330755.2 Opitutus sp. GAS368
GGACGCTCGGAGCGGGCGTAGTTCTTTTCGTCCTTCGACAGGGCACTGATGTCGACGAAGGTGCCGCCGACGGCCTCGCATGCCTGGCGCATGGCGGTGTCCTTGACGGTGTTCGCCCAGAAGCTGCTACGCACGATGACCTGCGCCTTTGGGTTGGACTTGAGCGTCTTCAGTAAGGCGGTCACCTGTTCCTGATACTTGGCCTGGGCTTCGGGCGTCTTCAGCGCGGCGACGTTCTCGCCGATGCACAGAATCACGAGGTCAGCCTTGAAGGCGGCGTCGTCGGCGAACTTCCCGGCGATATCATAACCGACGTGGGCGCGTTCGAAGTCCGCGACATTCTTGACCATGATCGTCGGCATCGCGCCATGCTTCACGGCGAGGGCCTTCGTCACGACGTGGACGTAATCCTTGTCCAGTGACGTCGCCGCCATGCCCCAGTTGCCATGCCAGTCGATGTCGGCCTTGGGCCCGTGCTTCGTGATACTATTACCAACGAAGAGGATCTTCTGCGGCTGCGCCTGAGCCGAAGCCGAGGCGGCAAAGCAGAGCAGGGTGGTCAGGGCAAGCAGGAGGCGATGCATGGGGTAGGGGTAGGGGCAGGGGTAGGGGTAGTCAACTTATGCGGACTACTCGCCGTGGGTAGGGACGGCTCTCCGAGCCGTCCGTTCGCGGACGGACGAGCGCAGTTCGCGCGAGTTGGTATGCCTGCTTTGGTCAACGGCGGGCTCGGAGAGCCACGCCCTACCACGCGCCCCCTGCGCGACTCCGTCGCGCCTTACTTCTTCGTCGGTTGCGGCATATCCTTCATCTTGGAAGCGCCGATGGTGACGATCTTCTCGATGATGCCGTAGAGTTTGAGGGTGTCCCACTTGGCGGTCAGGGTGACCTGGTTGCCGGAGGCTTCGACGGGCTGTATGCCGGCGAGGAATTCACCCGCGAGGGCCTTCATTTCCTTTTCTTCGGGGGTCTCGGGCTTGGACGGGTCGCCGGCGAGCATCATCGGCGCCATGGCCAGCATGCCCTGGGCCTGCATGGCCAGCGGGGCGGCCTTTTCCTTCGAGGTGAAGGTGGCGCTGAGCCTCATGACCTGGTCCGAGCCTTTCTCGCCCATGGCGAAGAGGCCGCTGACGAAGCCGCTGTTGGCGAGTTCAGCGCTGGCCGGCAGTTTGGCGGCGTTGACGGAGACGATGGCGTAGGCGCGGCCGGTCGCGGCGACGGCGGAACGCTGGGCGGAGGGCAGGGCGTAGGAGGCGCCCTGTCCTTTGAGCAGTCCGATGATGCGGGCGGCTTCCTTGGGCTGGGCGATCACGAGCGTATTGTTGTCGACGTCGAAGACGCCGAAATCTTCGCTCATTCCGGAGGCCTCGGCGGGCGGCGCGGGGAAGTTGTTGGCGGCCTCGGCGAGTTCATCGCTGACCGATGAGATCAATTCCTTGATCTTCCAGCCTTTGGCGGCGCCGGCCTGCAGGGTAGGCACGTTCTTTGCCTTGGCATGCGCGGCCAGCTTGGCGCTGTCATGGAGGGCGCGGATGATGATGCTGCCGGTCGTCGAACCGTCCTTACCCATGGAGAAGCCGCCGGCGTAGCGATTGTCGGGCGATTCGAAGTCGAGGCCGGTGGCGTTCTTGATGGCTGCCTGCACGGCCTTGCTGTCCTTCCCGCTCTTATCGAGGCCGGCGACGAGCTTCTCGAGGCGCGCCTTGAAGGCCTTGGCCTCGGGCGAGTCACTGATCTTCAGTCCGCGCGAGCTGGCGGTCGCGAAGGTGATCGCGTAGTCGGCGGGCACGCCCTTGAAGTCGAAATCCTGGGCCGGCAGGAGGGTGGCGGTCAGGAGCAGGGCGAGGGTGGAGAGAAGTCGCATGGGCGGAATAAATCCGATGGCCTAGGCCTCGGTCAATCCCCACCTGCGGTGATAAGGTATAGAAAATATCGATTGTTATAAAAGAAGCGGAGAGGGGAGGGACGGCTCTCTGGGCCGTCCGCTCGCGGATGCGATTCATCTCTCAAAGGGAGACCGGAAAGTAAGCTTCGGTCATGCCCCAGCCAATCACCCGGTGCCCAATCAAACCAAGAACAACGAACTAAGAACGAAGAACGTTTAACTCCCCTATGGCGCCCCCTTTGAGTTCGGCCTCTGGTAGGGACGGCTCTCCGAGCCGTCCGTTCGCGGACGGGCGAGCGCATGTCTGTTGAGATAGGCTGCTCGCTTTGGTCAACGGCGGGCTCGGAGAGCCACGCCCTACCATTGCGCCCCGTGTCCACGTGTCACCTTGCCCACGTGCCCCCTGCGCGACTCCGTCGCGCCTTACTTCTTCTTCGCCGGAGGCGCCGCCTTTAGGGGGTGTTCCTTGAGCAGTTCGTCGGCCATGTAGAAGTTGGCGCGGTCCTTGGTCGCCTCGCGGACCTTCTTGACGGTGGCTGGTGAGACGAGCTTGCCGTTGTTGCCGAAGGAGAGGCGGACATAGCTGAGCACGGCCGCGGCTTCGTCGTCGTTGAGCAGGCCGCCGAAACCCATCATGGGCGGCACGCCCTTGGTCGGGTCGAAATCCTTGCCGTTGACCTTGATCGGACCCCAGATGCCCTTGAGCAGGATCTTGGTCAGGCGTTCATCGTCGTCGATCCAGTTGCTCTTGGAGAGCGGAGGGTAGATGTTCGGGATGCCGTTGCCGTCCGCTTGGTGGCAGGTGGCGCAATGCGCGTCGCGGAAGTAGATCTCACGACCGAGCTTGAACACCTTCTCTTCGGCGGCGGTGAGTTTGCGCGCGGGCTTGGAATTGGTGCCGGCTTCGGCGACGGGCTGGCCGATCTTGAGCTTGCCGCTGAAGTAATCCGCGGCGGCCGGATTGCCTTCCAGGTTCAGCTGGCCGGCGGCCTTCAGGGAGTCGACATCGTCCTTGAGCGTATAGGTCAGGGCGTAGTGGAGGACGGCGCCGACCCAGCGGTCGACGGGCAGCTTGAAGGCTTCCACGGCGAGCTTGGCGCCTTCGGCGTTGTCGAGCCAGGTGGCGGCGACGACGGCGGTCAGGCGCACGCGGGCGTTCTCGTCACGGATAGCCTGGTTGAGCAGGGCGACGTGGTTCGGGAGCTGCCAGAAGGAGTGACGGATGACGTCCACGGCGGCGGCGCGGGCTTCCGGCTGCTTGGCTTTGAGAAGCTGGGCGATGAGCTCGGCGTCCGGCTGGTTCTGCGCCCAGGTGGCCCAGAGGGCTTCGCATAGGTGGTGCTCATAGGCCGCGTCTTTTTGATCGAGCTTCGCGACCCAATCCTTCACGGCAGGGAGGACTTCAGCGGGCGCGTGGCTGCGGAGCTCGCGGCGGGCGCGATAACGGGTGCGGTACTCCGGTTCCTTGAGGACTTCGAGAAGTTCGGGCACGGAGGCGCCGGCGATCTTGGCGGGCTTCACGAGCGGGCGCTCGGGGTAGGTGATGCGGTAGATGCGGCCATGCTCGCGGTCGCGATTCGGATCGCGCGCGTTGTGCTGCATGTGCCCGATGAGCGGGTTGTGCCAATCGATGAAGTAGAGCGAGCCGTCTGGCGCGAACTCGAGGTCGACCGGGCGGAAGTTGCCATCGGTGGAGGTGAGGAGGTCACCGTTGGCCTTGCCGGTGAACCCAGCGCCGTCGTCGGCCTTCTTGCCGAAGCTGATGCCGAGGAAGCCGATCGTGTTGCAAATCATGAAGTCGCCCTGCTGCGCGTCGGGGAAGTGACGCGAGGAGACGAACTCGGCGCCGGAGGTCGGGCGGGAGCGCTTGGGGACGAACTGCTCGACCTTGATCTGTTCGATGCCGTAGGGGACCTTGGCTGAGAGCGGCACGGCCCACCAGTTCTCGCCGGACGAGGCGTCGGAGAGGAAAGGCTGCTCCCAATAGTCGAACGAGAAGCCCCACGGATTGGAGACATCGACCTGCACGCGCTCGAGGCGGTAGGACTTCGGGTCGAAGCGCCAGGCGCCGCCGTCATTGCAGCGACGCGGGCCGTAGGGGGTCTCGACCTGGCTGTGGAGGAAGCGGCCTTCGAGGAGGTAGAAGGCGCCCGAAGCGTCGGCGCAATAGGCCGAGATGGCGTGGTGCGAGTCGTGCGAGTCGAAACCGTGGAGGATCAGCTCCGTGCGGTCGGCCTTACCGTCCTTGTCGTCGTCGATGAGCAGGGCGAGGTTCGGCTCCTGTGAGACATAGACGCCCTCGGGAGCGATCTCGAAGCCGATCGGGATGTGGAGCTTGTCGGCGAAGACCGACTGCTTGTCGGCTTTGCCGTCGCCGTCGGTGTCTTCGAGGATCAGGAGCTTGTCGTCCGGCAACGCGTCGCCGGGACGGTAGTGCGGGTACGTCGGGGTCGTGGCGACCCAGAGGCGGCCCTTGGCGTCGAAAGACATCTGCACCGGCTTCTTGAGGTCCGGAAACTTCTCTTCGGAGGCGAAGAGGGAGACTTTGTAGCCAGGCAGGAGCTTCATCTTCTCGATGGCGGCTTCACCGGAGAGGAACTCCGTGGGGTTGCCGTTCTTCTCGCTGGGCTTGAAGTTGGTCGGCACGGGCGGGAGGACCAGGGTCTTGGAGTCATCGACGGCGAGGTCGGTCTTCTTGCCCTGGGCGACGTCATGGATGAGCGTGTCGCGGATGACGGTCATCTGGCGGCTCTTGAAGACCTCGTCGGGGTAGTTCTGCGGGCCGAAGGGGTTGTAGCGTTGGCCGTGGGTGTGGACGCCGTTGAGGATCGAGTAGTCTGTGTTCCACATGTAGTCCTTGAGCTTCACCGCACCGTTCACGAGGGTTTCATCGGCCTTGGAGGTTCGCGCCGTGGCGCCGTAGAGTCCGTCGGCGAGGAGCTTGGCGATCTCGCGGTAACCGAAGTCGGTCGGGGCGAAGCCATTGACCGTGTAGGGCGACTTGGCCTTGCCGTAGGCGGCGAGGGTGGGGTGGAAGAGGTCGACGTAGGTGATGCCGTGCTTCTTGGCGACGCGCTCCATGGCGGCGGCGTAGAGCTCGAGGTTGGCATTCTCCTTGGCGCCGTTCGGGAGGTCACGCGTGGCGGACAGATTCTCGAAGGCGATCGGGGAGACGAGTACGAGGCGCGGCGCGGTCTTACCGTTGTAGGCCTTGGTCAGGGAGTGGACGACGAACGCGTCGACTTCGGCTTCGTAGTTGGCGGCGCGGCCAGGGCCGTCGAACGACTCGTTGTAGCCGAAGAACGCGACGACGGTGTCGGCCTTCAGATGGAATAGCCACTGGTCCGGCGTGGAGAAGAAACCTTTGCCGTTATGCTGGGCGTACTCGGGGTGAAATTTGTCGGCGCCCGGGAAGGCCCACTGGCTGGCGCGGGCGGGGTGCGGACGGAAGGCCGGGGTGTCGCCCGAGCGGCCCATGTTGCGCACGAGAAGACCCTGCTGCGGGAAGCGGAGGTGCAGTTCGGTCTCGAGGCGGCCGTAGTAGGTGTCGCGCTCGGCGAAGCCGTTGCCGATGAAGACCACGCGCTCGCCGGTGGCGGGCGGGGCGACCTGCTGGCTGCGCTGGGTCGTGGCGGCCGGCGGATTCTCGGCCGGAGCGTGCGGCGTCGGCGAACCCTTGCTGTTGTCCGGCCAGTTGGCCGCGTTGGCCTTGGCTTCCTTGGTCTTGA
>CALQIY020000129.1 GCA_943330755.2 Opitutus sp. GAS368
CGAAGGTGTCCCTCTGGTCAACCTAGCCTCTGAGCCTCCGGCCCTCTAATGTGTGCCCCGTGTCCCCATGTCACCGTGTCCACGTGCCCCCTCTTCCTTTCATCCTTCAACTTTCATCCACCATCCTCCATCTTCACCTTACCCCGATGAAGTTCCTCCTCGCATCCCTCTCCCTCCTCTCCCTCTCCGCGTCCGCCGCCGACTACTTCCCGCCTTCCGACGCCCAAGGCGGCTGGCGCACCCCGAAGGATGCGACCGAGGCCCGCGCCCTCGCTGGCGTAGACATGGCTAAGCTTGAACAAGCCTACCGCGCCGTCGAACGCTCCAATACCGAGAACGGTGGCTTGGTCGTGATCAGCAAAGGCTACCTGGTCTTCGAAAAGTATTTCGGCAAAGCCCACCGCAACGCCAACCCCGACATGGCCTCCACGGGCAAGGGTTTCACGAGCATCGCCTGCGGTGTGATGCTGCAGGAATTCAAAGCGAAGATCCCCCAGGGGCTCGACACGAAGGTGTACACCCAGGAATTCCTGCCCGAGGCTTTCCCGCTCCGCGATCCGCGCGAGGCCGATATCCGCCTCGGCCACCTGCTCTGCATGACGTCCGGACATAACGGCGAAGGCCCCACGCCTTCCGGCGTGATTCGCGGAACGGCCCAGCCACTCAAGGCTTCGAAGGGACAAGATATCCGTGACGTCGACGGCTCCTCTCTCCGCGTTCCTCTCTGGACCGCTCCGGGCGAAGGCTACTCCTACTCGTCTCCGGCACCGCACATCGCCTCGATGGTCCTCCGTCGCGTGACGGGCAAGGAACTGCCGGCCTACATCGACGAGAAGTTCGGTAAGCCGATGGGCTGGGGCCCATGGGGATTCTGCCTCTACCGCGGTGACGTGACGATGGCCCACGCCAATGGCGCCGGCTCGATCGCCATCCGCGCCACCGACGCCGCCCGTTTCGGCTACTGCCTCGCCCAAGGCGGACGCTGGCAGGATCAGCAACTCATCCCGGCCGACTACATCAAGCTCTGCCAGCAGTCCCTACCCTACAACCCGCACTTCCCCTTCAGCCTGCAGTTCGAACATAACCAAGCGGGCCAGATCGTCGGCGCCCCGCGCGACGCGTTCTACAAGACGGGCGCCGGCGGCTTCTGCCTCTACGTCGTGCCCTCTCTCGACCTGGTGATATACAAGCTGGGCGGCAAGGACGGCCAGTGGAACCCCGACCTGACGCGTATCCCTCAGCCGGCCGATAACTTCGGCACGCACACGACCCCGCAGGCCCCGCCTAAGAACGGCGCCTACGAGAACTACAGCATCCCGCGCATCCTCGAGATGGTCTGCCAGGCGACCATCCGCTGATCGCTCAGCGCAAAGGGTGCTGCCGATCGGCGAGCGGTAGTGCTACCTTCTTGCCTCCGGCGGCGAACGACGCGAAGACGGCCAACGTCAGTTCGACCGTCTCAAGTCCCGCCTTCGGACCGCACAGGGGCTCCCGCTTCTCCGCAATGGCGGCAAGCAGGTCGCGCACGGCGCCATGGTGGCCGCCATTCACGAGTTTGATGTCCTTGATGGGCTCGGGCTTGCCGATGCCCGCAGTGGTGATCGGCGTCTTCTGACCATCACGTTCCAAGATAGCCAGCGGCTCCTCGTCGATCTGGAGCGAGATGACGCCCTTGGTGCCGATCAAGCGCGCCCCGAACGGCGTTCCCTTGGTCCAGGTGCCTTTCTTGGAATCGAAATAAAGCGGTATGCCGCTCTTGGTCTCATAACGGGCATGGATCTCGTCCCCGACGATCAGGCCGACGCCTTCGTCGCCGGGACGGACGTCGGCCTTGGTCGCCGGACGGCCTTCGACGAGGATGGTGGCTTCGCACGAGATGGCCGGTCCGGTGAAGAGGGTAGCGAGGTTGAAGCCGTGCCCGCCCAGTACCCAGAGGTCGAGCCCGCCGCCGCGCTGATCCTGCTTCCCGCGTACGCGGACTTCCTTGAGTTCGCCGATCTCGCCCGCGGCGACGAGCTGCTTCACGACGTCAAGCACGGGGTGGTACCGATTGCGATGCGCGATGGCGAGCTTCACGCCTTTGTCCGCGCAGAGCCTCACGATCTCATCCGCCTCGGCCAAGGTGCGCACGAACGGTTTCTCGACATAGATGCCCTTCACGCCGGCTTCGATGGCCGCCAAGATGATCTCCGCATGGGCGTCGATGTGCCGGGGACACACGGCGACGATCTGAGGACGCGCCTTGCGGAACATCGCGACATGATCGGCGAAGGATTCCACGCGGTCGGCGACGCCGACGGCGGTCTGAAGGCGCACCTCGCCCACTTTGCGTCCGGCATAATCAGGATCGGAGACGGCGACGATGCGCGTCTCCGGCAGCTTTAGCCAGACGGCATCGAGTCCATGCCCGTAGTTGCCGCGGCCGGTGTGACCGACGACGCCGACGGTCAGGGGGCGGTCAGCCGTCTGGGCCGCCAACGAGGCGACCGACAGGACCAATGCCAAAAGGAAGAATCGGCGTTTCATGGGGTGGTTCTTTGCTGTCGGCTATCAATAATCTAGCAACCCGATAAGGCCGGTGTTGTCCTACGGAGACCCCAATGCGACTCCCCGCCCTCGCCTCTTGCCTGCTTGCTACTGTCTCGGCCTGGGCCGTGAACGTCGCTGACTATCCTGACCTGCAGGCCGCCCTCGATGCGCACCCTGGCCAAGTGCTCACGCTGCCCGCCGGCGACTACCCGATCTCGCGCAAACTGGTCCTCCGTGGCGATGGCGCCGGCCTCAGCGGCCCGGGCCGCATCGTCCAAAGCAACCCGGACGAACCGATCGTCGAGATCGAGGGATTGAAGGACGTACTCCTGCGCGACGTGACGCTCACCCGCGCCCCGGGCAAGACGGTGGCCCGCAAGTCCGGACTGCTGGCCATCCGCTGCGCCTACCTCCGTGTCGACCAAGTCCGCATCCTCGACAATCAATCGGCCACCGGCGCCTTGGCCCTTCGCGAATGCCGCTTCGCCCGTATCACGGGCTGCTTGGTTCGCAACTACATGCGGGTGTCCGTCGACGACCGTACTCGCAGCCTGGAATGGGGCTATGCTTTCAATTGCACCGACGGTACGGGCATCCAGGTCACCGCGAGCCAAGGAACGCTCATCGAAGGAAATACGGTCGTCGAAGAGGTGTTCCGGCCGACCAAGGAAATGAAAGAGAAACATCAGCTCGGAGTCTGGACAAAGAAGAATCCGACGAAGGGCACCTTCCTCAGCCAAGCGACCTGGGACGCGGGCTATACCGACAACTGGCAGCAAGGCTCCGGCATCATCGTGACCGCTCCCGAAGCCAGCGACCTCACCCGCATCCTGGGTAACCACGTCGAGAACGCCGCGCAAGGCATCGACCTGCATGCCGACCATGTGATCCTGGCCCACAACGTCATCACGAACTGCTTCATGGGGATGAAGGCGATGCATGGCTCACGCAATGTGCTCATCACGGGTAACCAGTTCGTGAAGAACTCCCTCTGGGCCATCGGGCTGATGCCCGGCGCCGCGGCCCATCCGGGTCAGCCGGACAAGCCGGAGACGGCCAACGCGGACGGCGGGTCGGTGATCTCGGCCAACATCATCTCCGATTTCGGCCACGGCGATGCGCACTGGATCTGGGGCGACCAACGCGCTCCCTTCAAGTTCGATACGGGCCAGCAGCCCGACGACCCGCCCCTGACGGACGTGGTCATCCAAGGTAACATGTTACACTGCATCGGTACTCCCCGTTACCAATACGCGGTCGTCATCGCCGGACAGCCCGGCGGACCCAAGACACCCCGCGGACTCCGGTTCAGCGGCAATAGCCTGGCACCCGGCACTGGCGGTGTATCGAACCACCCGCTGAGCGAATAAGCTCAGCGCTGAACCGTGGAGCGCGGATTCTTGAGGAAGTAGAATTTGCCGTCTTCGGCGCCGCCGAGGAAATCAGGTACGCCGTCCGCATCGAAGTCGACGGTGGTCGGACTGACGTCATGGCCTTCGATGTTCTGCTTCACGAGGGGTCCTTCGTCCTTGAACAGCCACAGGCCATCTTTCGTCCCGACCTGGCGGAGGAAATTGGCGCTGGAAGAATTGAGCAGGAAGTCAGCCTTACCGTCTCCGTCCCAATCGGTGACGCACAGCTTACGACGTCCGCTCCGACCAGCCGTACCTTTGGTCAGTTGCAGGGGCTGGCCCTTCTCATCGCAGAAAGCCCGGCGGGGTGATTTGACGACGAGTTTCCCGTCGACCTTGGCTCTCTCGAAGAACGCGAGGTAGCCCTCCTGATCAAGCATGACGAGATCCATGAGTCCGTCCTTGTTCCAATCCACGGCGACGGGCGTCGTGCGCCACTGGGTCAGCAAGGCCTTGCCTTGCGGCTTCATCCAACCCCAGGCGAGCGCAGGCTGCGGACCATCCCATTCGACTTCGATCGGCGCTGCGGCGGCGAGCTTGGGCTCCTTGCGGGTGCCGACGTTCCGATACCAGACGACCTTGCCGAGGATGGAATTGACGAGCAGGTCCGGAAGGCCGTCGCCATCCCAGTCCGCCACGGTCTGCGTGGTGTAACCCCACTTGGCCTCGGCCGGCCCCTGGATGCTGCCGTTACGACCCGCCATGATGCGCAGGGTCTTACCATCGGCCTGCAAGAGCTGGGGAGCGGCGAACTTGGGCTGAGCCACACCCTTCCCGCTCAGGTTCTCAAAGAAAGCGACGTACCCGGCGGTGTTGCCGCTGATGAGGTCGACGTCGCCGTCACCGTCCCAATCGAAGCCGACGGGGGTGGCGAGGGCGCCGAACTTGATCTCGTCCGCCTGCTGCTTGAAATACCTGGGCGGCAGGAACAGCGGCGTATGGTCGTCCGTAAACTTACCGGTGTTCTCGAGGAAGGCGACGCGGCCGTCTTCATCGCCGACGACGAGGTCGAGTTTGCCGTCCTTGTTCCAATCGAAGGCGACGGGGGTGATCATCTCGAGGTCCATGGTCAGCGGACGCGGCGATCCGGGCAGCGCCTTGGCTTCAAGCGTTGCCTTCCAGGCCGCCGAGCGCGCCCCGGTGGTCACGCTCGCGGGCAAGGTCAGCCGACGGCCGGCGGCATACTTGGGTTCGATCCGCGAACCGATGTTCTCGAAGTAGGTGAATCCGTCGAGGAACTCGCCGCAGATGAGGTCGAGATCGCCGTCGCCATCGAAGTCCGCGAAATTAGGCGAGGGCCAGCCGAAGACCTCAAGATCCTTGCCGGCGGACTGGACGCGGACGGGCGACTGATACTTGGGCTTCTCGTCAGTGCCCTCGTTCCGCATGAAATACACGAAGCCACGCAGCGGGCCTTTGATCCAGACACCCTTCTCGTTGTAGGCATTGTCCCAGCCGTAGTCGGTCCAGTCACCGACGCCGACAATGACATCGGTCTTACCGTCGCCATCATAGTCTACGTATTTCCACATATTAGCGCGGACTTTGTTGGGATGGATATTCGTCGGGAGCGGCAGCTTCTTGCCGAACTCCAGGCCGGTCTTGGCGAAGTCCGGATATTCAACACCCGGCGATA
>CALQIY020000130.1 GCA_943330755.2 Opitutus sp. GAS368
ATCGGCTTCTCGCTCAGCAAGCAGTACGACCTCGAGTTCTGGGCCGGCGGCCAGAAGCGCTGGCTCGAAGTCTCGAGCTGCTCCAACTTCACCGACTTCCAGGCCCGCCGGGCGGGGATACGATTCCGCCCGAAGGACGGGAAGCCGGAGTTCGTGCACACCCTCAATGGCTCCGGTCTCGGCTTGCCGCGCGTCTTGGCGGCGATTCTCGAGAACAACCTGCAGCCGGACGGCACCGTGCGCGTCCCCGAGGTCTTGCGTCGCTGGTACGGCAAGGAAACCTTGACGTTCTGAGGTCGCTTTAGGTTGGCAGGGCAGGGCGTTCGGCTATGGTCGCCCGGTGAGTCCGGCGCTTCCTTCCCTCCCTGCCTTGCGCGCGTCCGTTGCGGCGTGGCCGCGTTTGGCGACGGCCGGGCTTTCGTCGACCGAGCCCATCGGCGTCGCCGTTTCCGGTGGGGCGGATTCCGTTTATCTGCTCTTGGCCTTATGGGCGGACGAAGCGCTGCGGCCGCGCTTACGCGTCCTCCATTACAATCATCGCGTCCGGGGCGAAGCCGCCGACGGCGACGCGACTTTCGTGCAGGCCTTGGCGGCGGCGCTGGGCCTCACCTGCGTCATCGGCGCTCGGGACCTTGCCGGCCTCGCGACCGAAGCCGAACTCCGTTCGGCGCGCCTTGAGTTCTTCGCGCAACAACGAACGGCGCTGGGCCTCCGCGTGATCGCGACCGCGCACCATTTGGATGACGTCGTCGAATCGATGCTCATGCGCTTGGCGCGCGGCGCCGGCCTGGCGGGCTTGGCGGCGCCGCGGGAGTGGCAGACCTTCCGCGACGGACACGCACATTGGCGGCCCTTGATTGGGGCGCGCCTGACGAAATCGGCGCTCCTTACGGCTTTGGCGGCGGCTGCGTTACCTTGGCGCGAAGATGCGACCAACCAGCAACCCATCGCCGTCCGCAATCGCGTCCGGGCTTGGGTGGGGCAGGGTGGGGCGACGGCGTTGGGCCCCGCCTTTGCGCAAGGCTTTGGGGCTTCGGCGCGCATTCTCGCCGAGTCGCAAAACGCCCTGAATGCCTGGGCCGATGAGTTGGGCTGCGACCGTCAACCCGATGGCTCGGTGGCCACGGCGGCTTTGCGCGGGCGCCCGCCGGCCTTGGCTCACGCCGTTTTGAGCCGTTTCCTGGCTGAACAGGGCTTGGCGTTGGCCAGTGGTCCGTCGCTAGAGCCGTTGGTCGCCGCCCTCGTCTCCGGCCGCGATACCCAGGCGACTTTGTTGGCCCAGATCGTCGTCCATGAGGGCGGACGACTCTTTTTGCCGAAGTCGGCACTGGTCGCCTATGGACCCGCGTTGCGTCCCTTGGTCCTCGAACAACTCGACGACGAGTGCGGGCTCTTGGCGGAAAGGGTGGACGTGGACGACGCCCTTTGGGCAAAGTTGTCTCGGGGGGAGATTTCCGCTGACGCAGTGACTTACCTGAATGTCCCACCCGGCGCCGACTTGGCCTGGCGTGGCCGCGTGGAGGGCGACCGTTACCAGCCTCTAGGAGCGCCCGGGACCGCGAAACTTTCCGACCTCTTCATTAACCGAAAAATCCCCGTGGAACTGAGGGAATCGGTACCGGTCGTGCTGGTTGATAATACAGTTCATTGGGTTCCCGGCCTGCCACCTGCGCAAACGGCTCGCCTCACTGGACCACAGAAGGGGGCTCTCCGGTTGACTTGGCTTAGTGCCTGCTTAAGTTCAGACCTCCCCCGATGAGCCAAGACAACAACGAGGATGATAAGAACGGTAGCCGCGTGAATGGACGATCCCTGTTGGTCTGGGTCGTCCTCATCGCGGCGGTCGCCCTGCTGGTCAATTACAGCGCCCCGAGTCCTGCTCCGGTCCAGAAACTGGGCGTCACCCAGGTGCTCTCCTTGGCCAAGGAAGGCAAACTCAAGACCCTCAACGTGAAGCCGGACCCCGCCGCGGGCTCCGATAGCTGGTACCAAGTCGAAGGCGAACTCCTGGTCAAAAGCGAAGCGGCCGATGATAAGACCCGTTTCACCGCGGCTGGCCGCCTGACCGACAAGGAATTTGAAGCCCTGCGTGCGGCGGTCCCCAAGGAGAACTTCAAGGAGTCCCCGGCCCAGACCGGTCTGACCATGTTCCTGTACAACGTCCTGCCCACCTTGCTGGTGTCGGGCGTGGTCTTGTACATGATGTACCGCTTCCTGAAGAACTCCCAGAAGGGCGCGATGCAGTTCGCCAAGAGCCGGGCTCGCCTGAATTCCACCGACCGGGAGACGACGACTTTCAAGGATGTCGCGGGTTGCGATGAGGCCAAAGAAGAAGTGAAGGAGATCGTCGACTTCCTCCGTGAGCCCAAGCGTTTCACCAAGATGGGCGCCTCGATTCCCAAGGGCATCCTGATGGTCGGCCCGCCCGGTACCGGCAAGACGCTCCTCGCCCGCGCGGTCGCCGGCGAAGCCAAGGTGCCCTTCCTCAGCATCAGCGGCTCCGACTTCGTCGAGATGTTCGTCGGCGTCGGTGCGGCCCGCGTCCGCGATACCTTTGACCAAGCCCGCAAGCTCGCTCCCTGCATCATCTTCATCGATGAGATCGATGCGGTCGGTCGGCAGCGCGGCGCCGGCCTGGGTGGCGGCAACGATGAGCGCGAGCAGACCCTCAATTCCTTGCTCGTCGAGATGGACGGCTTCGATGGTCAAGCCGGCGTGATCGTGATCGCCGCGACCAACCGCTCCGACGTCCTCGATGCGGCGCTGCTGCGACCGGGTCGTTTCGACCGCCAGGTCTTCGTCGACCTGCCCGATCTCCGTGGCCGCGAGGCCGTCTTGGCCGTCCATGCCAAGCGTTTCCAGTTGGCCCCCTCCGTCGACTTGCTGCGCATCGCGCGCATCACCACGGGCATGTCCGGCGCCGACCTCGCCAACCTCCTCAACGAAGCCGCGCTCCATGCCGGTCGCCGCAATCGCGAGAAGGTCGAGATGTGCGACGTCGAAGAGGCCCGCGATAAGATCGCGCATGGCCGCGAGCGCCGTAAGGGTGCGGACCAGGAGGACCTCCGTAAGACCGCTTACCATGAAGCCGGCCACGCCCTCGTGCAGGCCGTGCTCGATGACGGCACGTTGCCGGTGCACAAGGTCACGATCATTCCGCGGGGCCGCGCCCTCGGCATGGCCATGTTCATGCCCACCAAGGATTCCTTCGGCAGCTCGAAGACCTGGCTGACGCGCTTCATCTGCACCGCCATGGCTGGCCGCGTCGGTGAGCGTGTCATCACGGGGGACATCTCCAGCGGCGCCTCGCAGGACATCAAGCAGGCGACCCGCATGGCCCGCCAGATGGTCTGCGATTGGGGCATGAGCGACTTGGGCCCCATCTCCTACAACGAGAATACGGACACCGTGTTCCTCGGACGCGAAATCTCGCGCACCCAAGGGCACAGCGATGAAACCGCCCGCCGCATCGACGTCGCCGTCGCGCAGATCGTCAACGAGCAGTTCGCCATGGCCGAGAAGATCATCGCCGAGCATGCCGACGCCCATCGCAAGATCGCGGAAGCCCTCTTGGAGCACGAAACCTTGGACGGGATCCATATCATGGAAATCCTGAAGACAGGCGCGATTCAGACCCCGGTGGTGGGCAGCCCCGTGGGCAATCCCGTCCGTGAGGCCACCCCCGCAGGTCCGGCGCCGGAAACCGGGACGCAGGCTTCACCGACCCCTGCTTGAGGTTTGCCCTTGGGCGCAAGCAGCGTAGGGTCTCGGTATGGTCCTAGGGCTCACGGGTGGCATTGGTTGCGGTAAGTCCGCAGCCTTAGCCATGTTTGCTCGCCTCGGCTTTAATGTCGTCGATGCGGACCAGCTGGCGCGCGCGGTGTTGGCCCGGCCGGATATCTCCCGGCAACTGGTCGCTCGCTGGGGGCAGGAAGCGTTGGGCGCGGATGGGTTGCCGGATCGGGCTTGGATTGGCCGCAAGGTCTTCGGCGTGCCCGCTGAACTCGCCTTCCTCGAGGCCCTGGTGCACCCGGAGGTGGCTCGGCTGCGCCAAGCGGCCGTGGCCGATGCAACCAAGCACCATGTGGTCGAAATCCCTTTGCTTTTTGAGAAAGGATTGGAGGCCGAGTACGATTGCGTCATCTGTGTGGCTTGCTCGGATGACGTCCGACTGGCGCGTTTGGAGGCAAGGGGCCTTGCTCGATTAGATGCCCAGGCGAGAATAAATTCTCAAATACCTATAGGACAGAAGGTTATGAAGTCTAGTTACGTCCTTTGGAACGACGGAGACCTGCCTGCCCTCGAATCCCAGGTCAAGCGATTGGTCGGTCGGCTCACGGCCACCGAGAAGTCCACTTTTTGACCGCTTTTGCGATTGCCGAGGAGGGGGTGGGATTTAGGTTTCAAGGCTCCCGTGCTGCTCTACCCCAAGGAGCGGCATCAATCACCCCACCTTCCGCCAAGGATACCCCTACTGTGACGACCGCCGACGATTTCGTCATTCAATTCATTCAGGACAAAGCCCTCGTGACCGCGGGCGACGTCGCCGAGGCCCGCGCGGCCGTGGCTGCGACCCCGGATGGCAATCCCGATACCCTCGCCTTGGCCAACCTGGTCGAGAACGGCAAGGTCACTTGGGCGAAGATCACCGAAGCCCTCGGCGTCGAGTTCGACATGGAAGTCGTCGACCTTTCGCAGGTTTCGCCCGCCGACGAATTGTTGAAGCTCATCAGCCGCGACCAAGCGGAGCGTTCCAACATCCTTCCCTTGCAGATGGACGGGGTGGAGCTCCTCGTGGCCATCGCGGATCCGCTGGACACCGAAAGCCTCGATTCCCTGGCGCGTGTGCTGAAGCTCACGCTCAACCCGAAGTTGGCGCCGCCGGACGAACTCCGGGCCGCCATCGCGCGTTGCTACAGCGGCGGTCAGGTCAATGTTTCCTACGAGGATGTCTTCGGCAAGGCCTCGGAAGATGGTCTCTCCGTCGAGCTCCCGCAGGGTGGGGAAGCCAAGGAAGACGACGCCCCGATCATCCGTTACGTCAACTCGCTCATCGTCGACGCCATCCGCCGCAAGGCTTCGGATATTCACTTGGAACCCTTGGAAAAGCGGTTCCGCGTGCGCTTCCGTATCGACGGCGTGCTGCAGGAGATGAAGGGCCCGCCCAAGCGCCTCCAGGCCTCCGTGATTTCCCGCCTCAAACTGATGGCGGAAGTCTCGCTCGCCGAAAAGCGCATCCCGCAGGACGGTCGCATTCAGGCCCGCACCGGCGGTCGCGACATCGACTTGCGCGTCTCCGTCCTCCCGACCGTCTACGGCGAGTCGATCGTCATGCGAATCCTCGACAAGGAAGGCCTCAAGCTCGGTCTGCCTGAGCTCGGTTTCTTTGCGGACGACCAGGCGAAGTTCCAGGGCCTCATTTCCGGTTCCGACGGCGTCTTCCTCGTCACCGGTCCGACCGGTTCCGGTAAGTCGACCACCTTGTACTCGGCGTTGAATTACATCAACAAGCCCGACCG
>CALQIY020000131.1 GCA_943330755.2 Opitutus sp. GAS368
AAAGGACCGTATTGTCGATGAGCCGCGTGTTCCCGAGGTGGCAGGCTATCGCCAAGGCGCAACGCCCCGGGGTCACCTGCGTCACCGGGGCCATGGTCTCTTGATCCACGAGCGCGACATACTGGGGCCGGAGGGCGGGCTCCTTCGTCAGGCAGGCCAGCGCGGCGCCGCGGATCCGGGCGGCATCCGTCTCGCCCGCGGCGACGAGCCGGCGGGCTTCGGTCAGCGCGGCGGGGATGGCCGTCGCCCGTTGGAAGTCCTCGGGCGACAGGTAACGGTTGCGCGAGCTCATGGCCACGCCGTTGCTTTCGCGGATGGTCTCATGGGCGATGATGCGCACGGGGAAATGGAGGTCGCGCACCATGCGGCGGATCACGGCGAGTTGTTGCAGGTCCTTTTGCCCGAAGACGGCGACGTCGGCTTGGACGGCGTTGAAGAGCATGGCCACGACGGTGGCGACGCCCCGGAAGTGGCCGGGCCGGAATTCCCCGCACAGGCCGCTGGAGATGCCTTCGACGTCGACCCAAGTCGAGGCGCCCTGGGGGTAGAAATCAGTGGGGGTCGGGGCGAAGATCAGGTCGGCCCCGGCGCGGGCGCAGGCCTCGCGGTCCGCTTCGAAGGTGCGTGGGTAGCGCGAGAAGTCTTCGGTCGGCCCGAACTGGGTCGGGTTCACGAAGATCGAGACCACGGTGAAGGTCGCCTCTTGCCGGGCGCGGGTGATCAAGGCGAGGTGGCCGGCGTGCAGGCAACCCATGGTCGGGACGAAACCCACGGTCTGGCCGGCGGCACGGGCTTGGGCCAGGGCGGCCCGGAGCGCTGGGATGGTTTGGACGACCTGCATCAGGGTGGAGGCTAGGGCGCAGGGCAGGGGGCGCAAGGCGCAGTTGTTTTGGCCGGTCCCAGCGTCGCCCAAGGTCGTATTAATACCAAACGGGTACTTTTGTTCTTTTATCGAAAATACCCTCTTGGCAGTCGTCCTTCGAATCCCAAAGTCGGAAATCGCTCATTAACGCCATGTCGCACTTCCCTAACGTTCCGGTCATTCAGTTCGAAGGACCGAAGTCCAAGAATCCTTTCGCCTTCAAGCACTACAACCCCGACGAGAAAGTCGGCGGTCAGAAGATGAAGGACCACATGCGCTTCGCCGCCGCCTATTGGCACGTGATGCGCAACGGCCTCTCCGACCCGTTCGGTGGCCCGACGGCGCTCATGCCGTGGGACGATGGCTCGGACTCCCTCGACAACGCCCTGCGCCGCGTGCCGGTGTTCTTCGAGTTCCTGGAGAAGTGCCAGATCGACTTCTATTGCTTCCATGACCGCGACGTCGCTCCGGAAGGCGCCACCCTCGCCGAGACGCACGCCAACCTCGCCCGCGTCACCAAGGAGCTGAAGGCCTACCAGAAGGCCACCGGCAAGGGCCTGCTTTGGGGCACGGCCTGCCTGTTCTCGCACCCGCGCTACGCGCAGGGCGCCGGCACTTCGCCGAACGCCGACGTGTTCGCCTATGGCGCGAGCCAGGTGCGCCACGCCCTCGAGGCCACCAAGGCCCTCGGCGGTGAAGGTTACGTCTTCTGGGGCGGCCGCGAAGGCTACGCCACGCTGCTCAACACGAACATGAAGCGCGAGCTCGACCACTTGGCCGCGTTGCTGCACCTCGCCGTCGACCATGCCAAGAAGATCGGCTTCAAGGGCCAGTTCTACATCGAGCCCAAGCCGCGGGAACCTTCGACCCACCAGTACGATTCCGATTCCGCCGCCTGCCTCAACTTCCTCCGCGAGTACGGCCTGCTCAAGCACTTCAAGCTGAACATCGAAACCAACCACGCGACCCTCGCCGGCCACACCATGGAGCACGAGCTCGAGGTCGCCATCGGCGCCGACGCGCTGGGTTCCATCGACGCCAACCGCGGCGACACGCTCCTCGGCTGGGATACCGACCAGTTCCCGACCGACCTCTACCTGACGACCAACATCATGCTGCGCGTCCTCAAGATGGGCGGCTTCACCACGGGCGGCCTCAACTTCGACGCGAAGCGTCGTCGCGAGTCGCACGAGCCGGTCGACCTCTTCCACGCCCACATCGGCGGCATGGACGCCTTCGCCCGCGGCCTCAAGATCGCCCATGCGATCATCAAGGACGGCAAGATGGATCAGTTCGTCGCGAAGCGCTACGCTTCCTGGGATGCCGGCATCGGCAAGAAGATCGAGTCCGGCAAGGTCACCCTCGCCCAGCTCGACGCTTACGCCCAAGGCATCCCGGCCCCGCGCCTCGCTTCCGGCCGCCAAGAGCTGCTCGAGAACCTCATCAACGAGTACATCCGCTAAGCCCTTATGGCGATCGTCCTCGGTCTGGACTTGTCCACGCAGAGCGCCACGGCGCTCGTGCTCGACACGCAAGCCGGCAAGACCTTGGCCCGCGCCCGCGCGGGTTTTGGTCCCGACTTCCCGGGCCGGGGGCATCCCGAAGGTTTCCTGCCCGGCGGGCAGGGGGGGGTCGTCCACGCGGATCCTTTGCTGTGGCTGGACGGCCTCGAGCTCGCGCTCGAGCGACTGGCCAAACTGACGGACCTGTCGAAGGTCGACGCCGTTTCGGTGTCGGGGCAGCAGCACGGCAGCGTCTACCTCGCCGATGGCTACGCCGCCGCGTTGGCGGATGGCGACCGCGCCACGACGTTGGCCGCCAAGTTCAAGCCGGTGCTCGCACGCGTGAGCTCGCCGATCTGGATGGATTCCTCGACGACCGCCGAGTGCGCCGAAATCGCGGCCACCTTGGGGGGCGATCAAGCGGTCTGCGACCTGACCGGCAGCGTGGCGACGCCGCGCTTCACGGGTCCGCAGATCCGTCGTTTCTACAAGTCGGATGCGGCGGGTTGGGCCCGCACGCGTCGGATCCACTTGGTCTCTTCGTTCTTCGCTTCGGTCCTGGCCGGCAAGGATGCGGCCATCGACACGGGGGATGGGGCCGGCATGAACCTGATGGACATCCGCCAGGGTGATTGGTCGCCCGCGGCGCTGAACGCCACCGCGCCTGGTCTCGCCGATAAATTGCCGCCGGTCCGTCCGGGCGCCACGGTGGCCGGTGCCATCTCCGCATACTTCGTCAACCGCTACGGCTTCTCGCCCCGCTGCCAAGTCGTCATCGGTACCGGCGACAACCCTTCCAGCCTCGTCGGCATGGGCGCTTCCAAGCCCGGTAAGGTCGTCATCAGCCTCGGCACGAGCGACACGCTCTTCGCGGCCATCGAAGGCATCCGCACCGACGGCGCGGGCCTGGGCCATGCTTTCGGCAACCCGCAAGGCGGCAGCATGAGCCTGATTTGCGTTCGCAACGGTTCGCTCGCGCGCGAGGCGATTCGGCGCGAATGCGGGTTGGCTGATTGGGCGGCTTTCTCGGCCGCCGTCGACGCCGCTCCCGCCGCGCGGGCCGCTCTCCTGCCGATGGAGGAGACCGAGATCACGCCCCGTCGCGCCGCAGGTCGGATCGCTTTGGGTGCCCCGACCACGCCGGCGACGTTGCCGCGCGCCGCGGTCGAAGGCCAAGCCCTGAGCCTCCGCCTGCACAGCCGCTGGGTCGGTACGCCGACGACGCACCTCCTCTTGACCGGTGGGGCCTCCGAGAACCCGTCGGTCGCCAAGATTTTCGCCGATGTCTTTGGGGCCCCGGTGCTCCGCTTGGCCGTCTCCGACTCCGCGGCCTTGGGTGCGGCCTTACGGGCGGCCCATGCGGCTTGCGGTGCTAAAATGGCTGATTTAGAGGCCGTTTTTTGCGCCCCCGCACCCGGCCAGGTCTCGCCTGATGCCAGCCTGCGCGGGGCTTACGATGCCCTCGAGGCCGAGCTCGCGAAGGCCTTGGCCAAGTAAGCGGTTTCGAGCGGTTTCCTGCATTGCCCGCTTGAACAAAGCGGAGGGATTGGCTGACTCATAGGTCCCCAATCCCTCCTGCCATGTCCCAACGCCCTGTCACCCTCTTCACCGGCCAGTGGGCCGACCTCCCGATCGCCGAACTCCTCCCCAAGGTCAAAGCCATGGGCTACGAAGGCGTGGAGCTCGCCTGCTGGGGCGACCACTTTGACGTCACCCGCGCCGTGAAGGAAAAGGGTTACATCGAATCCGTCTGGGCGCTGCTCGCCGAGCATGACCTCGGTTGCTGGGCCATCTCCTCGCACCTCGTCGGCCAGGCCACCTGCGACAACATCGACGAACGCCACAAGTCCATCCTGCCCGCGCACGTGTGGGGTGATGGTAAGCCCGAAGGCGTCCGCCAACGCGCCGCCAAGGAAATGGCGCTGACCGCCGAAGCCGCCCGCAAGTTCTTCAACGCCGGCAAGGCGTACATGGCCAAGAAGCCGAAGGGTTCCGGCAAGGTCGTCGTCAACGGCTTCACGGGTTCCTCGATCTGGCACGCGCTGTACGCCTTCCCGCCGACCAACCAGGCCTTCCTGCAGAAGGGTTACGATGACTTCGCCAAGCGCTGGCAGCCGATCCTGGCGGCCTTCGAGAAGCACGACGTCTTCTTCGCCCTCGAAGTCCACCCGACCGAAATCGCCTTCGACATCGCTTCGGCCCAGCGCGCCCTTGAGGCCGTCGGCCACCACAAGCGCTTCGGCTTCAACTACGACCCCAGCCACCTCGGCTACCAAGGCGTCGACTACGTGAAGTTCATCCGCACCTTCGGCAAGCAGATCCACCACGCGCACATGAAGGACGTGTGGTGGGGCCATGGCGACGGCACCGTCGGCGTCTTCGGTGGCCACACCGATTTCTGCGACGCCCGTCGCGCCTGGGACTTCCGCTCCGTCGGCCGCGGCGACATCCGCTTCGAGGACGTCATCGTCGCCCTCAACGACGTCGGCTACGCCGGCCCGCTCTCCGTCGAGTGGGAAGACGGCCGCATGGATCGTTTCCATGGCGCCACCGAATCCTGCGCCTTCGTCAAGAAGCTGGCCTTCCCGACCAACAAGGTCGCGTTCGACGCCGCCTTCGACAAGGCCAAGCAGAAGGCCAAGAAGTAACCTCGACCCCGAACCGCACATTTATGGCAATCAAAGTAGGCATCATCGGGGCAGGCGGCATGCTCCAGTACCACGCCGCCGGCTTCAAGCAGGCCGGCGCTGAAATCGTCGCGATCGCGGACGCCGCTCCGGGTGCGGCCCGCAAGGCCGCCGACAAGTGGGGCGCCAAGCACGCCTACGAGTCCGTCGACGCCCTGCTCGCCGAATGCCAGGAGCTCGACGCGGTCAGCATCATCGTCCCGAACAAGTTCCACGCCTCCCTCGCGATCCAGTGCCTTGCCGCCGGCAAGCACGTCTTCTGCGAAAAGCCGCCGGCCCTCAGCGCCGCGGAAGTCAACGGCATCATCGCCGCGTCCCAGAAGTCGGGCAAGAAGGTGATGTTCAACTTCAACAACCGCGCGCGCCCCGAGTCGCAGGCGATGATGAAGTACGTCGCCGCGGGCCAGGTCGGGAAGATCAACTCCGCGCAAGCGAAGTGGATCCGCCGCACCGG
>CALQIY020000132.1 GCA_943330755.2 Opitutus sp. GAS368
TAGCACGCAGTGCTATCCCTACCTCAAACAATGCCACGCCGCGAAGCGGCGACACAACCCCTTGCCCCCTTGTCCCCATGTCAAGCTGTCCCCTCGCTGCTTCGCTGCGCGTCCCTACCTGAAACAATGCCCACACAACGGTCGCGCAGCGACCGCCCTCCATTCAACGAATCAACCAATCAACCATCCAACTCTCCGTCCTCTGTCCTCTCATTCACTTTTGCACGGCCTTTACTTCCCCCTCCCCCCCTAAAATAGTTGACAGTCACTGTTAGCATATTAACAACTGTCAGCATGTCGAAGCCGAGTAAAGAGCAGCATTTGGCCGAATTTCAGGACCGTCTTGCTTCCGCGCAGAAACACCGGGACGCAAACGAGATGGAGCTGGCCCGGGCCGAATACATCCAGGCCCTCGCCTACGCCGAGAAGCACCTCGGTGCCTATAGCGCGGAGGTCGACCAAGCCTGCTATCGTTTGGCCAGCTTCTACGCCGCCCTCCGCGAGCCAACCGAGGAACTCGCCGTACTCGAACGACGTGTCCGCATCCGCCAAGGCAATGGCGACGTCCCTGAGATTGTCGACGCCCTCCAAGATGTCGCGCTCTGCCACGCCAGTTACGACCGCCCCACCGAAGCGGAAGAGGTCTACCAAGAAGCCATCGACCTGTGCGAGGAGACGGATGAGAAACATCAGCCGATCCTCCGTGCGACGTTGCTCTACTTCGGAGATTTCCTGAATGAGCACCGACGCCCCGCCGACGCCGTCCCGGTCTTCGAACGCGGGCTACGCCTCTGCGCCCATAGCCGGAGCTACCCGTCGATCTCCGGCTCACGCCTCGCGGCCAACCTGGCCCGGTCGTTCTTCGCGCTCAAACGGACGCAGGAAGCGATCGCCTTGCTCGAACACGCGCTCCCGGTCCTGGCCCATCGGTCCCAGCCGACGACGTCGATCACGCGCCATATGCTCTACAAGCTCGCCACGGAATACCATAAGCAAAAGCGCCATGCGGAAGCCGAACACTGGTACGGCGAAGCCATCTATCAGGCCAGCCTGTCCAGTCCGGCCCGCGACCACGCGTTCATCCTCGAGGCCGCGGCCGAAAACGACCAGAAGCTCGGCAAAACGGCGCGCGCCGAACGCCGCCAGCGGAAGGCGATCATGCAGATCCTCCGCGTCCGCGAGCCCCATCACGAGGATACGCTGGGCATGCGGCAATCGCTGGTGAACCTGCTCATCCCGGCCGAACGCTACGCCGAAGCCGAAACGGTGCTCACGGAAATGGTCGCAGCGACCGACCACCCCGAGTTCTCCGACGACCGCGGACGCGAACGCTACCTCAACAACCTGGGGTACGTGCAGGTGCATCTCGAGGAATTCCCGAAGGCGGAAGCCAATCTCCGGCGCGGGCTGGAAACGGCCGACGACGAGAACAGCGCCTTCCTTATCAAGAACCTCGGCCTGATGTACCAGAAGATGGGCTACACGACCGAGGCGATCCACGAATACCAACGAGCGCTCTCGCTCTTCGAGAAGTTCGTCGATGCCGACCACAAGGTCGCCGTCTTCATCCGCGACGCCCTCAAGGAGTTGAAGGGATGAGGGCGGAATCGAGCGATGAGTCGAGGGCGGGGTCGATTGCTGGGTCGATGGCTGCGTCGAGGAATGCGTCGAGTACAGCATCGATAATCTAACCGCCATACCTCCCCCGACTCTCCCCACGACCCTCTCCGACTCTCCCCCGACCCTTCTCCGACTCTCCCCCGACCCTCCCATGTCCACCTCCCTCGACGAAATCTGCTCCCTCCTCGACGCCGCGAAGATTCGCTATGGCCGCCGCGAAGACCGCATCCGCACGGGTTTCGAGACCGACCTCTACGAAGACCGCGAAGGTGACAACTGCCTGCATATGGCCATCTGGCCCGAAGACGACGGCGAGACGCTCCGCGTCCAAGCCTACGGCACCTACGTGCTTCCCCCCGCCCAATTCCCGGAAAAACTGGCGGCGGTCCAGCGCACGATCAACCAAATCAACTGGGAAACGAAATTGGCCCACTTGGAGATGGATATCCAGGACGGCGAAATCCGCATCAGCGTCGATCTCCCGCTCGAGGACGCGAAGTTGACGGAGCGCCAGTTGATGCGCGCCATCAAACTAATGCCCGACCTGGCCGATCGTTACCACACGGCCATGCGGCAAGTACTCGACCATGGCATCCCTCTCGCGACCCACGAAGAGCTCTGCCTTCGCTTCGATGCTTTCATGATCGAACGAGACAAGGGCTTGGGAGAGAGGTAGTGACGGCACTGTTTTGTAGGGGACACGTGGGCATGGTGACAAGGGGACAAGGGGTTGTGCTGCGGCCTTTGGCCGCCTGCCAACATCCCGGTCCCCTTTTCCTTTCTGTAATCGCCCCGTGTCCCCTTGTCACCTAGCCAACTAGTCCACTCATGAGCTTCGCTCATGCTGGGTAGGGACAGCACCACGTGCTGTCCTAGTTACCTCTCGCGGGCTCCGCTCGCGGGTAGGGGCAAGGCTGGACCTTGCCCTCCTATCCGAACAAGGGCGCGGCGAAGCCACGCCCCTACCTTAGTTGCGTCTAGGATAGCACGCAGTTCTATCCCTACCTCAAACAATGCCACGCCGCGAAGCGGCGACACAACCCCTTGTCCCCGTGTCCCCATGTCAACCTGTCCCCTCGCTGCTTCGCTGCGCGTCCCTACCTGAAACAATACCCACACAACGGTCGCGCCGCGACCGCCCTCCATTCAACCAATCAACCATCCAACCATTCAACTCTCTCTTCCGCCACGCCCCTACTTCGCCGCGGGTGCAGACAACGGCACCGCTGCGGGCGCGGCTAACCGACGGATCTCGATCTTGCGGAACCAGACGGGCTGGCCTTCGGCCTGCAAGGCGATGTGCCCCGAACTCAGCATGAGCTCCGCACCGGCGTCGAGTTGATCGGTGGCGGGCGAAACATGGTTTCGCGGGTCGAGCTGGGGACGCTGGTACCGGAGGACTTCCACGCCGTTGACGCGATGGATGATCTCCTCGTTGCCGCGCACTTCCGCCTCGATCTGCACCCACTGCTCCGGCGCAAAGGTCGGTGCGGTGGATTGGATGATGTGCTGGGTGACGACTTTACCGCCGAACTCCAGGTTGGTCCCCGGGGTGCAGACGGCCGCAGTGGGTCGAGCGCCTTTGCCTTCGTCGGCCAGGAACTGGAACTCCAAGCTGGAGGGGAAGCCTTGGTCGAATCGCATGCTCTGCGGGGGCTGCGCATGCAGCATGACGCCGCTGTTGAGGTTCACGTACTTCGGAGCGTCGGACATCATCTTGCCGAAGAAGCGGTACTCCATCCGCAACACATAACGGGAATACGCGAGGTTCGTGAAGAGATGCCCGAACTTCAGGTCGAACTTCGGGTAGGCATCATACGAAACCTTGATCATGCCGTCCTCGACGCGGAAGGTGTTCGCATAGTTCTCACCCAACGGTTGGTTCGCGATCTTCGGGGTCCAGCCCGAGAGGTCCTTGCCGTTGAACAACGGTAGCCACTTGGGTTCTTCCTGGGCCGAAGCCACGGAACCAACCATCAACGCCAGCAGGGGTAAGCAACGCATGCCCCACCCTACCACAAGTCCGGGAGATGCCAATGGGAATGCAGGGTGGGCTTAACAATGAACGCAAAAGTTAAGGGCATCGGGTTGAGGGTTGCGGGTCTCGGTGGTGCCGCGGGCTCCGCCCGCCCACCAACTTTCCGGTTCCCGGTCCCCCGTTTCGCTCTGCCTTTAGGTAGGGGCGCGACTGCGTCGCGTCCGCTCGCCCACCATCTTCCCGCTCCCCGGTCCCCCATTGCCTCCTGTCTCTCAGGTAGGGTTGGCACTGCGTGCCAACCTAGTTGCCTCTCGCGCACCCCGTTCGCGGGTAGGGGCAAGGCTCCGCCTTGACCTCCTATCCAAACAAGGGCGCGGCGAAGCCACGCCCCTACCTTAGTTGCCCCTAGGATAGCACGCAGTGCTATCCCTACCTCAAACAATGCCCACACAACGGTCGCGCAGCGACCGCCCTCCATTCAACCAATCAACCATCCAACGATTCAACCCTCCGCCCTCTGTCCTCTGATTCCCCCTTGTCCCCATGTCCCATTGTCAACGTGTCCCCTCGTGGCCATAGGCCACGCTCACCTTTCCACAGGCCTCCGGCCGATTTGCACCTTTGGATTGCTAGGACTCTCAACCCACACCCCGCACCCCACAACTCTCAGGCGCAGGCTCCGCCACGCGCCTACTTCCAATCCAAGCCGTCCGGAAGGTTGTTCAGGTTCTCGAACCCGTCCTGCGTGACGATGACCATATCCTCGATGCGCACACCACCGAGGTCCTGACGGTACAGGCCCGGCTCAACGGTCAGGGCTTCGCCCGCCAAGAGCGCGGGGCCCTTGATGTCGAGCAACGGGGGTTCATGCACGTCGATGCCGATGCCATGTCCGGTGCCGTGGGTCATCGCGCAATAGGACGCCGGGGTATCCGCTTTGGGGAGTCCGAAGGCATAACCCGAGGCAATCATCGAGGCCATGGTGGCGCGGTGCACGGCTTCACCGGTGGCACCGACTTTGATGACTTTCTCAGCGGCGGCCTTGGCCGCCCGCACCGCAGCGTGCATGCGCACGACTTCCGCGGGGATGTCGCCATGGACGACGGTCCGGGTGCAGTCGCCGTTGTACTTGCTGGCACGGTTCCGCGGGAAGATGTCGACGATGACGGGCTGGCCGGTGCGCAACTCGCCATAGCCATAGAAATGGCAATCGGACGCCCCCGGGCCGCCGGCGATGATCGACATGGGATTGCTGTAGCCTTGATCCAAGAGCCAGTGGTCCACGGCCGCACGCACGCGCTCCGAGGTCAAGGGCGCACCTTCATGCATGAGGACGCCGTCAGCCCGCGCCGAGGCGCGCGCGATGAGGCGGCAAGCGAGTTGGATGGCGCCTTCGGTGACGCGCTGGGCTTCACGGAGGTGCGCGATTTCTTCCGGGGTCTTCTGTCGGCGTTCATTCACCCAACGGTCGGGTTCGCATTCGACCGCGATGCCGGCTTGGCGCGCGCAATCGACGAAGATGAGCGGAAGGGTGCGGTCCCCGTAGACCTCCTTGACGCCCGCCCGACGGAGAAACTCCGCCGCAGCCTGCGCATTCGCGGTCTCGCGGTCGCCCGAGAGGCCACCGGCCGGAGCGAAGTCCGCCGGACAGGCCACCTGGTCGACGCGCGCATACTGACGGGCCCGGCCCATCTCGATGTCGCGCAAGATGAGGGTGGCTTCGGTGCCGTTACCTTTGGGGAGTTCGATCAGGACGACTTGGTCGCCGACGGAAAAGCCGATGCGCCAATAGATGCTGCTGTGCACGGCCGGGATACCGGCGGCGAGTCGAGCGCGCGGAGAGGATGCAGAA